>NZ_JBEYID010000035.1:0-56192 GCF_040635605.1 Streptosporangium sp. NPDC006930 | reverse complement strand
TGCAACGGGTGCGACGGGTGCGGCGGGCGCGATAGGGCCGCAGGGACCTGTAGGAGCGACCGGTGCGACGGGTGCGGCGGGTCCGCAAGGTGAGATGGGGCCGCAGGGACCTGCAGGTGCGACGGGCGCAACGGGTGCGACGGGTGCGGTGGGTCCGCAAGGTGAGACAGGTCTGCAAGGTGAGATGGGGCCGCAGGGACCTGTGGGCGCGACCGGTGCGACGGGTGCGGCGGGTCCGCAAGGTGAGATGGGGCCGCAGGGACCTGCAGGTGCGACGGGTGCAACGGGTGCGACGGGTGCGGCGGGCGCGATAGGGCCGCAGGGACCTGTAGGAGCGACCGGTGCGACGGGTGCGGCGGGTCCGCAAGGTGAGACAGGTCTGCAAGGTGAGATGGGGCCGCAGGGGCCTGCAGGTGCGACGGGCGCAACGGGTGCGACGGGTGCGGCGGGTCCGCAAGGTGAGATGGGGCCGCAGGGACCTGCAGGTGCGACGGGCGCAACGGGTGCGACGGGTGCGGCGGGTCCGCAAGGTGAGACAGGTCTGCAAGGTGAGATGGGGCCGCAGGGGCCTGTAGGTGCAACGGGTGCAACGGGTGCGACGGGTGCGGCGGGTCCGCAAGGTGAGACAGGTCTGCAAGGTGAGATGGGGCCGCAGGGACCTGCAGGCGCGACGGGCGCGATAGGGCCGCAGGGACCTGTGGGTGCGACGGGTGCGACAGGGCCTGCAGGGCCGCAAGGATCTGTGGGTGCGACGGGCGCGACGGGTGCGACGGGCGCGACGGGTTCGCAAGGTGAGATGGGACCAGTAGGCGCGACGGGTGCGACAGGGCCTGTGGGGCCGGAAGGACCTGTGGGTGCGACGGGCGCGATAGGGCCGCAGGGACCTGTAGGAGCGACCGGCGCGACGGGACCCGAAGGGCCGACAGGACCAACGGGCGCAACGGGTGCAACGGGGCCTGCGGGGCCTGCGGGGCCGCAGGGAGAGACAGGAGCGCAAGGACCTCCGGGGGCGGCCATCTGCTGTACCGACACGTGGGGTGTCATCGCCCGCGAATCAGATGGCGGACCAAGCGCCGTCTACCGTGTTGGCCCGTATGAGCGAGATCCCGCCACCAGCTCCTCGGCCACCGTACCGCCGCCCTATGGCATCGGCAGCCTGGGAATCATCGTCGGCGACAGCCCAGACAAGATCGCTTTCGGCAACGAGACGGACTTCGCGGAATTGTCGATCAGTGATCTCACGATTTTAAAGTACTGGGCGTTCGCGGGCGCCGACTCTCCGGAGGAGGTCTCCGTGCCAGGACTGAGCATAGAGGTCGATCCCAATGTGGGCTCGGCGAACTACACGACCTTGATCTATTTGCCTGATACCTCTGTCGACCCGTCGGCCCCCGGCCCTCGGCTGCCCAACGCCTGGCAGCAGTACGACGCCAGCGCAGCAGGCAGCCGGTGGTATGCGGCCGGGGCGACAGGCAGCTTGATCAACTGTACTCTGGCTTCTCCGTGTTCGTTCGACGAACTCAAGGCCGCGCTGCCGGATGCGGTGATCACGCTGAGTCTTGGGTTCAGAATGGATACCCCCTTCATCGGCGCGATCGACGGACTGCAGGTGAACAACACGGTCTATGACTTCGGACCTCTTGGAGCCCGGAAGCTGGCCGTGGCTCCTTAAGGTCGCCGGCTCCCGACCGGGCAACGCGGCGCGAGACGACCCGGCGGACGGCCTCGCGCCGCTGCGGCAGGTCGAAGGAACGGGTGAACGGCCCGTCGCTTCTCGCGACCGCCGGAACCGGTACGGGAATCGGGGCGGGGAAGCCGCCCGCTCCCGTGTCCTCGCTCCCTCCGCATGAACCGGAGCGGCTACCGCGTCCGTCCACGGGTAAAGAGCCCTCGGGGGAAGGTGGCGAGAGCGAGGAGACGGGCATGACCGACAGGACCCTCACCGACGAGATGACGATAGAGACACACGGCTGCCGGGAGGCGCTCGCGCTGGCCGGGACGATCTGTGATCTGTACGAGGCGGTGTTCTCGCTACCTCCCTTCAACGGGAACGCCGCGGAGTTCGCCAACCAGCGCTCCTACTTTCCCAAGCTGGCCGAGCGGCCAGGGTTCCGGCTCACCACCGCGCGATCCGGGCCGGAGTTCATCGGGTTCGGGTACGGATATCCGCTGCCTGCCGACACCCACTGGTGGAGCAGGCTGGCGGAACCGGTCGATGAGGAGTTCGCGGCCGAGACCGGGACCAGGACGTTCGCCGTCATCGACTACGGAGTGTTGTCCGACCGGCGGGGCGCCGGAGTCGGGCACCGGATCCACGACGAACTGCTCTCCGGGTCCGGGGCCGAGCGGGCCACGCTCTCGGTACAGCCCAAGGCCGTACGGACCCGGGAGATCTATCGCAGGTGGGGATGGCGGAAGGTGTCCCACAAGCTGATGGACCCACCGATCCCCGCGCCCCTCTTCGACATCCTGGTGCTGGAGGAGATGCCCGGGGCACGCTGATCGATCGTGATGGACCGGAAGCCGTCAGGCGATGAGCTGGAAGGCGTGCAGCTTCTCGTCCAGGGCGACGACCTGACGGGTCCTCGCCCACGGATTCAGCGTCTCGCGGACCTCCACCACCGAGCGCGCCAGCCGAGGCGAGGTGTTTCTACAGGTCAGACGGGCGGCCTCACCGATCTGCTCACACGCCTCGTCGATGGCGCGCAGCCGCAGGTGCCCGCGCGCCAGATCCAGGTGGATGAACGCCATGTTGCGGACGAACGCCGGATCGATCCTGGTCAGGGACCGGGCGGCCATCTCGATCGCGCTATGGGCGTCGTCCATGTCCAGCAGGCACTTGGTCTTGGTCGACAGATACTGCCCGTCGCCGTAGAAGTAGAGCAACTCGGCCCCCACGTCGCCCTCGCCCGCGTGACCCAGCTCGCGGCGGGCCTGGTCGAGGCTGGTCATGCACCGGGCATGGTCCTTCTGACGGTCGTTCTTGCCCGAGCGGCGCAACACCGCCGAGTAGGCGCGGGCCCCCACGTCACACGCGTACGACACCAGCAGCTTGCTGTTGGCGCGCTGCCCCCAGGCCAGCGCACCCAGCGCGTGCTCGACACCCTGCCTGGGGTCGCCCCGCCAGGTCGCGAGCTGCGACCAGTTGGCCAGGACGAAGCTGTTCATCGCGTCGTTGTCGGCCTGGTGCGCGGCCGACTTGGCCTGCTCGTAGTAGTGGTTCGCCCCGTTGAAGTCGTTGAGGTTGAACAGCACCCAGGCGGTGAACCTGCAGATGTTGGCCAGCAGCGACAGCAGCCGGTCGCGCACCTCGTCGGTCGACGCGGCCGGGATCAGCGAACGCACCAGGTGGTGCTGTGCGAGCACGGTCCCCAGCACCGACTGCGGGCCGAGGGTGTCCTCCTGGCGCATGCAGTGATGCAGCACGGCGTCGATGTGAGCGACGGTGGCATCGTCCACCCGGGACGGTTCCGCGGCGATCAGGGTGAGCCGGTCGAGCTCGTCGCCGTTGAGCCTGTCCAGCAGCGGAGAGGCCGCAGCCGCCGCCGCGGCGGCCCTGATCAGGGCCAGGACGTCGCGTCGTTTCATCGCCGCCGCCCATCGGGCGAGCGCCTGCACCAGGGCGTCGTACTCCTCGTCGCGCGACGTCCCGAACGACACGGGTCCCATGGACAGGGTGGGCAGGGCCGCCAGCACCCCCTGGATGTCCTCGGGATCGAGGCTGCCCGCGGCCCCGGCCGCCACCAGCGCCCGCCCCCGGGACCGGACGGCCGCCGCGTTGTGCTCGTCGGCATCGCGGTGATCTTCACCGTCGACCAGGTCGGCGGTGCGGCACTGGTAGATGCGTGCCAGCCGGTTGAGCCCGGCGATCGGCGGCTCGTTGCCGGTGGGGCCGGGCCACGCTTCCCACGACCCGAGTTTCCGGGTCGTCAATGGCTCGTTCGGCCAGTATTCGTTCCATAGATGGCAGACCTTGGCTTGTGTCAGGCGATGCGCCTCACGGAAGCCCTGGCGGGAGTTCAGGCGCCACCGCAGCTTGAACTCAGCGGCGACCTCGGCCCACGTGCAACCACGTTCGCGAAGCTCAGCGCTGAAGGCGTCCATCTGCTGCTTGACGCTGCGCGGTGCACGTGGCATCGTCTCAGCCCCTCCCGGCGGGTTCTCCGGCGGCGATTCTTCGGGCTGAACGTTACTGGTCAATCACGGTCGGTGACTACCGAGTGCAGAAACCGGCGATCAGATCGCCGCTACTTGTAGCGCCATCGCTCTACGGGGTGGGATGGACCCTCAGGGTGACGAACAGACTCGGTGTCGTCGCCTGTTTCCCGCACACTCCGTGCAGCAGGCTTGAGACAACGCCGGAGCCGTCAGATCCGTGTGGTCTCATCGCTCGGGCGGGGGCGTCCCTTTCTGCGCCGGGGACGCGCGACCGAATCTCCGTATGAACCTCCCTGGAGCCAGCAATGACCGTGCTCCCCGTCGAACGGCTGGGACCGATGCACTCACCGTTTCACCCTGATCCGGACGCCGCCGACCACCTGTCCCCGGACTCCCAAGGCTCCCCGGACTCCCTGGACTCTCTGGACACGAACGAGTTGCGGCTGGTGGCGCAGCCGGCCGCCGCCTCCCAGGCACGCGACTTCACCCGCGCGCAACTGCGGACATGGGGCCTGGAGGAGCTGTCCGAGCTCTGCGTCCTGGTCGTCTCCGAGATGACCACCAACGCCATCAAGGCCACCGCCACCCCGCCGATCCCGTACGGCTACACCCACCCACCGGCTCCCGGCCACCCGCACACCTCCGGCCACTCACCCGTGCCCGGCCACCCGCACACCTCCGACCGCCCGCCCGGCAGCGGCCACCCGCGAACCGCCGACCCGTACCCGATCCTCCTGCGGCTCCACCTCACCACCGAGGGCCTGCGCGTGGAGGTGTGGGACAGCTCCGACGACTCGCCCGAGGTCACCGAGGCGGGGGAGGACGACGAGAGCGGCCGGGGCCTGCTGCTCGTCGGCATGTGCGCCGACGAATGGGGCCACCACCCCTCACCGGGCGGCGGAAAGGTGGTCTTCGCCCGCTGGGACCTGCCACCCGCCCGGCGCATCCCGGCCACGCCGCCCTCGCGGCCGTACGCCTACTCCCGGCCCCGCGCGACGCGGGGGTGACCTCTCTCGGCACACCTGGTCAACACCCGCTCCGTCCCATGTCCACGCCCCGCCCCGCGTCCACGCGGAGAACCGCGTCGGCGCGGTCGCCGTCCCGCGGGGCGAGTGGTCCACCGTGACCGTCCAGCGGGGCGATCGGCTCACCGCGCCGGCATGGTCAGCGCCCAGAGGACGATCGCCCCACGGCGTTCTGGACGCTGACCACCGAGAGCACCGAGTCGACCAGCTCCGCGACGGACCGGCCACCACCCGTGTCGATGCGATCCAGCCCCAGCCTGTCGACGACCTCCAGCATGAGCGACTGATAACGCTCCGTGCGGGCCAGGAAACTGTCCATCAAGTGTCGTTCGTCGCCGGTCGCCACCTCGTAGCGGCCGGCCGCGCGCACCCGAGCACGCACGACGGCTTCGTCCGCGGTGAGCCACACGGCGGCCGTGTGCGAGACGTTCAGCTCCGCGACACGGGCGGGCCAGAGCGCCGACCCCTCCAGGACCAGGCCCGTGCCGGTCCCGGAAGAACGGGTCGTGATCAGCTCCTCGATGCGGGGCCACAGCCGTTCGTAGTGGTCGAGCACGGACGCGATCAGCTCGTCGACCGAGAGGGTTCTGTAGTGCTCGGCGACGTGCGCCGGCACCTCCCACGCCGGGGTCCGCCAGGGCCGTCCGGGGTGCCGCGCGAGCTTGTCCGTCGACAGGCACTCGAAACCGAGCCTGTCGGCCACCGCCCGGCCGATGGTCGACTTCCCGACGTTCGACGTTCCCCCGAGCAGCACCACCCGTACACCGCTCATACCGGCGACCTTACCGCCGCGATGAGGCCGGCCCGAAGACCGGAGCGCCACACCCCAGGGAAGGGCTGACCCCTGCCCGCTCACACCGGCGACCTCGACCGCCGCGATGAGACCGGTCCGGAGACAGATGATGCAGGATGTCGGGATGGATGCGATCCTGCGCGCCGCCGGTGAAGTGCTGGGAACCGAGCTGTCAGAGCCGGTGGACCTCGGCGGCAGCCCACGCACCGTTGTCCTGCGCTGCCGGACGGCTTCCGGCGGCAGCGTCGTCGTCAAGAAGTACGGCACGGAGCCCGATGACCTGCGCGCGTTCACCGCCGAGGCGGCCGGGCTCTCGTTGCGGCTGGCCGGTCCCGAACTGCTGGGCGTGGACGACTCGATCCCGCTGCTGGTGATGGAGGACCTCGGGTCCGCGCCGACACTGGCGGACGTGCTGCTCGGCAACGATCCGCAGGCCGCCCTGGACGGCCTGTCGGCCTGGGCGCGCGGGCTCGGGCGACTGGCCGTCGCGTCGGTTCACCGGCGCGCCGACCTGGCTGCCCTGTCCGCCGGGTACGGCATGGGCGTGCCGTCCTGGGACGAGGAGCCGTGGCTCCTCCGGCACGCGGCCGAATTCCCCGCGGCGCTCGCCGGGATCGGCGTCGAGGCGCCGCCGGAGCTGGCAGGGGAGCTGGAACGGATCGCGGCGACGGGCGCGAACGAATACCTCGCCTTCACCCCCGGCGACACCTGCCCGGACAACAACCTGCTCACCCCGGACGGCCTGCGACTCATCGACTTCGAGTCGGCCTGCTACCTGCCGGTCTTCATGACGGCCGCGTACTGCCGGATGCCCTTCGCCACCTGCTGGTGCGTCTTCACGCTGCCCGCCGGTCTGGCGGAGAAGATCGAGGAGACCTACCGCACGGAGGTCGTCGAGGCGTACCCGCAGCTGGTCGAGGACGAGATCTGGCAGCCAGGGATCCGGCGGGCGGTCGCGCTCTGGACGGTGTATCTGACGACCAACCTGATCCCGCGCATGGCGAAGGACGAGCCGGCCCACAGGACCCGGCGTCCCGTCCCGACGCTGCGGCAGCTGCTGAGACACCGCTGGGAGACGGCGAGCACCCTGGAGGAGTTCCCGGCCTTCGCGGAGACGATGCGGCTGCTGCTCCGGGACGTGGCCGGCGACTGGGACGTCCCCCCGCTGCCGGGCTATCCCGCGTTCGGGGACTTCGGATGACGCCCCGAACAGTCTCCTGAAGGACGTTTCGTGACGCGGGCGGTCACCCTCGGCGGGACGTTCGCTTGGACGGACATCCCGCCCCGCGCCGAACTAAGATCATCGAATGCTCAGGCCGCCCTCCGCAGCGCAGGTGACACCGCCTCAGAGAACGCGTGCACCGCTGCGCCGGGTGCTGCGACGAGTGATCGCCGTCGCGGTCGGTGTCTGCGCGCTGCTGGGCGCGGTGCGGCTCGTCGTGCCCGCCACGGCGGGCACGGCCGACGAGCCGCCCGGGGTCCGGCGGCAGCTGACGTTCCTGCGCGCGGCACTCGACGGCGGCGCCGGAGACCAGGCGCAGAACCTGTTCCCCGAGGGCTACGTCTTCCTGCACGTGCTGTACGGCCTGAGCTGGGTCGAGCTCGGCATGCGCGAACCGGCCGGCGAACGGTCGGTGGCGCTGCGGGAGGCGCGCTGGGCGCTGGCCCGGCTGGAGTCCCCGTCCGGCCGCGCCCCGTTCAGCGCGGACCTCACCCCGCCGCACGGCGTCTTCCACCGGGGCTGGACCAACTGGCTGCGCGGCGGGACGCTCGCCCTGCAACCGTCCGAGCGGCGCGACCCGGCCGAGCTGCGCCGGTTCGCCGACGACTCCGCCGCGCTCGGCGAGGCGTTCGACGCCTCGGAGTCGCCCTACCTGGAGGCCTACCCCGGGCAGGCGTGGCCGGTCGACTCGACCGTGGCCATGGCGTCGCTGCGGCTGCACGACACGCTGCTGCCACCCCGGTTCACCGGTACCGCCGACCGATGGCTCCAGGCGGTACGTCAGCGACTCGACCCCCGCACCGGCCTGCTCCCGCACCACGCCGCCCCCGGCACCGGCGCCCCGGCCGAGGTGGCCAGAGGCAGCTCGCAGAGCCTCGGCCAGCGTTTCCTCGTCGAGATCGACCCGGTCTTCGCCGCCGAGCAGTACCGGCGCTTCCGTGACCTCTACGTCGTCTTTCCGCTCGGCCTCGGACCGGCCGTACGCGAGTACCCCGTGGGCATGGACGGCCCTGGTGATGTCGACTCCGGCCCGCTCCCGCTCGGCGTGAGCCTGTCGGCGACCGCGGTGGCCCTCGGCACCGCCCAGATCCACGGCGACGCCCCGCTCGCCGAGGCCCTGGCGAACTATGGCGAGCTGGCCGGCCTGCCGATCGACACCCCCTGGACCAAGAGGTACGCCTTCGGCCTCCTCCCGATCGGCGACGCCTTCCTGGCCTGGTCAAAGACCGCTCGCCCCTGGGTGATTCCACCACCCTCACCGCCCCCGGCGACCATCTCGTGGTGGTGGCGCACACCGCTGCTGGCGTTGCTGCTCGTCATCGGTCTCGCCCCTTGGACGCCCGCCCTGCTGCGGCGCCACCGCAGCCGTCGTGCCCGTCCCGTACCGGCGGAGGTGACGGGCGAGGCGTGACCTGTGGCCTCATCCGCCGGCTCGACGAGCCGCGGCGTAGCCTTCCAGGATTTCCGCCAGTTCCTTCGGTCGGCTGAGCGCGACGCAGTGCCCGGCGGTGATCTCGTCAGGGGTGATGTTCAGGCGTTCGGCCGCCAGGCGGCGAAAGAAGTCAGGCGGGAAGGAACGATCCTGGTCGCACAGCACGAATCTCGTCGGCACGTCCGGCCACGCGTCGAGGGGCCAGGGCTCGTCCATCCGGGCCTCCGCCTGCGGGCGCTCCCTGCGCATGGCCTCCTGGGCCAGCTCACGCGGCACGTCGTGATAGAAGTCGGCGTACGGATCCCCGGTGCCGCCGGTGCTTTCACCATCACTTCGTGCCTGCTCCCGTTTCGCGTCCTGGAAGCCGGTGTTCTCCCACCACTCCACCGGCGACTCGCCGGGCGCCGGAATCATCGCGGCCACCAGGACCAGCACATCGACCGGCAACCGAGCGGCGACCAGGGGAGCGGTGAACCCTCCGAACGACTGACCGACCACGACGAGGTCCTCGCGGTCACCGACAGCCTCGATCACCGCGTCGGCGTACTCGTTCAGCCCCGCCGAGTCGTCGTCGCAGGGAAGGTCCGGAGCGACCACGTCGTGCCCACGGGCCCGTAACTCGGCCTCCACCAGGTGCCAGTACCAGCCGACGTCTCCCGCGCCATGAATCAAAACGAAGGTGCTCATAGCCGGCGACCGCCTGTCATCGTGTCGGGACTCGTTAGACCGGTTCTTCCCTCCGTTCGGCGAGAGATGTGATCGTCGAGGATCTTGGTGATCCGGCGAGGCGGCAGAGATCCGGCCGCAATGAGACCGGTCCGGAGACCGGAGTGGAACGCGGGCAAGGTGGAGCGCCCGCAGCGAAGCGAGGACCCCGCAATGAGACCGGTCCGGAGACCGGAGTGGAACATCCGCGTCCACTATGGCGACGGTTTCGCTTTCATCGCCCCCGCAATGAGACCGGTCCGGGGACCGGAGTGGAACGTCGATGTTGTACGTCGAGCTCGCGAACATCTTGATCGACCCGCAATGAGACCGGTCCGGGGACCGGAGCGGAACCAGATACTCCGGAGCCCCCGGTAGCACATACGCCCAGATCCCGCAATGAGACCGATCTGGGGACCGGAGTGGAACACGCAAAACCTGCTTGTTGTCCTCGGCCACGACCTTCCACCCGCAATGAGACCAGACCGGGGACCGGAGTGGAACAGGCGGGCGTGATCGGCGGCCACGATCACCGAGATGTTCCCGCAATGAGACCAGACCGGGGACCGGAGTGGAACGGTTCTCGAGCTGGGCTTATAGCGCAGAGTATTCGAATCAGATCACAGTTATGTCTGGTTTGGTGTTTCAAGTGCTCGTTTGAACTTCGGAACCCCCAGGGAAAAACGGGCATGCTTGGGGTTCCTAATCGCGGCCGGGACGGGTGGAGCAAGACGAGGCTCCCGTCGGGACGGGGGTCGGGTGCTATGTGGTTTTCAAATGGTGAGTCGTGCGTACGAGTCAGGATGCCCTCGCGGACCTGCTCTGACAACCTGTGTGCTCTCTACGTGGTGAAGCGGCGGCGCAGTGCCCGGAGGGCGACCCGCGCGGAGCGGGTGCGTAGAAGCAGGGCCGTCAGAACGATGAGGACCGCGCCGACGGCGGTATAGAACCAGGGATTGTCAGACTCCACGACTTGAAGCAGGGCGAGCGCGATTCCGGCCGGGACGGTGACGAGTGTGAACACCACCACCGCGCTGTTGACGTAGCGGGTCTCGTCTTCGCGGGTGAGGCGGTTGACGTCGCTGATCTCGGTCAGAATCTGCTCGAAGCGTTCACGGAGACCGTGCTGGCGTTGGTAGGCGGTCAGGAGCCGGTTCGGGATGCCGTGGCTTGTGAGGTGCTGGGCCCACAGGCGACGCCGGAAGGAGCCGACCTCCCGTTCCAATTCGGCCATCGCCTCCGGACGGGTGGAGTCGAGCGCGGCCACACTGTGCTCCTCAAGGTGTCTGAGCCCTTGATTCTGGAGCAGGCCGAGCATCAGGGCGTCCAGATAGATGGAGCGTACGTACAGCTCCCCGTACCCGAAGAAGCGGTCCTCGGCCCCATCGTCGGTACGGAGACCGATCACGCCCGTGCCGTCGCGCAGGACGGCGGCATGCCAGTCGACGGAGAGTCTGATGATCTCGCTGTCAGCCGGTTCGAGATTTTGGGGGTCGGGCGGGTAGTCCGCCAGGGTGGTGCGCGAGGCGAGAGCCCACAGCCACTGGTGTGTCGCCGGCCAGCGCCAGTATCTGGGCCGACGATAGAGGCGGGGGAGTCCTCTGCCGTTAGGCGTCACGAAGCAGACCGTGAAAGGGCGTCCGGGTTCGATCTTCGCCTGTCCCTCGATAAGGGACTGTGGGTCGAAGCCGACGGGCGGCACTTCCCGGCGACCGGCCAGGCCGCGCAGCAGCGACAGAGGCGCACCTCGCCTGGGCCGGAGGTGAACGGCGACCAGCCCGCAGGCGTCCGGCTCGTCGGATGCCCGCAGCGCCTCGACGCCCAGGACCTCGACGTCGCCGACGACGCGGTGCACGGGGTCGTGCCAGCGGCAGGGGCGATCGTCTCGCCCGTACAGGACGCGAGTGGCCTTCTCGCTGTAGTACTCGCCGCGCGCCTGGGCGGTGGAGCGCATCTGCCGGTGCTGGAGGATCAGGGGTCCAGGTGCCCACTCGGGTGTGGAGGGGAATCGGGCCTCGTAGATGGCGATAACAACCTGCCTCGCCAGCCGGGTCACCGGTAGTAGTCCTCGATGTCCGGAAGGTCGAGCCGGATGACGTAGCGTGCGCGTTCGGGGTCGTCCGGGTCGATCATGAACCTCACCCGCTCACCGGTCCTGATCGTCCGGAACCCCTCGGTCACGATGTCGGAGTACATGAAGGCGTGGTGTGTCTCGGTCTCGATATCGCGGACCACATAGGTGCCCTGCCGACCGTCGTGTCCGCTGCCCAGCGGCATGCGGTCGACGATGTGACCGAATCGCTGGCCGCTCGCCGTCGCGGCCTCTTCGATGCTGCTCATCCGAGCTCCTCGACACATCGGAAACCGACCGCGTTGCTGCACCCCCGGCGCCGGGACAGGCCCTTGGAGGAGACCTGCAACGCCCGGTACGGGTTGTCGTAGGAGCCGCCGCAGATGACCACCTCGTTGAGGTTCTCCAGCACCGTGCCGGTGATCTCCCAGACGTTTCCGGCCATCTCCCGCACCCCGAACGGCGACACGTTCGTCGGATGTGCGTCGACCGGTCCCGGCATGGCCTGGCTGAGCCGTCCTCGGTCGAGTTCTTCCCGCCACGCCTCGTACGTGATCAGTGGCCGTCCGCTCCAGGAGTCGGCGCAGTTGACGATGTCCAGGTCGATGTCGTCACCCCAGGGGAACAGCCGCCCATCGCCACCTCGCGCGGCGGCCTCCCACTCCAGGGAGGTCGGCAGGCGCTTGCCCTCGAACCGGGCGAAGGCGTGGGCACTCCAGTAGTTGATGCAGATCGCCGGATGATTCTCGTACGCCGGGTCGGTGAAGTATTCCTGCACTTTGAGGCGTTCCTGCCACGGCTCGTGGGAGAACTCCGGTGGCTTGTCCGGATGGTCCCATTGTTGCGAACCGTGCTCCCGTACGGCCTCCAGGAAGCGGTTGTAACGGCCGACCGTGACGGGGAAGCGGTCGAAGCGCACTGGTCGCTCGACACGCCGGAGCATCAGGTGATGACTCGGCCCGACGAGGTACGCACCCGCGGGCAGGACGCAGTCATCGGCCGGATTTTGCCGCACCTGGCAGGAACGCCGGTAGAGGAACTCCCGAACCTGCTCGGTCAGACGCGGACCCTCTTCGACGGCCGACTCCCGGCCGACCGGATCACGCAGGTGTTCGGCCGCCAGCAGCTCCTGGTAGGCCGAGTGCGCGAAGGCGACCCCGGACGAGTCGACGGGCCGGAAGAACTCCTTCAGCCGGAAGGCGTCATAGGTCAGCCGCCCTCCCTCGAAGAACGACATGCCCAGCTCGTTGAAGAGTTCGACAAGCGTGAACGTCGTACGACCACGTAGGAAGGCCGAGCCGAAGTACGCGACGATCGACGGGAGGGCATCGGTGAGACCGGCCGAGGCGACCACCCGCGTCATGTGCTGCCAGGCGAGATCGGCAAGGTGTAGGCGATCGTCGTCGCCGTCGAGTTCCAGTTCACGAGCCAGGCGGAGTTCGAGGGGCGTTCCGGCGTCCGTCGCGTCCTGGAGCCGTAGTGCCGAGAAGCGGGGTACGCGCAGCGGGTTCACACCCTGCGCGTGGAGCTGCTGGACGAGCTTCTCCGACACCAGAGCGGTGCCGTCCAGCAGCCGCCGTACCTGCGGGGAGTCCTCAAGGAAGGAGACGCGCGAGCTGGTGACCACCGCCGACTCGGCCGACAGCACCTGGGCGAGTTCGGTGAACAGCTCCAGGAACCCCTCCTGGGTCATCGACGGCACCGCCTCGTCGATGCCGTCCAGCGCGCACGCCACCGAACCCGACCGCGCGAAATAGTGGAAGACATCGAAGACGTACGAGCTCTCGACGGCCATGTACGGCGCGAGCGTGCGCGTGACGAACTCCCGGAACTCCTCGTCGCGGTCCTTGAGGCTCATGTCGAAGTAGAAGCGGTAGCGGCGCCGGCTCGCCGTCGTCGACCCGGCAACCAACTGCTTGAGCAGCGTCGACTTGCCACTTCCCGAACGGCCGACGATGAGCAGGTTCCCCCCGGAGGAGGCGACCTCGTCCAACAACTGATCGGCGGCACCCACCTGGGAGATCCGCTGCTCGCCGGTGCGTTCGTCCGTGGTGAGCAGGTCACCGGATATCGTCAGGCCCGCCGGGTCGAGCAGCTCGGGATAGGCGCCGGCGACGTCCGCCAGATGCCGGTCCAGATCGACGAAGGCATCCATGAAGCGGTCGTAGGTGACGATCCGATAATCCTCCCCGAGAGGACTCGGAGCCGTGGGGGTGCCGTTCTCCTCCAGGATGAGAAATCTGGTGAGCTTGGGCAGCTGGGTCTGCAACAGCTCACCACCGGTGGCTTCCAGCACTGCGGCCACGTCGTCGACATTCTTGCTGAGCAGTAGCTCGACATACTCACTGCGCAGCCCTCGCTCGCGGAAGAAGAGCTGGTAGACGGTGTTGCGCGACAGCTCGAAGCGCTTGACCGGCTTGTAGTCGAGGGTCAGGTAGAGCCCCGCGAGAAACTCGGCCTTGAGCGCTACCTCGGGGGAGAGCTTGGGCACGTCCCCGGTCAGGATGCCGCTGCCGGTGCTGCCGAACCAGGCCAGTACGTCCAGTAATCGGCGTACGGCCGTCAGTCCGTCCTCGTCGGCGATCTCGTAGCCGTCGTGGGCGGAACGGTTGCGCAGACGCTGGATGTCGCGCAGCGAGTCAAGGACGCCGCTGCTGCGGATATGCGGCTGAGCCCCTTTGATCAGCTCGCTCAGGGTTTTCCCACCCGGATCACCGGGGACGTTGTGGTGCCGCCAGAGCTGCTTGAGGATCCGCTCGGTGATCTTTCCCACCAACGCGATCGCGTTCTCCGGATATCCGTCACCGAGTGACTTGATCGGCCGCTCGAAGTCGAGGCCGAGGTGGCGCGCGACGCGGGAATGGTCGTCCAGCTCGTTGCGGAGCTGGTACAGGCGACTGTCGAGCTCCACACTGCTCACGCTTTCACCCCAAATACGAAGGCGAACCGGTCGAGGCACTGTAACTCGGCGCCCGGATGCTTGCCGCGGATTTCCTCGATCCCCTTTTCCAACTCTGCATCATTGAAGCTGGAAAGCAGCGACATATAGCGGTTTCGGACCATCTGTAGATAGCGCTCGGTGCTGAAGGTGAGTCGGAACTCGTCGTAGGTGGGTTCGGTGCCGAGACCGCTGCCGCTCATCGCTGCGGCGATGTCGGCGGGGTCGGGTTGGCGCTCGCGAAACAGTCTCAGCGCCGCGTCGAACAGCGGGTAGTCGATGCTCGTCGGCAACATGACCACGAGCATCCTCCCGCCCGGCCGCAAGAGACGGGCCAGCCCCTTGAGAACCCGTGGTGGATCGGCGACGTGATGGATCACCTCCTTGAGCAGGATCGCGTCATAGTCGTCGTGCGGGAGTCTTACGCGTCCGTCCGCGAGTTCCTCGGCCCCGGCGCGCAGCGAGACCAGACGCTCATGGGCGGGAAGCTGGTCGAGCATCGCGGGGGAGGGGTCGGCGCAGACCACCGCGTTGGCATACTCGGCAAGCTCGCGTGCGTACAGACCGGTCCCGCCCCCGACATCCAGTACGCGATGGTCCGACGTGATCCGGAGTCGGTCGAGAATATTTCCGGTCATCCAATGGATGAATTCCGGACTGTACGCCCAGTTCTCGTCATACCGGTCGGCGAGGCGGTCGTAGTGAGCCCGCGTGACGTCGCTCCGCATGAGACATTCCCCCCAAGTCAAGACATCAGAGCAAGCCCAGCATCTGACGGGCCGTGAGACCAGTCAAATGCTCGTGTCTTTTGTGGGAAATCCATAAATAGAAGCTCATTTATAGAGGCAGGCCAGATGCGATCCCGCTGACTACCGTACGAGCCCGTGCAGCAGGGCGATCCACATCTCGTCCGCCTCCTGAGCCTGCCAGCGATCGCTCTCGGCGACGGTCGCTCCTTCCGGTATGGTCACACGCCTCGTGCGGCGGAGAAATCGCAGCCCGCTTGCCTGGCACAGCTCGTAGAAGACCGGTTCGCAGTCGCAGGTCCATCGCACGACCCGCACCTGTCCGTCCCCGTGCGAGGGATGCCAGGTGAGCTCCTCGCAGTGGGGTCGCACGGGAAGCACGTGCGAGCTCAGGCAGCGGGGCGGGCAGTCCCATCGAACCATGAGTCACTTTCCGTTCAGCTGGAACCACACCACGCGGCCCGTCAAGGCCTCGTACCAGCCCCAGGCCGAGGACAATTCCTGCACCAGCCAGAGCCCTCGTCCTCCACCGCTGTCAGGGCTCACACCCGCGCGGAGACTAGGTCGTTGTCCGGTCGATCCGGCGTCGACGACATCGATGTGGAGCGTTCCAAGGTGATGTGCGACGGCGATGATGATCCTGCCGTCGGAGGACCGGCCGGAGTCGGAGTGGCGGATGGCGTTGGTGACGAGTTCGGTGAGCAGGAGAAGCGCGTCGTCGGTGTGCGGGTGGTCGAGCCCTTTGAGCAGGTCGCGGACGTAATGACGGGCTCGGGGGACGGCGGCGATCTGTGCGGGCACCTCGACCTGGCCCAGCAGCCCCAGCGCCCTCATCGCGCCCTCCGCGTGATCCGCTCGCAGACCATCCGAGCCCTGGTCCGAGTGCCTCGCCCGCATCCCTGCTCCCAGGTACCCACCCAGACGCGGTCTTGCTGTGTGGTCTGTCTGGGCGGCAGGAAGATCTCCATGCTCGGCTGCTGATCGGGAGAGAGTCGCACTACGGAGTCGACCCCCAACTCGTTCAACTCCCAGGCCAGCTCCACCAGCCACCCGCCCCAGTCCCGAAGATCAATAGTCCTCATCTTCCCGCCACCCCTTTCGGCTTTGAAGGTCTTCGACCGGAAGGCGACGATCGCTCTCCATGAGCGATCAATCACTCTGCGTGCTCAGTGTGCATGACCGTAGCTCGATCGGCAATAAGAATCGAAATGAACATCGTGCAGGTTGATGAATGAAGATCACTTCGACACACTGTCGTTGGTCGACTACGGAGAGGATTGAAATGGGTGCGCAGCGGAGCCCGTCGGTGCGTAGACGTCGCCTCGCGGCGGAGTTGCAACGCCTCCGGAAGGAGGCAGGGCTGACGCGAGACCAGGCGGCTGAGCATGCAGGATGCTCACCCGTCACCATCACACGGATCGAATCGGCTACGAGCGCAGCTACGGTCGCGCTCGTAGCCATGATGCTCGATCTCTACGGGGTCACCGGTGAGCGCCGAGAAGCGCTCATGAGACTCGCCCGTGACGCGCGCAAGCGCGGATGGTGGTTCCAGATGTCCGCAATGATCCCGGAGTGGGTCCAGAGTTACGTGGGCCTCGAAGAGGAGGCAACGACCCTGCGGGAGTACCAGTCGGAGTTTGTTCCTGGATTGCTGCAAACCGAGGACTACGCGCGAGCCGTCATGAGGTCGGCACCCGTATTACCGCCAGACGAGGAACTGGAACGACGGCTCTCGATCCGGATGGAGCGACAGGAACGAGTGCTGGGACGTCCTGATCCGCCCATGATGTGGTGCATCCTCAACGAAGCGGTCATACGTCGACCGGTCGGAGGGGGCGAGAGCATGCGGGATCAACTTCGGAGACTGATCCAGGTTTCCGAGTTGAACCACGTCACGATCCAGGTGCTACCTTTTGCCGCCGGTGTCCACCCCGCAATGGATGGCGGATTCACGCTCTTGAATTTTCCTAAACTGTCCGATCCGGACACCGTGTACGTTGAGTATTGGCAGGGAAGTGTCTATTTGGAGGATCAGCGAGAAGTAGACGCATATGTCCTACTCTTCGACCATCTGCGCGCACGAGCCCTCGGGCCGGACCAGACTCGCAGCTTGATCGCGCAGGCTATCCGAGACATGCCAGTGGATGCAGAAGGGCGCTCATGATGGATCTTTCACGTGTGACCTGGCGCAAGTCCAGTCAGAGCAACGCCAACGGCGGCCAGTGTGTCGAGGTAGGCGTCTGGCACAAGAGCACTCCCAGCGGCAGTCGCATTGAAGTTGCGCTCACCGACAACACTCAAGTCGCTCATGCGGTGGACACAGAAGGCCTTTTCCTGCTCCGCGACTCCAAGGATCCCGACGGCCCAGTGCTCTCCTTCACCGCCGCCGAGTGGGACGCCCTCCTCGTGAGCATCAAGAGGGGCTCTCTCGCGGACCTGGCTTGACGACTTGGGGTGCACTCTTGTTCTCGCCTGCAATGAGACCGGTCTGGAGACCGGAGTGAAACCGCCGTGCCCTCGAAGTGGCTCAGCTTGATGATCACGCCGCGATGAGACCGGTTCGGAGACCGGAGTGAAACTGTCGAGCGGGATGAACGCCTCATAGCCCGCCTCGCCCCCGCAATGAGGCCGATCCGGAGACCGGAGTGAAACGGCATGGTGCGCACTTCTTCGCCTAGGTCCGGCGGCTCCCCGCAATGAGACCGGTCCGGAGACCGGAGTGGAACGTGTTGTGGACGGTCTGCGCCACTTGCGTAGTTTCGATACCACAATGAGACCGGTCTAGAGGCCGGGGTGGAACCGTCGCGAAGTTCGACAGGCAGAGAAATGGCGTGACCCCCGCAATGAGACCGGTCCGGAGACCGGAGTGAAACAAGACGAGGCCGGCCCGTTCACGCGGATGTACCGGGTTCCGCAATGAGACCGATCTGGAGACCGGAGTGAAACACGTCCGCAGGGATGAGGGATACATTCGCTGGGACAACACCCCGCAATGAGACCGGTCCGGTGACCGGAGTGAAACAGTGCGTGAGCAGGTATTATAGCGAAAAGTAGTTAGAGTGGATCATAGCCATGTCTGGGTTTGTTGCTTCAAGTGTTCGTTTGAACTTCGGAACCCCCGGGAAAAGTGGGCGTGCTTGGGGTTCCTAACCGCGGCCGGGGCGGGTGGAGCAAAGCGAGGTTCCCGTTGGGACGGAGATCGGCGCTATGGGGCTTTCAAATGGCGAGTCGGCGCGTACGCGTCGGTAGTCAGGTGACCGTGACGGGAAGTGGGGCGAGGACGCCGTCGAAGGTGCGGCCGGGGATGCGTTGGCGTTCTGCTCCGTAGACGTTGAAGACGCCGAGAGCCGGCCACAGGGTGGAGTCGACCGTTGGTGCGCGGTCGCGGGGGGCGAGTGTGGGGTGATCGAGGAGACTCCTCACGGAGGGGAGATCGAGGGCGGGGCGCCAGAGAGGCCACAGCATGACGGAGGTGGAGCCTGTCCGGTGCCAGAGGGTGGCGCGGAGGCGGTGGCCGTCGCCGGTGATGCGGAGGAGGGGCAGGGCCATGGTGGCCAGCCAGGTGGCTCCGGGGACGCCGATTTCCCGGCCGGGGCGGCCCTCGGTGTCGTCGCTGTTGCTGCGCAGCACGCGGTGGTCGAGGTATTCGCCGGTGAATCCCTCGACACGACGCCAGCCGACGAGGGCCTCCAGGAGTCGCTGGGGCTCGTTTCGTACCGCCTCCAGGGGTTTCTCGAAGAACGTGCGGAGCTTCTGCTGCCCGCTGGGGGCGGTGAACGGTGTGATGGCGCAGCGTCCCTGCTTGTCGAGGGCGAGGTCGGTGACCAGGGACGGCAGCCAGGTCTCCACCGCTTCGGGATGACTCGCCATCAGTTGGTGGAAGTCATCGCGGGAGCGGCGCAGCGGATCCTTTCCTGAGCCGGACGGCGGTGGGAAACCGGCTCCGCCGTCGGGGAGGACGGCCGAGTCGGGGATCGACTCGACGACATCGCGCAGGGTGTCCGCTATCTCCTCGGCCGTCTCGTACGGGCTGTGCAGGATCGCGCAGGCGGTGGTGTCGGAGAAGGAGAGCGCGGTGGGCACGCGGCGGATGTCGGCGCAGACGCGCAGGAGGCCCAGGGCGGCGAGGAAGCCGAGTGGGTCTCGTCCGTCGAGGGCGGGCAGTTCCGTGCCGAAGGTCGTCATGTCCGCTCCTCGCTGAGGGCTGAGCACCAGATGTCGGCCAGCCGGACGACGGCTTCCATACGGGCGAGCCCCCAGCAGCCGTACCGCTGGTTGAGGCGCTCGAAGCGAGCGGGAGACGCCCAGTCGACCGACCGGGAGGTGTCGACCTCGATGGGCCGGCTGTCCCGCTCGATCTTGGTGGTCGGTGCGGGGTCGATGACCGGGGGGAGTAGCGGGCGGCTTCGTCCGTGGTGGCTGGCGACGAGGTGCAGGACCAGGTCGTGGTCGACGTCGCGTACGTCGGTCAGCAGCGTTGTCGCGATCTGGGCGGAGAGCGCTTCGTGGCGCATCGCCGCCGGATAGGAGGCTCTTCGGCGGGCCTGCCGGAAGGCGGCGCGGTCGCCGGGGTTCATGCCCGACTTCGCGAGTGGTTCGTCGTCGGCCGCCGCGGCCCAGCGGTCGCCGCCGTGGAGCATGACTTGGAAGCGCGGGTCGCGTTTGCCCTCGTCATGCCAGAGTGCGGCCAGTCCGGCGGCTCGGATGACCTCCGGCTCCATGCCCAGGTTGCGGGCGAACTCCTCGGCCTTCTCCGCCACCTCTTGCTGGTGGACGGTGAGGGAGAGCTTGGCGGAGGAGATGGAGGACCCTGCGGCGGTGGCGTCTTCGCGGAACGAGGTGGTTCCGAAGGACAGGAGAAGGGTGCCGGTGTCGATGTGGTCGATCAGCCGACCTCGCGGGCGGCCGGTGAGCCGTCTGAGCATCGTCAGGTGAGGCAGGTCGTCCTGACCTGGCCGGGGGTCGCTCAGTGTGGAGCGGAGCGACAGGGTGGGGTCAGGTGCGGAGGCGTCCTGGTGGTCGGTTCGCAGGCGTTCGACCCAGGCCGCGACTTCGGGGGCGAGGTCGGGGGCGTGGGTCTCCATGGCGCGGACCAGGCTCGGGCCGACGCGGATCGTCATTCCTCCCCTGACGCCGGACTGCGCGAGGTCGGCGATGTCGATCGCGGGCTCGTGGCTGTCGGGATGCCAGCCGTACTCGTCGCAGCCACCGTAGGAGGTGGGGACGACGACGAGATCGGACGCGCGGATCTTCGCGTCCTTGACGACTTCGGCGCTGTCACGTGAGCGGTAGCGCAGCACGGACCTGCCGCCGGGCGGGATGGGGACGTCGGGGAGGTGCTCGGCTTCCAGGTCGCTGATGTCGTCTCCGCCGGACTCGCCGCTGAGCCAGCGTTTCACGGCGGGGAGCGGCAACTCGATGCTCTCGGCCGAGGTCGGTGGCACCAGGCAGACGAGGTCGGGCCACAACTCGGTGTCGTCGGGGAGGTCGCGCCAGACCACCGTCACCTGTGGTGTCTCCCGCTCGATTCCGTGCAGGTAGGGGGCGATGGGGATGTCGTTGAGCGGGATCGGCGAGGTGCGGGCCCAGACGTCCAGGTGGGCCCGGCTCAGGAAGGGGACGTAGGCGCGGGGCTCGCGCAGCGTCGCCCACTGGCCGGGGGGCATGGCACGTACCAGTGCGCGCAGTGCCGAGGGGGAGACGTCGATGCCTGGTTCGGCGGGGAGTTGGGCTTTTCGCGAGTGGGTGAGGGGCGTGACCCCCTGCTCGCAGAGCCAGGCCCAGGTCGCCGGGCGGGCCGTGTCGTACACGCCGTCCGAGTCCGCCGAACCGTGCAGCACGACCGCCGAGGCCACGGTCTTCTGGTCGCCGAGGCGGTTCAGGCGGCCGAGGCGTTGGATGAGTGCTGGCAAGGAGGACGACTCGGTCACCAATGCGTCCAGGTCGATGTTCGCGCCGACCTCGATCGTCTGGGTCGCCACGACGAACATCGGCTCGGCGGACGCGCGGTCCCGGCCCGCCCTGATGCGCTCGTAGTTGGCGGCCAGCAGGTAGTCGCGGTCCAGGGGACGGATCTTGCCGGTGAGCAGCACGCAGTGGCCCTCGTGGTCGGCGCGGAGAAGCTCGAACACGGCCCGCGCCCGCGCCACGGTGTTGACGACGACACCGACGACGGGGTGTTCGCGGTGAAGCTCCCGTGCCCAGTGGGCGAGGGCGTCGGGCATCACCTTCGCCGTGTTGGCCTTGGTGGTCGGCACATTCACCAGATGGAGCCGTTTGGACGCCTTCAACCGCTTGGACGCCTCTGGGTGATTCTCGTCCGCCTCGGTGATGCCGTGCACGTCGGCGGTGTCGGTCTCGGGGCTGGCCGACATGCTGACCACGGTCGGACGGATCGCAGCCGGGGTCTCGTCACAGTCCCTGGCCCCGCGCACGCCGGACAGGAACGCCTCGGACAGATGGGCCTCATCGACCACGATCAGGCTGTCGGTGCCCACCAGCGCCGCGTCGATCGGGCGCAGGTGCTCACCGACGCCGTAGCCGCGGAAGAGGAACCGGCTGCCCACCTGGTCGACGGTCCCGACGACGATCGCGTGCCGGTCCGGCCGCTCGATCCACCGCCACGACCAGTTGACCCCGCCGCGCATCCGGGTGACCTCGACCGGCGCTCCGGCGGTGTCTCCATCCATCCGGAGGGCGGTGGCGACCTTGGCCGCGAGGCTGCCTCGATTGGAGGTGCGGAGAGCCTCGGCGATGGTCTCGGCGTGCCGGTATGCCTCGTCGACGATGAGCCGGCGGTCGACGACGAAGAAGACGCGCCTGGGCACTCCGGTCTGTCCTCGAACCCTGCCGAGGGCCGCCGCGAAGAGGGCGACATCGACCACGGACGTCTTGCCCAGGCCGGTGGGGACGTCGATCAGCTCCGGCCAGCCCTCCCGAACCACCCGATCGAGAAGCGCGGTCTGCCAGGGGAAGGGCTCGTATCCGTGAACCTCCTTGTAGAAGGCGGGGAAGTCGGTGACGGCGAGGGCACTCATCGGGAGACCCCCTCGGGAACGAAGAGGCCGAGACCGAGGTAGCGCAGGGAACCCGCGATCACCGGCCCCACCACAGGACGGTCGAAGATGACCCGCGCGTGCACGATGGGTTTCTTCGGCCGGTTGGACGGGAGGGAGCCCGCGCGGGGACGCCAGACCGCCCCGCGTGTCAGCGGCGCCGTCGAGACCTCGACGTCGATGACATCGGGGAAACCGGCTCGGCGCAGCGACTTGGCGACCATCTGTTCGTACGAGCGGCCGGGACGGGCGAAGCTGTCGGTCATCATCGGGGTGGCCGTGACCCAGGTGCGGGTCCCCTCCGCCCGACCGGTCCACCGGCCGCGACGCAGGGTGCGCAGGTTCTGACCCTGGCTGAGACGCACCGGCTCGCCGGGCCAGGGGGTGATCCTGGTCAACGGGTCGGCCATGACGGCCTTGGCCAACTGGTTCCAGTCTTCGGCGGGCATATGGCGGGGGAGTGCCAGCGCCACTCCCAGGAGGTGGCCGTCGGAGTGCTCCTGCTCGATGTCGGGAAGCGCGAGGAAGGCGACGTGGGTCCTGTCGTCGGCCCCGTGCCCGCTCACCTGGGCGGGGATCGGCTCGGTGACCCTGGACATGACGGCCTTGCGCAGCGCGAGTGTGAGCCGGGCGACCTGGTCGCCGCTGATGCGGGCGCTGGGCCGCTCGAATCCCCAGATGATGAGGTCGTCCCAGGGGGAGAGGTGCGTCGGGCCGGGCTCTTCCATCGCCACGACCGGTGAGTACGGCAGCGCACGCGCGGCCTCCCACGCTCTCCCGCCACGGTCGTAGGCGTCTCGGAGCGCGTCGGTGTATCCGACGTAGGGCACGCGCAGCTCGATCGCGCCGGGGGTGCCGAGCGCGACCGGGGCCAGCTCCGACCAGGCCGGTTCGTCGTCGGGCAGGGAGTCGCTCACGCTCACCTCGGCCTGGCTGGTCGAGCGGCCGACATACGGCACTCGCCGGGCCAGGGCGCCGAGCTTGGCCAGAACGCCGGGGGCGGGGTCGGCGCCCGGCCACACCACGGCGAACCGGTCGCAGGCCGGGGTGACGAACGCGCGAACGCGCGCTCCGTTCGTGCGGCCCGGCCAGCTCTGGCTGCCGGTCTTTTGCTCGATCTGGTTCGTCACCACATAGGAGTCGGTCCTGCCAGGCCGTGCGTCGTCCATGGCCGCGCGCACCACCGGAGTCCCGGCACGTTCCAACCAGCGCAGGGCGTCCCAGTCGTCCGCCCGCACGGCTGAGGCGGCCAAGGCGCAGAACAGCCGGGCCGGGTGAGGAGGCCACTCGGCCCGGCTGGGCCGAATGTCACCGGCGTCGTAGCGGCCATGGCGCAGCCGCACCGTGAGAGTGAGCGCCACGGGTGCTACTCCTCGTCGTTGGCGGCGGACTGGGCGAAGGCGAACTCGATCGCCTCCTGGAGCGAGGGCATCGGCCTGACCTCGATCGTGTTGTCGGCCATCGGCACACCCAGGCGGGCCGCCTCGTCACGCAGTTCGTGGTAGGCGTCCAGCGCCTCTCGTACCGACACCTCAAGCTCTTCCACGCTCCCGCCGGGGAGCTCCAGGCCGACCGTCTCCGACGCCTTGGCCAGGTCGCAGCCCGAGCGCAGCCAGACGGACGGGCGCCCGAACGCCAGCCGGTCGCCGACGAGGGCGAGGGCGGCGAGCGTGGCGCGGCCGGCCACGCTCGCCTCGGCCGAGGCGTCACCGAAGCGCAGGCGCTCAAGGCCCGCGAAGGAGATGCTCGCGATTCGGCGGATCTCCTTGACGGTCGCTCCGCCCGGCACCGGGTTGGGGGCGATGTTGCCGTGCCCGATCTCGCTGAGCTTGCCGCCCTTCTTCTTCTCCCCGTCGGCGACGAACTTCCAGTGGTTCTCCGCTTTGGCCTTGTCGTCGACGGAGCCGGTGAGGTTTTGCGGGTCGAGGCGTCCGCCGCGTCGCGCGGCGAAGTGGGGGGTCACGCCGTACATCGTCGCGGTGTAGAGACGGGCGAACCTGGGCCAGCGGCCCTTGCGGTGGGAGTCCCACGCGCCGAGCACGAGGGACAGGGGCTCCCGCTCGAACAGCGGTCTGACGTCGGTCACGCTGACGGCACGCAGCCGCTCGCCGATCGCGCTCTGGTCGAAGCGGACCCCTCCGATCGTGCTGTCGCGCAGGTAGGCGTCGGCGTATCGGTGGGGGAAGTCGAGGGAGGTGAGCCGAATCTCGCCCCGGGAGGTCTTCGTCCGGAGCTCGAACATCGGCAGGGTGAGACGGCCTCCGTCACGGGCGTCGCGCAGTGCCTCCTCCAACCGGTTGGACTGGGACTGCTCCTGGTCGATCGTCACGGTCTTGACCTGCTCACCGTCGACCAGGCGATCGGCGACGATGTATTTCTTCGTCAGGTCCTTCTCGTTCTTGTCGACGGGGAAGGTGGGGGGCATCACGACGTTGCCCTCACCGCCGACCGGCTGATATCCGGCGCGCACCACCAGCGCCGTGTGCTTCCTGTCATCGCCGAGCGCGTCCAGAAGACGTGCCGAAAGACTCGCACCCACCGCGAACACCTCCTTGTGTCGCCTGACCGGCAGAATTTCTTGGGAAAGAGTGGCAGGCGGGACCGACAAAATCGGACCCGCCCGCGATACCGGCGACCGCGAAGGTCGCGGAAGCGTCCTGTGCGTCACTACGGACAATTCATACAGAACCTCAATGAGGCCGCGAGATCAGCAGAATTCGGATATCGCGGGAATATCGCCCATATGTGAATTGATGTTGGTTCGATGGGCGGAGGGGGCCTCTAGACGTGGACCGAGACCTGTATCGGCTGGCCGGGGCGACGGCGTAGCCAGATCACTGTCGAGGCGGCCACCACGATGATCGTCAACGGTGCAAGAAATTTGATCATGTTCTGCTGCCTCTTGGCGGTGTGTTCGCCCACGATGACACTCCATCCTCGGAATCGTTGCGTGTTTCCGGGTTGTGAGGGTATCGGGCAAGAGGCGGGAAGGCCGGGAAATAAGAAAAATAGAAAAAACAGCTATCCCTACACGATGTCTACGTACCATTCCCACAGAGAAGCCATGTTTCCTGGGCTGCGCGAGGAGAAAAGTCCGTTTTAAGGTCGCCGGGTGGATTTGCGGCTGATCAGGTGCCAGGCGACGTCGGTGTCCCGGTCGGCCGGGGTGAGGTGGCCGAGGGCGGTGCGGGCGCAGCGGGCGCCCTGGTCGCGTAGGGACTGGGCGATCGTGGTGAGCCCGGCAGGGGCGGCGGCGGAGTCGTCCCAGCCGCTGAGGGTGAGGTCGCCGGGAACGGTGAGGCCCAGGCGGGTGGCGGCGCGCAGGACACCGAGGGCCAGTTCGTCGCTCATCGCGGCGATCGCGTCGCAGGCGTACGGGCCGGTGAGCAACTCGGCCGCGAGTGTCTCGGCCTCTCGTGCGCTGTTGGTGGAGCAGACCGCCACGCGGACCTGTGACCAGTCGCCGCCGGTCTCGGCCCAGGCGTCGCGGTAACCGCGCAGGCGCCTGCGGGTGACCCGGAAGGTCGAGGTGTCGGGGTCGATGCCCGCGGGCGCGTCGGCCGAGGTGGTTCGGGAGTCGGCGTCGGTGATGCCCGGAGTGCTGTCGGCGGTTCCGGAAGCGGTGCCGACGTTTTGGGGAGGCTCGCTCCCGGGAGCGTCGCTCGCTTCTGGAAGCACGCGACTACCGGGGGCGCCGAAGGCGACGCGGGAGACCCTCGCGCGGTCGAGGGGAAAGCTCAGCACTCCCGGGTGACGCGCTCCCGCGAAGACCTCGCGGCCCACGGCCGCCGCTGCGGCGCGGTCGTCGGCGGCGACGAAGGAGAGGCCGTCGCGGCGCGGGCCGCCGTGGACCACGGCGGGCAGGCCGGTGGCGGTGATGGCGTCGATGACGGGGTCGTCGTCGGCGGTCGTCCAGACCACGAAGGCGTCGACGGCGGCCTCGGTGACCCGGTCGACGTCGGAAGGGCTTCCCGTGACAGGTACGAGCGTGAGCGCCATGCCGTGATCGGCGCAGACCTGGGCGACACCGGACAGGAAACGAGTGGCCTGCGGGTCGTCGAAGGCGTAGGTGAGGTGCTCGCCGAGGACGACGCCCAGGTTGCCGGTCCTGCCGCTGCGCAGTGAGCGCGCGCCGGGATGCGGGCCGGGGTAGCCGAGGCGCTCGGCGGCCTCGCGGACCTTGGCCCGTGCCTCGTCGGAGACCCGGCCCGGTTGCCCGTAGGCGTACGAGACGGTCATCACCGACACGCCTGCCGCGCGGGCGACCTCGGCCATGGTCACCCTGCGTCGCGTTGTCCGTCCGCTCATGGTCCGAGGGTATCTGTGTATCGATACACAGCTGATTTGTGTATCGTTACACACATGGCAGGAGGAAAGGGCGGAGTTCGGGCACGTACCGCTTATGTGGGGTTCGCCGCGTTCGGTGCTTTCTGGGGGGTGTGGGGTGCCTCGGTGCCCGCGATCCGCGCCCAGGCCGAGCTCGGTGACGGGCAGTTGGGCACGGCGCTGTTGTTCGTGGGGGCGGGAGCGCTGCCCGCGATGCTCGTCACCGGGAGGGCGGTCGACCGCTGGGGGCTGCGGGTGGCCGCGTTCCTGCTGGTGACGCTCGGTGCGGTGGGGACGCTGGTGGCCGTGGCGGGGCGCGACTTCTGGAGCCTGTCGGCGGGGCTGGCGCTGCTCGGGGCCTCCTCGGGAGCGGCCGACGTCGCGATCAACGCGGCGGCGGCCTCGGCGGAGCGGGCGTCGGGCAGGCCGGTCATCACCCGCGCGCACGGCACCTTCTCCGCGATGGTGGTGGTCGGCAGCCTCTCCGCAGGGCTGCTGCTCGGCGGCCTGGGGGCGCCGGTCGTCGCGCCGTTCCTGCTGGTCGCGGCGGCCTCGGCCGGTGCGGCACTCGCCGTCGCGGCCGACCGGCGAACCGCCTCGAGCGCCGAGGATGTCGTCCCGGACGCGGCGGGGGCCGCCCGGGGGCGGCACGTCGTGCGCCTGTTCCCGTTGCTCGTGGTCGGTGGCCTGGGCGCGCTCGCCTTCGCGGTGGAGAACGCCCACCAGAGCTGGGGCGCGGTCTACCTCGCCGACGTGGCCGGCGCCGGCCCCGCGCTCGCCTCGGCAGGTCCCGCGGTCTTCGCCGCCGTCGTCGCCCTCACCCGCTTCGCCGCCGGCGCGTTCGGCTCCCGGTACGCCACGGTCATGCTGATCTCCGGCGCGGTGACGGCCGCGGCCGGAACCCTGCTGGTGTCCGGCGCGCGGTCCGTCCCCGTGGTCCTGCTCGGGCTCGCCCTGGCCGCGGCCGGTACGGTGGTGCTCTTCCCCACGCTGATGGGTGTCGTCGCGGCCCAGGTCGGCGAGGCCGCCCGGGGGAGGGCGACATCCGTGGTGGCCACCGTGGCCTACCTCGGCTTCCTCGCCGGTCCCGTCTACGTCGGGCGCTGGGCCGAGGCGACCGGCCTGTCAGGGGCGATGGTGGCCGTCGCCGCCCTCGCAGCCGCCCTCGCGGCCCTGTCCTGGCCCACACTGCGAACGGCCGTCCGCACCGGCTCCCCGTGGGAGCGCGATGACCTTCACCACGCGGAGAAGATCAGTGGTCGAACCCCATGACGCCCGTCTGGCCCCTGCCGATTCGCCTTCGCGGCCTGCGTACGAGGTTTCCCTGGTACCCGAGCGCTCGATGGAAAAGATCGTTTACTGCCGGTCGTCACTTTTGATCTGCCGAAGGGTTGCCTTTCGATCTGCCGAACGTCTGCCTTTCGATCTGCCGAACGTCTGCCTTTCGATCTGCCGGGATTTCAAGGCGACCGGATGGCGCTCGGAAGTTCGGCTCCGGTGCTGTCGTGCACCCCATCCCATCCGGCAGTCCGCCCGCCGGAGCCCGGTCGCCCGTTTCCGGATCAGGCTCCGGCGTGACGCCGTCACTGGGCGCCGGCGGCCGGGCGTATCACGATCTCGTTGACGTCGACCTCGGCGGGTCGGCTGATCGCGAAGGCGATGGCGTCCGCGATCGCCTCGGCCGGGATGGCCACCGACCGGTAGGTCCTCATGGCCTCGCGGGCCACCGGGTCCGAGATGGAGTCGGCGAGCTCGGACTCGGTGACGCCGGGGGAGACGACGCTCACCCGGATGTCGCCCGCGGACTCCTGGCGCAGCCCCTCGGAGATCGCGCGCACCGCGAACTTGGTGGCGCAGTACACCGCGGCGGTCGGCGACACCTCGTAGGCGCCGACGGAGGCGATGTTCACGAAGTGCCCGCCGCCCTGCTCCCGCATGACCGGCAGGGCGGCGGCGATGCCGTGCAGTACCCCGCGGACGTTCACGTCGATCATCCGGTCCCACTCGTCGACCTTCAGTTCCGCGAGCGGCGACAGCGGCATCACACCGGCGTTGTTGACCATCACGTCCAGCCGCCCGTACCGCTCCCGCGCGGCGGACACGAAGGCCCGCACGTCGGCGGCGTCGGTGACGTCCAGCCGCCGGAACGAGGCGCTGCCGCCGTCGGTGGTGATCTTCGCTGTCAGCTGTTCCAGCCGGTCCGTACGCCGCGCACCGAGGAGGAGGTGATGGCCGTCGGCGGCCAGGCGGAGGGCGGTCGCCTCGCCGATCCCGCTGCTCGCCCCGGTGACCGCGATGACCTTGGCCGATGCCCTCATGCCCGCTCCTTCTCCCGGTACAGCACGAGGTGCTCGTGGTAGAGCACACCGTCGCGGATGTCACCCGTGGCGGTGAACCCGGTGTCGTCGACGTAGTCCAGGTGGCCGCCGGTCACCGTGTACCGGCCGGTGTACGCGCTGCGTCGGCCGCCGCGTGCCTCGTCGTACCGGCCGTCCGCTCGTAGTTCCTGGCGGATGTGGCCGTCCGCGGTCACCCACATGCCGACCACGTCCACCTTCCCGTCATCGACGGTTCTCGTCATGCTCTTCTCCCGTACGTGGTGATCTGTCCTTCGGCACCGAGTCTGGGCCGGGTGCGGACCGCCAACCAGGACGCTCGCCGCCTGGGTGTGCCGCACCCGGGCGGCGAGCGCCCTCGCTGCGGCACACCCGGGCAGGTCCTGGGTGTGACACACCCGGGCAGGCAGTCGTCCGCCCGCCTAGCCTGGGGACATGGCCAACAACGAGCTGGGAGACTTTCTGCGCGCACGCCGTTCGGGCCTGCGGCCGGAAGACGTCGGCATGGTGACCTACGGGGTCCGCAGGGTCGCCGGACTGCGGCGCGAGGAGGTCGCCGTTCTGGCCGGTATGAACGCCGACTACTACACCCGCCTGGAACAGGGGCGCGAACGCCGTCCCTCCCCCCAGGTGCTCGACGCGCTCAGCCGTGCCCTGCACCTGGACGCCGACGCCCGCGCGCACCTGTACCGGCTGGCGGGCGCCGCGCCGGACGAGCGGCCGGGCCGGATCCCGGACACGGTCGGCCCCGCACTGCGCCAGCTGATGGACGGCTACCCGAACACTCCCGCGTTCGTCATCAACCGCACCCTGGACATCCTCGCCGCCAACGCGCTGGCCGACGCTCTGTTCTCGCCCTTCGAGCCCGCCGACAACCTGGCACGGATGGCCTTCCTCGACCCCGCCGGGCGGCACTTCTACACCCGCTGGAACTGGACCGCCCAGGCCACCGTGGCCAACCTGAGGCAGGCGGCCGGCTTCGACCCCGAGGATCCCCGGCTCCGCGAGCTCGTACGGACCCTGACCGAGCGGAGCGGTGAGTTCGCGGCCCTGTGGAGCGCGCACGACGTGCGGGGCAAGACCCGGGACGCGAAACATCTCATGCACCCGGACGTCGGCCCTCTGGTGCTTACCTATCAGGCCTTCGACGTGCGCGACGCGCCCGGCCAGCAACTGATCATCTACCATGCCGAACCCGGTGGTCCCAGTGCCCAGGCACTCACCCTGCTCGGCAGCATCGGCGCCTCCCGGCGGCAGTCCCTGGGCCGTTCGGCCGACTGACCCGGGACCCCGGCCGGAGAGAGGCCGGCTTCGAAAGATGGCGGTTCGTGGCATAAGGTGAATGATTGTCGCGTTCTGCAGGGGCGCACGCACTGACCGCTCGGCGGCCGCGAGAGCGGTATCACCCCGGTCGAAGCCCACCACCCCCGGTGGGCTCCCGAGCCGGGCGGAGCCTCCGTCTGGATGTTGGACGGAGATCTGTTGAAGTCGTACCTCGCCGTGCTCAGTACGCCCGGAGCCTGGCGGTTCCTGCTCCCCGCCTTCGCCGCGCGCCTGCCGAACGCGATGCTCCAGCTCGGCGTGCTGCTGCTCGTGCACTGGTCCACCGGCTCCTACGGCGTGGCCGGGGTGGCCGCCGCGGTGGCCGCGGTGGCGCCCGCGTTGGTCGGCCCGCGGACCGGGCGGCTCGCCGACAGGTACGGCCAGGCGAGGGTGCTGGTCCCGCAGGTCGTCGTGCACGCGGTCGCGCTGGGCGCCCTGCTGGTGCTCGCCTCGGCGCACGCCTCGGCGGTCTCGCTGGTGGTCGTCTCGGCGCTGGCGGGGGCGACGATGCCGCAGGTCGGCTCGATGGTCCGCGCCCGCTGGGCGTACGTGCTCGGCAGGTCGGGCAGGCTGGACACCGCCTTCGCCCTCGAATCCATCACCGACGAGTTGACCTTCACCCTCGCTCCGGTGCTGCTCGTGGCGATCTCGACCGGGTTCTCGCCGGTGTGGGCGCTGTCGGGGGCGCTGGTCATGGTCGTGGTGGGGACGCTCGTGTTCGCGGGGGTGCGTGGGGGTGCCCCGGAGCCGATGCCGGTCCGGGTCCGTTCCCGGCACGGGGTGCTGCGGCTGCGCGGGGTGGCCGTGCTCGCGGGGGCCTTCGTCGCCCTCGGCACCGTCTTCGGCAGCCTCCAGGTCGGCGTCACCTCCTACACCGCGGCGCTCGGCCAGGCCGGTGCCGCAGGGCCGGTGTACGCGAGCTTCTCCGGCGCGAGTTTCGTCGGCGGCGTCCTCTACGGCGTGGTCCGCTGGCGGATCGGCGCCCCGGCCAGGCTGGCCGCCGCCCTCGGGCTGCTCTCCGCGGCCACCGTCGCCCTGACGCTCGCCGGATCGATCCCGCCGCTGTACGCCGGAGCCGCCGTGGCCGGGTTCGTCATCGCCCCGGCCGTCATTACCGGCTACACCCTGGTCGAGGGCCTCGTACCCGCCGAGGTGAGGACCGAGACGTTCACCTGGCTCAACGGCTCCGTGGGCATGGGCATCGCGGCGGGAGCGGCCGTCGCGGGCCAGCTCGTGGACCGCTTCGGCGCGACGTTCGCCTTCCTCGTCCCCCCGGTCACGACCGGCCTGGCCGCCCTGCTCGTGCTGGTCCTCCTGCGCAGCCTGCGGCCGACGGCCGACCGCTCCCCGGCCCGCGAGCTGGTCTCCGCGGCCTGAACCGGCCGGTGAGGAGGCTTGAGTCTGAGCGAGTACGCGTAGCCGCCTCGGCCGCGCCATCGATCGCACAACCCGAACGCGTCGACTCGCACCCCACCTCCGAAGTGGTTGCAATCTGCTACCGGTTTGGCCTAGCGTTCGCCTACCGATTGCAAATCGCAAGCAGATGCGGGAGGCGAAGAATGGGCGACACCGAGCCGCAGACCGCGGGCGGGAAGGTGCTCTGGCACTTCACGATGTCCCTGGACGGATTCGTGGCGGGACCGAACCACGAGATGGACTGGATGATGACCGGGATCTCGTTCCGTCCTGACCTGGTCGAGGAGTATGTCCAGACCACGGGCGCCGTGCTGGGAGGGCGGGACGGCTGGGACGCCTTCCCGGACACCGGCAACACATACGGCGGTGCCTGGAAAGGGGCGACCTTCGTGCTCACCCATCACCCCGAGGACGCCGAGCCGGCCGACGGGGTCACGTTCCTGAGCTGCGACCTGGCCGAGGCGGTCCGGATCGGGCTGGCGGCGGCCGGCGGTAAGAACCTCGAGGTGCTCTCGCCGACCGTCGGCCGTCAGCTTCTCGAACTCGGCCTGATCGACGAGATCGACCTGCACATCGCGCCGGTCCTGCTCGGCGAGGGCATCCGGCTGTACGACAACCCCGGCGGTGAGCCGGTACGCCTTCACCGGGTGGGCGAGGGCGACCCCACGTCGGTCGTGAACGTGCGGTACCGGCCCACCGTGACGGCGAAGAAGGCCGCGGTCGAGAGCGTCCCGGGCAACTGAGCGACGCTGGTCGATGCCGGGGGTATGCCGACCGGGCGGGGGATCAGGCGCCGGCGGCCTGGCGGGCGCGGCGGGCCTCGCGGCGCTCGACGAAGCGGGAGGCGGTGGTCTCCAGCCGGTCGAGGAAGTCGTAGAGCTCCTCGCGGGCCTTCTCGCCCTCGGCGCCGAGGCCCTTTATGTTGGCCACGTCCCACTGGCGCAGGACCGGCTGCAGGACGTCGTCGATGTGCAGGCGCAGGTCGTAGATCCCGGCGTTGGCGATGGTCATCGCCTTGCGGGTGAAGCCCTCGATGCCGGTTCCCGGCATCTGGAAGGTGGTGACGACGTCGGTCACGGCGCGCATGGTCTGGTCGGGGGTGAGCTGGAAGGCCGCGTTGAGCAGGTTGCGGTAGAAGAGCATGTGCAGGTTCTCGTCGGCGGCGATCCTGGCGAGCAGCCGCTCGCAGTTCGGGTCCTCGGAGGCCTTGCCGGTGTTGCGGTGCGAGATGCGGGTGGCCAGCTCCTGGAAGGAGACGTACGCCACCGAGGCGAGCACGCCCTCGTAGGAGTTGGTGAAGCCCTCGCTCATGTGCACCATCCGGGCACGCTCCAGCGCGACCGGGTCGACCGCGCGGGTGACCGTGAGGTAGTCGCGGATCGCGGTGCCGTGGCGTCCCTCCTCGGCGGTCCAGCGGTGCACCCAGGTGCCCCACGCCGCGTCGCGGCCCAGGGTGGTGGCGATCTCGTGGTGGTAGCTGGGGAGGTTGTCCTCGGTCAGCAGGTTGACGATGAGGGAGATGCGGGCTTCCTCGGGGATCTTGGTGTCGGTCTCGACCCAGGCGTCCCCGCCGTAGAGGCCGTCGTAGTTTCGCCCCTCCGACCAGGGAACGTACTCGTGCGGGAACCACTCCTTGGCCACCTTGTGGTGCCGGTCCAGCTCCCCTGCGACGACAGGCTCAAGTTCGAGCAGCAGCTCGGTCTCACTGAACTCTCGCATCAGGTTTCTCCCTCGAAGACTACGGAACCGTAACCTACGTTAGCGTAGGTAAGACCGTAAGCGGTACGTGCCACATGTCTCGTTTACTCGATCATGAGCGATTCAAGGGAGCCGCTTCGCCGTCAGCCGAGACCGATCGGCTCGCGAGGATGGCGGGTGTCTTCAGGGCCGGGCTGAGCGGGAATCGCCAGGTCCTGCGCCCGTGCGGCCGGCCGGTGAGCGGGCGCGTCGTCGCGGTGACCCGCCCAGAGGGCGGCCATCAGGATCAGCGCCGTCTGGGAGAGCACCAGCAGGCGTTGCGCCAGGCCGTAGTGGTCGGCGCCCTCGATCAGCTCTGAGACGAGCGAGCCCGGATGGGCGGCGAGGAACCAGGCGAGGAGCACCGTCGAGAAGACGGAGACCGCCGCCAGGGGGCCGTTCCCCGACCGGCGGCCGAGCATCCACCCCGCGCAGGGCAGCGCGGTGAAGACCACGGCCGCCGACCAGCGATGAATCTCCCCGGCGACCGAGACGACGCCGGGCGCCGCGTCGGTGGGGAACGCGGCGGTGAGCAGGAGTCCCAGCGCCGAGGCGACGAACAGCGCCCGCGCCGCGGCGCCGCGCACCGGCTCCACCCGGGCGAGCAGGTACGCGACCCAGAGACAGCCCATGGCCAGAGCGATCGTGCCGCCCACCATCGCCCAGGCGCTGCCGTCACGCAGCGCGTAGTCGCTGATCAGGCCACCCATCGGGTTCACCGTGTCCGCCGCGACCAGGTGCGCGTAGCCCATCGCCGCCAGGGCGACCAGCGGCCCGGCCACACCCGGCCAGACGGACGGTGGGCGCTCGTTCACCGCCTCACCCCCGGGCGGATCGTCTCGGAGTCCGTCACGCGGCCTTCCTGAAATCCGAACGTGAAGTTCGTCGCGGCGTCTCCCCGCGGACCGCCTCCGAGAGCGATCGCCCCGGACCTCATCGCGCCACCTCCTGGTAGATCCTCTCGAACCGGGCGAGGGAGGCCTGGTGGTCGTGGGTCAGCGCGATGGAACGGCTCGCGGCGCCCATCGTGGCCCGCTCCCGGGGTGAGACGAGCAGGGCGGTCAGGTGTCCGGCCAGTTCCCGGACGTCGCCGGGCTGGAACAGGTGACCGTTCTCACCGGGCCGTACCAGGTGCGGCAGGGCCATCGCGTCCGCGGCGACGACCGGCAGGCCGCTGGCCATCGCCTCCAGCGTGGCGATGCTCTGCAGTTCCGCGACGCCCGGCATGGTGAAGACGTCGCCTGCGGCGTACACCTGGGGCAGCGTCTCGTCGGGCACGAACCCGAGGAAGGACACCCGGTCCCCGACCCCGATCCGGTCGGCGAGCCTGGCGAGCGCGGCCCGCTGCCCTCCGGTGCCCGCCAGCGCGATCTGCGCGTCGACGTTGTCGAGCACGTGCGGCAGGGCGTGGATGAGCTCGTCCAGCCGCTTCTCCTCGTCCAGCCGGCCGACGAACAAGATCGTGTCCCGGTCGGGCAGGCCGAAGGCCCCGCGGGCCCACGCCTTCGGCTCGGGGCGCGGCTGGAACCTCGCCAGGTCGATGCCGCAGGAGATGGGCTCCACCGGCGGGCCGAAACCCTTGGCCGTGAGCAGCCCGGCCGCGATCCGGGTGGGCGTGGTGACGCGGTCGGCCCTGGAGTAGACGCGGTTGAAGTCCCTCCAGGCCAGCGCCCCCGCCCCCTCGCGGAGGCGGCCGGGGATGTGCGCGAACTGGAAGAGGTTGTCCGGCATGAAGTGGTTGGTCGCCACGACGGGGACGCCCGCGCGCCGGGAGGCGGAGATCGCCGCGCGGCCGACGACGAAGTGCGCCTGCACGTGGACGACGTCCGGGGCGATCCTGTCGATCAGCCGGTCCAGCCGGGTCGGCACCGTGACCCGCATGGTCGGGTGGACCAGCACCGGCGCCGAGCGCAGCCTGTGCACGGTCACCCCGTCCAGGTGCTCGGTCCTGGCCGGTCCCTCGTCCGAGGCGCACACCACGTGGACCTCGTTCCCCCGCTCGGCCAGTCCCTGGGCGAGCCGGTGGGCGAAGTAGGCGGCACCGTTCACGTCCGGCGGGTAGGTGTCGGCCCCGATCAGCACCCGGCGGGGCCGGGTGGGCAGGAGGGTGGGGCCCGGTATCGAGGGCTGCAGGGTGGTGGCTGACATGGCCATCAAGGCTCCGTTCGTCGTGCTGTCACGTCATGTGGGGGGACATCGGGGTGGTACGGGCCAGCGCGACGGTTCCGCCTGCGACGAGGGCGGCGGCCACCAGGGCGGTGAGCGCGCTCGCCGCGCCCGTCGGCAGGGGTTCGCCGAGCAGGAGGGCGCCGAAGGCGACGGCGGTGAGGGGGTCGGCCACCTGCAGGGCGGCGAACGCCACGCCGAAGTGGCCGACGGCGTAGGCGCGTTGGAGCAGTACCAGCGCGATCAGGGCCGGCATCGGGACGGCGAGCAGGAACCAGAACTCCCAGTCACCGTCGACCAGGACGCGGGTGAGCGTGGCGGTCGCGCCGTACAGCACGCCCGCCCCCACGGCGAGCAGACAGGCCCGCGCGGCGGGGGAGACCCGCCTGGCGAGGGCCCACAGCATCAGGGCGGCGGTGGCCGCCCCCGCGAGCAGGGCCACCGCCTCCCCGGTGCTGAGGTGGGGTTTGCCCGCGTGCTCGGGCACGACCATCACCAGGCCGATCAGCCCGACGGCGATCACCGCGGCCGAGGCCAGCTCGCCGACCCGTGGCCTGCGGTGTCGCAGGGCCGCGGCGCAGGGCAGGGCGAACAGGAGGCTGGCCACGCCCAGCGGCTGCACCAGCGTGAGCGGGCCGTATTTCAGCGCGACGATGTGCAGGGCCGTGCCGCCCGCGATGGCCAGGCCGCCGATCAGCCACCGGGGTCGCCTGGCGAGACGGCCAAGGCCGGCGTGGGGCGTGCCCGCCGCCTCGAACTGCTGCAGCGCGGCACCGAGTGCGAAGAACAGGGATCCCAGCAACGCCAGGCCGACCGCCAGCACAGTCATGCGCACTCCTCCCAAGCAGATGAAGCCATGGCGAGATGACCGGATCACCTCGTGGAGGCGTCCGTTGAGGGGTTTGTGGTGAACAGTCGAAGCGTCCCGCGAGGGCGGGCAGCGGAGCCATAGGGGTTCTCCCTGACTTCGCAGGGGATTCCCCGGGATTCGCGTCGGGGCCGTCGCCCCGCGGGCCTCTCCTGAGCGGGCTCGACCAGGCGGGGAGCGCCTCCCTCACCGCCGAAGTCGCCGAACCCGCCCCCGCCCCGTCCCCGTCCCCGTCCCCGTCCCCGAACCCGAACCCGTCCCCGTCCCCGTCCCCGAGGCCGAACCCGGCCCCGAACCCGAGGCCGACGTCGCCGACGGCGTCCTCGTGTCCGGACGCCTCCGCGTCAGGCGGCCGCGCCGCCGCGCCGCTCACCCGAGGTGAGCGGCGCACTCTCCACGCGCGGCGCGGTACGGCGGTGGCGGAGGTGGCGGACGACCTCGACCACGACGGTGATCGTCAGGGCGATGCCGAGACCGAGGAGCAGACCCTTGATCGGGTCGTTCTCGAAGGCCGCGCCGCCCACGTAGCCGATCAGTCCCGAGTAGATCGCCCAGCTCCCCGCGGCGAGGGCGTCGAAGAGGGCGAACGAGCGCCGGGGATAGGCGACCGCGCCCATCGTCAGGGTGCAGGCGGTCCGGCCGCCGGGGATGTAGCGGGCCACCACGAGGACGAGCCCGCCCCGCTCGGCCAGCGCCCTCTCCGCCCAGGCGAACGCCCGGCGGCTGCGCCTGCCGTTGCGCAGCCGGTCGTTGGTGGTACGCCCGATGGCGTACGAGACGTGGTCGCCCACGAACGCGCCCAGCGCGGCCACCACGATCACCAGGAGCAGGTCGGGCGCCCCGGTGGCGGCGGCGAACACCCCGGCGGTGATGACGGACGTCTCCGCCGGGACCACGGGAAAGAACCCGTCGAGCATCGCCAGCGCGAACAGCGCCAGGTAGATCCAGGGAGATGTCATCACATCGTGCAGGGCGTCGAGGATGGCCTGTGTCACGTCGGGCTCCAGCCGGGGGGTCGCGGATGTCTCACCCAGCAGGCTGACGGCCCACCACCCCCCGGACATCGGGGAGCGCCCCGGGGTTCTTCACCGCACATCCCTGAAGAACACCGGGGTCCGTCTCACCGCCCCTGAGGAACCGCCCCTGAGAAGCCCTCGGGTAGGGGACTCAGTTGAGCTGCCAGATGGCGAAGTTCAGCGAGGCCGCGTACGTCACCCAGAGCAGGTAGGGCACGAGCAGCCAGGCGGCCGGGCGGCTGATCCGCCGGAACATCGCGATGTTGAGCGCGATCGCGAGCCAGAGGACGACGATCTCCGCGAACGCGAGTCCGTACTGCCCGGCGCCGAAGAACAGCGGCGTCCAGGCCATGTTGAGGACCAGCTGGACCGCGTAGACGCCGAGCGCCGGGGTGAGGCCGCCCGCCGACCAGGCGAGCCAGCCGGACAGGGCGATCATGATGTACAGGACCGTCCAGGCCGGGCCGAACAGCCACTGCGGCGGCGCCCACGGCGGCCGTTCCAGCGACAGGTACTCACCACCCGCGTTGACGGCCGCCAGCGAGCCCACCACCGCCACCAGCACGAGCGCGACGACGAATACCGGCAGGCCGGCCCAGCGTTTCGGTTGCTGTGTGATGACCATAGAAACCCCCTGCCCTCTTCTTCGTGGAACTACCGCGCGGTGGTTTCCCCGTACGGGGGAGCGGGGTTCGATCGACATGAGGCGTGAGGCATGGAAAGCGCCTTCCGGGGGGCGTCCCCCGAGCGCACCGGCCGGGCGGGGCAGCGGGGCCACGCGCCGCTCGTGGTGGGGCCCCCGAGCTCACCGGCCGGATCGAGGAGGCGCGATCAGCGCCGGAGCGGTCGCTCCGCCTCCGGTCCGTCCGGCCGGCCCCGTAGATAGGCGAGGACGGCGAGGACGCGGCGGTGGTCGTCCTGCGCGACGGGCAGGTCGAGCTTGGTGAGGATGCCGGCGATGTGCTTGGACACCGCCGCCTCGGTGACCACCAGAGCGCGGGCGATGGCGGCGTTGGAGCGGCCCTCCGCGACCAGGCCGAGGACCTCCCGCTCGCGTGGGGTGAGCCGGGACAGCGGCCCGCGCCGGAGGCTGAGCAGTTGCCGCACCACCTCCGGGTCCACGACCGTGTGTCCCTCGGCGACCCGCTCCACCGCGTCCACGAACTCCCGCACCTCGCCGATCCTGTCCTTCAGCAGGTAGCCGATTCCCGCGCCGCCGTCGGAGTCGAGCAGCTCGGCCGCGTAAGTCTGCTCGACGTACTGGCTGAGCACCAGGACGGCGAGCCCGGGGTGGGAGGCGCGCAGCGCGAGCGCGGCGCGCAGTCCCTCGTCGGTGAAGTCGGGCGGCATGCGCACGTCGACGACGACGATGTCGGATTCGTGCTCGGACACGGCGGCGATCAGCGCCTCGCCGTCGCCGACCGAGGCGACGACCTCGTGGCCGAACCGGTCGAGGAGCCCGGCGAGCCCTTCGCGGAGCAGTACGCCGTCCTCGGCGAGGACTATCCGGAGACGGGACACGGGATCTCCACACGCAGCGACGTCGGCCCGCCGGGCGGGCTGGACAGGGTCATCACGCCGTCGGTCACGGCGACCCGGTCGGCGAGGCCGATAAGCCCCGACCCGGCCGCCGGGTCGGCGCCTCCCACCCCGTCGTCGCCGATCTCCAGCACCAGCGTGCCGTCGTGGAGCCGGCCGTACACGAAACCGCGCCGGGCCAGGCTGTGCTTGGCGAGGTTGGTGAGCGCCTCCGACACGACGTAGTAGGCGGTCACCTCGATCGGGGACGGCAAGCGGCAGGGCAGCGAGACGTCGACGTGGACGGGGACGGGGGAGCGGCCCGCCACATCGCGTACCGCCGCGCCCAGCCCTCGGTCGGTGAGCACCTGGGGATGGACGCCCCGGATCAGCTCGCGCAGCTCGGCGAGGGCGCGTTTGGCCTCCTCGTGCGCCTCGACGATCTGCGCCTCGGCGGGCGATCCCGGCGGAAGGTCGAGCCGGGCGAGGCCGAGCCTCATGCTGAGGGACACCAGTCGTTGCTGGGCGCCGTCGTGCAGGTCGCGCTCGATCCGGCGGCGTTCGGCCTCGAACGCGTCGACGAGCCGGGCGCGAGAGCGGATGATCTCCGTGTGGTCCGGCGCGAGGAGGGCCCGCGCGATCAGGGCCCGGGTGCCCGCCCACGCGGCCATCATGTAGGCGAAGAGCGGGAACAGCAGCAGCCCGGCGACGAACAGCGGCACGCCGTCCAGCGGGTCCATGCTCGGCTGGAACGGCCCCGACATCAACAGCAGCGGCAGCCAGAGCGCCGACGAGACCAGTCCCAGGTCCATCAGCCACATCACGGACACCGCGACGACCGTGAACCCGAGTTCCCGCCAGGTCGCCTGCTCGCGCAGGCGGGTGGTGATCCAGGCCCACGGACCTGGGCGCGGCGGCCTCAGGTGCGGGTCGGGCACGGGCGCGCCGTCCACCAACCGGAGCCGCCATCGTTCGAACGCCGCCGACGGCAGGGTGAGCACGATCACGGCGATCAGCCCGGCCACGCTCGCGATCCCGACGCCGTAGGCGTAGGCCGCGTAGATCATCACGCACGCGGCCACCGCGTGGATCGCGCTGCACAGCAGGTAGGCGAGCGAACGCCAGGGCCACGAGGAGCGGAGGAACACCGACGGCCTGCGGGTCATCGCCGCCAGGGCAGTACGGGCGAACATCCCCCCGACGTTAACCGATCCGGGGGCGCGGGCGCGGTAGTGCCAGGTCTACCCTCACCTCTCGCCCCTGCGCCAATGCGCCGGAACGGCATGGGCGGCTTTGCTGAATGGCATGCATCCGACAGACACCCCGGACGGCCCGGACCGCACGCATCCGACGGACACCCCGGACGGCCCAGAATGCACGCACCCGAAGGAGCCCATCGGCGGCCGGGACCGCGCGCACAGGAAAGGGGCCGGTGCCGATCACCGGGAGACCGTGCGGCTGCGGGCGGTGCGCCGGTCGTACGGCACGGCAGACCACCGGGTGAGGGCCCTCGACGGGGTGACGGCGAGCTTCCACGCGGGCACGCTGACGGCGATCATGGGTCCTTCCGGATCCGGCAAGTCCACCCTGCTGCACTGCGCGGCGGGCCTGGACCGGCCGACCGACGGCACGGTCGTGATCGAGGACACCGACCTCGGCTCGCTGAGCGAGAACGGCCTCACCCTGCTGCGCCGCGAGCGGGTGGGGTTCGTCTTCCAGGCGTTCAACCTGGTGTCCGCGCTCACCGCCGAGCAGAACGTCGCGTTGCCGCTGCGTCTGGCCCGCCGCGCGGCCCCGCCCGGCCTGATCCGGGCGGCGCTGGCGGAGGTCGGCCTCGCGGACCGGGCGGGGCACCGGCCAAGCGGTCTGTCCGGCGGCGAGCAGCAGCGTGTGGCCATCGCGCGGGCGCTGATCACCAGGCCCGCCGTGGTGTTCGCCGACGAGCCGACCGGCCAGCTCGACACCAGGGTGTCGCACCAGGTCCTCGGCATGCTGCGCGGGCTCGTCGACGACCACGAACAGACAATGATCATGGTGACGCATGATCCGGTGACGGCCTCCTACGCCGACCGGGTGCTCTTCCTCGCCGACGGGCGCGTGGTGGACGAGTACACCGGAACCGTCACCGCCGAGCTCGTCGCCGCCCGGATGGCCGCACTGGAGGCCGTGCCGTGCTGACCTTCGCGACATTGCGGGAGCGGTGGCACTCCTTCGCCGGGGGGTTCGTCGTGCTGTTCCTCGGCATGACGATGGTGTCGATGAGCGTCCTCGCCCTCACCTCGGCCGGGGCGAGGGTGCCCGACCGGCTGGCGGGGACGCCCGTGTTCGTCTCGGTGCCGACGATCGAGCGGGGCGACGGTAACTTCGCCCCGGATCGTCCCTGGTCGCCGGAGACGGTCGCGTCGCTGCGGGAACGGCTGGGCGCGATCCCCGGGGTGGCGCACGCCATACCGGATCGGATGTTCTACGCACAGCCGGTCATCGACGGCAGGCCGGTGCCGGGTGACCGGGGGTACGCGTGGTCGGCGGCGACGCTGGCGCCGTACACACTGACGGCGGGTGCCGCGCCGAGGGAGGGCGAGGTGGCGCTGGACCGGACGCTGGGGCTCGCGCCGGGGGCGCGGGTACGGGTGCTGACCGCGCACGGGCCGGTGACGTACACGGTGTCCGGCACGGTGAACGGGCCAGGCGTGTACCTGAGCGACACCGAGGCGGCCCGCGTATCGGCGGGGGTGCGCGCGATCGGCCTGGTCACGAAGCCGGGGGCGGACGTCGCCGCGGTCGCCGCGACCGCACGGACGGTGGCCGGCGCGTCCGGTGTGGTGCGCACGGGGGAGGGGCGCGACGTCCTGGAGACGAGGGAACACGAGCGGACCCGCTGGATCGGCCTGCAGGTGCTCACCGGGATGGCCACGCTGTCGGTGTTCGTGTCGATCCTGGTCGTGGGCTCGACGTTCGCGGTGGGGGTGGCGCAGCGGCGCCGCGAGTTCGGCCTGCTGCGCGCCGTCGGCGCGACGCCGCGCCAGGTGCGGAGGATGGTGTACGGCGAGGCGCTGGTGGTCGGCGTGATCGCGACGGCGGCGGGGGTGGCGGCCGGAGCCTCGCTCGCTCCCGTACTGGGGGACGTGCTGATCACGGCCGGGTTCGAACCACCGGGCTTCGCGGTGCGATCGTCGGCGCCGCCGCTCGCGGGCTCGTTCGCGATGGGAGTGGTCGTCACGCTGGCGGGGGTGTGGTCGGCGTCCGGACGGGCCGCGCGTGTACGTCCGCTGGAGGCGTTGCGCGAGGCCGAGGTGGACGACCGGCCGATGCCGCGCGCGCGGTGGATCGCCGGGGCGGCGTGCTGCGCGCTGGGACTGGCGGCCGCGGTCGACGCGTGGGGTTCTGACGGCTCGGAGGCGTTCGCGCTGTCTGGCCTGGTCGCGGCGATGGGGGTGATCGCGGGGCTCGCGCTGCTCTCTCCCGCGGTCGTGCCGCCGGTGGCGCGGCTGGTGTCGTGGCCGCTCGCCCGAGGCCGGGGCGCGACCGGGACGCTCGTCAGGGAGAACGCGCTGACCGCGGTCCGCCGCACCGCGGCCACGGCCACCCCGGTACTGGTCACGGTGGGCTGCGCGATCCTGATCACGGGAATGGTGCAGACGACGGCCGCGGCGTTCGCCGAGGTGCGCGCCACCACGATCCGGGCGGACGCGGTGATCGTGCCGGACGGCACGCCGGGGCTCACGGACACGGCGGCGTCGGCGTCGGGCGCACGATCGTCCCTGTTCGGCGCTCTGTTCGAACCGGACGGCGGTGTCCTGAGCGCGATCGGCGCCACCCCGGAACTCCTGGAGTCGGCGGGTGACGTCCAGGTGGTGTCCGGCTCGCTCGACGCGCTCAGGGACGCTGACCGGGTGCTCGTGGCGGATTGGCTGGCCGAGGATCGGGGGCTGCGGCCGGGCTCGCCGCTGCCGGTGTCGTTCGAGGACGGCACCTCGGCGTCACCGACGGTGGGGGGCGTGATCCGGGGGGCGGACGCCGACGTCCTGCTGTCCCGCGAACTGTTCAGAAGGCACGACGCGACGACCCTCGCCAAGGAGGCGTACGTCGCCGGTGCCCCGGCGCCGCCAGGTCCGGGGGCACGCGCGGTGGACGTCCGCACCTATTCGGCGGAGGCGGACGCCGAGGAGGACCGGCTGGTGTGGATCGCGACCGTGCTCCTCGTCGTGGTGTCCACGGCCTACGCGGGCGTGGCGATCGTGAACACGATGGTGATGTCGGCGGCCGGGCGCGTCCGCGACCTCGCGGTGCTGCGCCTGTCGGGCGCGACGGGACGGCAGGTGCTCGGGACGGTGGCCGCCGAGTCGGCGCTCGTGGTGCTGCTCGGCGCGGGACTGGGGCTCGTGGTGGCGTTGCCCGCGCTGCTGGGAATGCGAGGCGCCCTCGCCACGGCGATGCACGCGGACGTCCCCCTCGTGGTGCCGTGGCCGCTCATCCTGGGGGTGATCGCCGCCTGCCTGGCCCTCGCCGTCTGCGCCGCCGTACTCGCCGCCCGCCCCGCCGTACGGCTCCAGGCGAGGCGCTGACCGCTCCGGACGCTCCGAACACCGGGGGACCGCGCCGGACGCCCGGACACCGGGTGACCGGCGCGGCGACGGCCGCGCGGGGCGGGAGCCCGAGCGGTCAGGTGGCCGGGACGGGCGGGAGCCGGAGCGCTAGGCGGGCGGGGCGGCGATGGCCGGGGTGGCGACGGGTTCGTAGTGCAGGCGGCTCAGCATCCGGCGGAAGGCGTACAGGGAGAAGGCCACCGCCAGGCCGCTGATCACGGCCACGGCGGTGGTGCGGACCAGCAGGTAGGTGCCGATCGACTCGTGCAGCAGGAGCCAGATGCTCACCGCGGAGTTGGCGAGCAGCACGAAGGCCCACAGCAGGGTGATGCGGGCGAAGAAGCGGCGGACCCGCTCGTGTCTCAGCACCGCGGAGGGCAGATGGATGTAGTCAAGGGTGAGCCTCTGCACCAGCGGGCGGTTGAGGCGCACCGAGGCGAGGAAGACCACGCTGATGCAGATCGTCCCGAGTTCCGGCTGGAGGAAGTAGATCACCGCGCTCCCGGTCCAGAACCCCAGCAGCGCTCGCACGGTGATCGCGATGGTGGCGAGGATCATCGTCCCCGGCACGGGGACCCGCCGGACCAGCCGCCACCCCACCCCCGCGTACACCCAGGCGACCGCCGCGATCAGCGCGCCCTTGAGGCCGAGGAGGGCGAGGGCGGCGTAGAAGACGGCGAGGGGGGCGACGACGCCCTCCAGCAGTCTCGGCGCGGCCTGCCTGGCGAGAGCGGCGAGACGGGGGAGGACGATGGGCTGGTGGCTCATTGACGCTCCACGGGCTGGTGCGGTGGCAGACGCTGGACGCTCACGCCTACCCCGGCGTGACACGAACATGTCAGCAGTCGCAGGGGGTGCTGGAGAGGGCTACCTCCGGTGGTCACCGGGCACTCACCGTACCTGACCTCGGCCCGTGCCTTCGCGAAAACAAGTCAATAACACTGCAATAACGGTTGAGACCGGTGAGGATCATTACGATTCGCCAAAAGGATCACTGTGCCGGTAACGGTTAAGAAACGGTAGCTTTCCCGATCGTGTCCGGTCCGCGACGATGAGAGACATGGCAGTGCTGCGCACGCACGCGTCCCGCCGTTCCACCGAGGGTGTCGAGAATGTGGCCGCCCAGCTCCTCCGCTGGCCGGACCTCGCGCTGAGGCGCACCAGAAAAGGGCTGGGGTTCCAGGCCGGCGGCCGGGAGATCGTCAGGATGTCCGGCGACCATACGGCGGAGCTGCTCCTCACCAAACCCGTGATCGACCGATGGGCGCGGGTGCTCACCGACTGTCGCCGGGTCACCCCCGGAGCCGACGACGGGTGGGTGGCCATGTCCATCGAGGGCCGGGCCGACGCCGAGCTGTTCCTCTCGCTCGTCAGCGTCGCGATCAAGGCGAACCAGGGCTCGCGATAGCCGACCCGGGGCCGCTCCTCTCGCTCGTCGGCGTCGCGACCACGGTGAATCAGGGCTCGTGACAGCCGACCTCGGGTCGCTCCTTTCGCTCGTCGGCGTCGCCATCGCGAACCGGAGTCCGCGATGGCCGACCTCGCACCGAAGTCGACGAACGGCGCGCCCGCGCTCGTCCGCGGCCGGCGCCATCCTCTCCCGGGTTTCCCGGACGGCGTGAGCGGCCGACGTTTTTTGGGCCTTGTGTCAGGGGTCTGTCAAGGCTACGATCACGACAACTCTTAGGAAACTTTCCTAAAAGAAGTGCCGACTGGGGGTGCCCATGGCTCGCGCGTCCCCTCTCGCCGACCCCTAGCTGCGACAACCGACGGCGGCAGCCGTCGCCACCGAAGGTCCGACCGTCCGGACGCCTCACCCCCCAGGTTCCACGTCCATCGGAGCGATCATGCGGCGCACCTTTTCCCCGCCCGTCCTGACTGCGGCTGCAAGCCCTCGCCGAGGCCTGCCCACGCCCGGCGTCACGGCCGCCCCCCTCCTCGCCGTCACGGCCATCGCCACGCCCGCCATCGATACGGGCGTCCCCACGGCGCTCATCGGCGCCGCCGTCGCCCGCCCCGAGGACTCAGGCCGGCGCCCGCGAGCCACGGCCGAACACCGCCGCCCGGGAGCCACGAGCCGGTGACGCTCCGCCGATCCCGGCGGTCCCCGGCGCCCCGCGCCGATCAACGGAACGGTCTCCGCCCCTCGGGCGAGACCGAGCCCACCCCGCCGTACGGCTCGCGCCACATCCGCGCATCCCCCCTCGCGCGGCGCGGGCCGTACGGTCACCCCACGGAATGCATGAGGTCAACGTGAAACCACACGCCATCGCTCGTTCCCTCGTCGCACTGGCGGCCCTCCTCCTGGCGATGACGGTCGCGCTACCCGCCCAGGCCGCCTCGGTCACCGCCGTCTTCACCAAGACCTCGGACTGGGGTACCGGTTTCGAGGGCAAGTACACGATCACGAATGGTGGGACGACGGCGATCAACGGTTGGTCGGTCGCCTTCGATCTGCCCTCGGGGGCGAACGTCGGGTCTTTCTGGGACGCGGCGATGAGTCGTAGCGGGCAGCGTTTCACCTTCACCAATGTCGGCTGGAACGCGACCATCGCTCCGGGGGCGACGGCGAGTTTCGGTTTCAACGGCAGTCCGGGTGGGGTGAGCCCGTCGAACTGCACGCTCAACGGCGCGGCCTGCGGTGGCGGCAGCGTCCCGGGAACCCCGGGCACACCTGGGACCCCGTCGGTGACGGGGGCGACGAACTCTTCGATCTCGTTGTCGTGGGGTGCCTCCAGCGGCACCGTCACGGGCTACCGGGTGTATGAGGGTGGTGCGCAGCGGGCGCAGGTGAGTGGTACGAGTGCCACGGTCGGTTCGCTGGGGACGTGCACCTCGCACACGTACACGGTCAGGGCGTACAACGCCCAGGGCGAGTCGGCCGCGAGCGGCGCGGTGAGCGCCACCACCACCGGCTGCACCGGCGGCGTCCCCGGCAAGCCGGGCGCGGTGGCCGCGACAGGCGGCGCGAACAGCGTGTCGCTCTCGTGGGGCGCGTCCTCGGGAACGGTGACCGGCTACCGGGTGTACGAGGGGTCGACGGTGCGGGCGACCGTGACCGGGACGAGCACGACGGTGTCCGGGCTGGGGGTGTGCGAGGCGCACACCTACACGGTGGCGGCGTACAACTCCGCGGGCGAGGGCCCCAGGAGCGACCCGGCGAGCGCGACCACGACCGGCTGCACCGGCGGCGGCCCGCTGCCCAAGCACTTCCTCACCGGCTACTGGCACAACTTCGACAACCCGGCCGTCGAACTGCGGCTCTCCGCGGTGCCCAACGAGTACGACCTGGTCGCGGTCTCCTTCGGAGAGGCCACCGCCACCCCCGGTGAGGTCGTCTTCGCCGTGGACCCGGGCCTGTCCGCCTCCCTCGGCGGCTACACCGACGCCCAGTTCAGGGCCGACGTGCAGACCCTCCACTCCCGTGGCAAGAAGGTCATCCTCTCGGTCGGCGGCGAGGCGGGCCGCGTGCAGGTGGCGAGCGCCGCCGCGGCGACCAAGTTCGCCGACACCGTCTACGCCCTGATGCAGAGTTACGGCTTCGACGGCGTCGACATCGACCTGGAGAACGGGCTCAACTCCACCTACATGGGCCAGGCGCTCCGGTCGCTGCGGGCGAAGGCGGGCGCGAACCTGATCATCACGATGGCGCCGCAGACCATCGACATGCAGTCCACCGGCGCCGAGTACTTCAAGCTGGCGCTGAACATCAAGGACATCCTCACCGTCGTCCACACCCAGTTCTACAACTCGGGCTCCATGCTCGGCTGCGACCAGATGGCCGCCTACTCGCAGGGCTCGGTCAACTTCATGACCGCGCTCGCCTGCATCCAGCTGGAGAACGGACTGCGTCCCGACCAGGTGGCGCTCGGACTGCCTGCGGGACCCGGCGCGGCGGGCGGCGGGATCGTCGCCCCCGCCCTGGTGAACCAGGCCCTCACCTGCCTCGCCACCAGGACCGGCTGCGGCAGCTTCGTACCGCCGCGCGCCTACCCCGGGATCCGCGGCGCGATGACCTGGTCGATCAACTGGGACGCCAGCAACAACTGGAACTTCTCCAGGACCGTCAAGCCGCACCTCGCGACCCTGCCCTAGCCCCCGCAGCTCACGACCCCGGACCCGCCCGGCACCTCACCGTCCACGACGCGCCCGGGCGGGCCCGGGGCCCCGACCTCGCACCCCCGATCTCCTCCCCCCAACCGAGGAAGTGCCATGAGATTTCGACGAACGCTGACCGCGGTCCTCGCCGCGCTCGGCATGTCAATCGGCCTGTCAACGGTCGCGACCCCCGCGTTCGCGGCACCCACCACCGCCGTCTTCACCAAGACCTCGGACTGGGGTACCGGTTTCGAGGGCAAGTACACGATCACGAATGGTGGTACGACGGCGATCAACGGTTGGTCGGTCGCCTTCGATCTGCCCTCGGGGGCGAACGTCGGGTCTTTCTGGGACGCGGCGATGAGTCGTAGCGGGCAGCGTTTCACCTTCACCAATGTCGGCTGGAACGCGACCATCGCTCCGGGGGCGACGGCGAGTTTCGGTTTCAACGGCAGTCCGGGTGGGGTGAGCCCGTCGAACTGCACGCTCAACGGCGCGGCCTGCGGTGGCGGCAGCGTCCCGGGAACCCCGGGCACACCTGGGACCCCGTCGGTGACGGGGACGACGAACTCTTCGATCTCGTTGTCGTGGGGTGCCTCCAGCGGCACCGTCACGGGCTACCGGGTGTATGAGGGTGGTACGCAGCGGGCGCAGGTGAGTGGTACGAGTGCCACGATCGGTTCGCTGGGGACGTGCACCTCGCACACGTACACGGTCAGGGCGTACAACGCCCAGGGCGAGTCGGCCGCGAGCGGCGCGGTGAGCGCCACCACCACCGGCTGCACCAACCCCGACCCGGGCGGCAAGATGGCCGGAGCCCCCTACCTCTACATGGGCTGGGGCAACCCGCCCAACCCGGTGACCGTCATGAACGCCACCGGCGTGAAGTCCTTCACCATGGCGTTCATCCTGTCCAGCGGCGGCTGCAACCCCGCCTGGGACGGCTCAAGGCCGCTGACCGGCGGCGCCGACCAGGCCGCGATCAACCAGATCAAGGCCGCGGGCGGCAGCGTGCAGATCTCCTTCGGCGGATGGTCGGGCAACAAGCTCGGCCCGAACTGCTCCACCCCGGCCGCCTTCGCCGGAGCGGTGCAGCAGGTGATCAACGCCGTCGGCCCCGCGGTCGTCGACTTCGACATCGAGAACACCGACGAGTTCGAGAACTACACCGTCCAGGACCGCATCCTCAACGGCCTGAAGATCGTCAAGCAGAACAACCCGAACGTCAAGGTCGTCGTCACCTTCGGCACCTCGACCACCGGCCCGACCTCCCACGGCATCCGCCTGATCAACCAGGCCAAGGCGCTCGCCGTGCCGATCGACAACTACACGATCATGCCGTTCGACTTCGGCGCCTCGAACATCTACACCGACACCGTCAACGCCTCGGAAGGCCTGAAGAACGCGCTCAAGGCCGCCAACGGCTGGACCGACGCGCAAGCATACGCCCGCATGGGCATCTCCGGCATGAACGGCCTGTCCGACCAGCAGGAACTGACCACGGTGGCGACCTGGACCCAGATCCGCGACTGGGCCAGGTCCAAGGGCCTGACCCGCTTCGCCTACTGGGCGGTCAACCGCGACCGCCCCTGCCCGGGCGGCGGCGTGACCTCCAACTGCAGCGGGATCGCCCAGGGCGACTGGGACTTCACCCGCGTCACCGCCGGCTTCTGACCCGCGCGGAGCGGGTCCGCCCATGGCGAGAACGTCCGGCGCGGGCCCGCCCAGAGCGGAGAGCGCGCCGGGCGAAGACACCCGGCGCGTGCGGGAAGCGGAAACGCACCGCGCTTCCCATGCTTCCCGCACGACCCGTCCGGCACGGCCCGCACCCCGCCCGGGGGGCGGGCCGTGCCCCACGAACACCCTCCTAAAGATCTTTGCGGGGTAAATCGGATGTACCTCAGGAAACTCGCGGCGATCGCCGTACTGGCGCTGGGCGGTGCGACGCTCGCCGCGTCCCCCGCCCACGCCGCCAACATCGCGGTCAACCCTGGCTTCGAGAGCGGGCTGACCGGCTGGACCTGCACGGCTTCCTCCGGGGCCACGGCGGTGTCCTCGCCGGTTCACAGTGGCACCAGGGCACTGCAGGCCACACCGGCCGGGAACGACACCGCCCGCTGTCAGCAGACGATCAGCGTCAGACCGTCCTCGGCCTACACCCTCTCGGCCTGGGTGAGGGGCGGCTACGTCTTCCTCGGCGCGACCGGCACCGGCGGCACCGACCCCAGCACATGGGCGTCCTCACCGTCGTCCTACGTCCAGCTGTCGACCTCGTTCACCACCGGCGCCTCGACCACCTCGGTCACGATCTACGTCAACGGCTGGTACGGCCAGGGCGTCTACCAGGCCGACGACATCGTCCTCGACGGAGCACCGGGGCAGGGGCAGCCTCCCGCGGCGCCCACCGGGCTCACCGGCACCGGCAACGCCACCACCGCCTCGCTGAGCTGGGGCGCCTCCTCGGGCGCGACCGGCTACAACGTCTACCGCAACGGGACGAAGGTCGGCACCGCCACCGGGACCACCTTCTCCGAGACCCCCGGTGCGGGGACGCACAGCTACCAGGTGAGCGCGACCAACGCCTCGGGTGAGTCCGCGAGATCGGGCGCGATCTCCGTCACGGTCGGCGGAAGCCAGCCACCCCCGTCCGTACCCTCGGGGCTCGCCGCCACCGTCAACGGCACGAGCGTCTCGCTGAGGTGGAACGCCTCCTCGGGCGCGACCGGCTACAACGTCTACCGCAACGGGACGAAGGTCGGCGCACCCACCGCGACCTCCTACACCGACAGCCCCGGTGCGGGGACGCACAGCTACCAGGTGAGCGCGACCAACGCCTCGGGTGAGTCCGCGAGATCCGGCGCGGTCTCCGCGACCGTCACCGGCACACCCCCCGGAACCCTGCCCAAGCGGGTGCTGGTCGGCTACCTGCACGCCTCCTTCGCCAACGGCTCCGGCTACACGCGGATGGCGGACGTGCCCAACGCCTGGGACGTCATCAACCTCTCCTTCGGCGAACCCACCTCGGTGACCTCGGGAGACATCCGCTTCACCCAGTGCCCGGTCGCCGAGTGCCCCAACGTCGAGTCCGAGGCCGAGTTCATCGCCGGGATCCGGGCCAAGCAGGCACTCGGCAAGAAGGTGCTGATCTCGATCGGCGGCCAGAACGGCCAGGTCCAGCTGAGCACCACCGCCGCACGCGACAGGTTCGTCCAGTCGGTGGGCGCCATCATCGACAAATACGGCCTCGACGGGCTGGACATCGACTTCGAGGGCCACTCCCTCTATCTCGACAACGGCGACACCAACCTGTCCGCCCCCACCACCCCGGTCATCGTCAACCTGATCTCCGCGCTCAAGACCCTCAAGGCCAGGTACGGCGCGAGGTTCGTGCTGACCATGGCCCCCGAGACGTTCTTCGTCCAGCTGGGCTACCAGTTCTACGGTCCCGGCCCCAACGGCTCCGCCGACCGGCGGGCCGCCTCGTACCTCCCCGTCATCCACGCGATGCGCAACGACCTGACGCTGCTGCACGTCCAGGACTACAACTCCGGGCCGATCATGGGGCTGGACAACCAGTACCACACCATGGGCGGCCACGACTTCCACGTCGCCATGACCGACATGCTGCTCGCGGGCTTCCCCATCGCGGGCAACCCGAACAACGTCTTCCCCGCCCTACGCCAGGACCAGGTCGCGATCGGCCTGCCCGCCGCCCCGTTCGCGGGTAACGGTTTCACCACGGTCGCCGAGGTCCAGAAGGCATTCGACTGTCTGGCCAAGGGGACGAACTGCGGGACGTACCGGCCCAGAGGGGTCTACCCGAACCTCCGGGGCCTGATGACCTGGTCGATCAACTGGGACAGGTACAACGCCTTCGAGTTCTCCCGCAGCCACCGGGCCTATCTCGACGGCCTGGGCTGATAACCCCTCGCCGCCGGAGGAGACGGACCTCCGGCGGCGAGGTTCCATCCCCGTGTGCCCTGCGGGTTCTCCGGCATGCGCGCCCGCGCCCCGAGACGGTCCCCCTTCGCGACGGCCCTGATCCCGAAGGCCGCAAAACTGGCAGAGTGGTCTCGTTTTGGGAATGCAGGTGGCTGGTTGGTCGCCAGGTCGGGCAGGCTAGGGGCCGTCATGGACTACGCAATTCTCACGGGGTTCGTCCTCGTCACCGGTGTCGTGCTCGCCCTGGTAGCGCAATGGAAAGGCTGGAGACCCTCCCTCCTGGTCGTGCTGGGAGTGGGAATCGCCTTCAGAGTGCTCATCATGGCCACATCGGCGGTGGACACCTGGCAACCGGTCGACTTCATCAACAGCTTCAAGCCCGCCGGCGAGGCGGTCCTGAACCGTGAGGATCCCGTTCTGGGCAGTTCGGGAGGCTGGCACTTCCTGCCGACCATCCCCTACGTCTACGGTCTCCTGCTCTGGCTGGGCATCCCCTGGGAGATCGGCGGGCGCCTGGTCACCGTGGTCGCGGACATCGTGCTGATCCCGCTGGTCGGCAAGCTCGCCGGGGGGCCCAACGCCTCGCTGCGCGCCTTCCAGTACGCCTGCAACCCGCTCGCCATCCTCGTCGCCTCCGTCCACGGCCAGGTAGAGCCGGTCGCCCTGGTCTTCGGCGTCGCCGCCTTCGTCGTCGCCCGAGGTCCCGGCGACCCCCACCGGCCGGGCATGACCACCAACCCGGTCGCGCTGGTGCGGCAGAGCGTCGCCCTCCACGGCCTCGCCGGCGCCGTACGGCACGCCTTCGGCCCGGACGGGGTGCTCCGAGTGGCGCTCACCCCGCGCGAGGGCGACCGGCAGTCCCTGCGCCGGGCCCTGTTCGCGGGACTGCTGATGGGGCTCGCGCTGTGCGCCAAGAGCTGGCCGATCTGGCTCATCCCCGGCCTGCTCCTGCTGCTGCCCACCTTCCGCGCCCGCGCCGTGGCATTCGTGGCCACAGGCATCGCGCCGATCTTCTTCCTCGTCACCCTGCCGATCTTCGCCGGCACCTCGCTGAGCCAGATCCCCGAGGTCATCCGGGTGATCCAGGACATCCGCCCGATCGTCGGCCAGTGGGGCTACAGCGCCATCCTCATGAACGGCGTCAACGACCTCAACCAGGGGATCGCCACCTTCGGCACCCGCCTGATCTACGTCACCATGCTGATCACGGCCTTCCTGTGGCGCCGCGCCGACCCGATCGACCTCACCACGGCGCTGCTGCTCGCCTTCATGGTCACCACCCCCAGGCTCGGCGCGCAGTATCTCCTGTGGTTCATGCCGTTCCTGATCGCCCGCCCCACCCGCTTCGCGTGGCCCGCGATCATCGGAGCCTCACTCTGGGCGGGGTACGGCTACCTCTACATGACCCAGTTCGACTCCGCCACCTGGCGAAGTCTCCACGTCGTCTGGTCGCAGGCGTCCATCGTGCTGCTGCCGATCCTGGCACTCGCCATGCCCTGGGAGCGCCGGGTCTTCCGCGCACCCGCCACCCCCTCCTCCGAGGGGCCACCGCCGTCGACGCCCGTCTCCGCCTCCACCTGAGCCCCCACATCCGCTCAACTCCCATGTCCGCGTCCCCGTCACAGCCGCGTGGCGGGGCACCGGTGGGCCCCGGCGAGCCCTGGCCTGGCTGATAGGTTCCGGTCCTGTGACGAGCACCGTGGAAATACTGCGATACACCGCTTTCACCCACGATCCCGAAGGAGGAAACCCCGCCGGGATCGTCCTCGACGCGGCCGGCCTCTCCGACGCGGAGATGCTGGCCGTCGCCGCCGAGGTCGGATACTCCGAGACGGCTTTCGTGACCGACCGCGACGACGAGCGGCGCGCCTTCAGGGTCCGGTATTTCGCCCCCTCGGCGGAGGTGGCGTTCTGCGGGCACGCCACGATCGCCACCTCGGTGGCGCTCGCCGAACGCCTCGGGATCGGACGCCTGGCCTTCGACACCAAGGCGGGCGAGATCGTCGTCGACACCGAGATCGTCGACGACGCGCTCCGCGCCACGCTCACCAGCGTTCCCACCTACTCCAGGCCCGTCGCGGAGGACGCGCTGGAGGAGGCGCTCGCCGCCCTCGGATGGTCCCGCGACGAACTCGATCCGGCCTTCCCGCCGCACGTCGCGTTCGGCGGCGTCGATCACCTCATGATCGCCGCAGCCTCTCGCGAACGCCTCGCCGACCTCGACTACGACTACGAGCGGCTGAAGGCGGTCATGACCCGCGAAGGCTGGACGACGACGAACCTGTTCTGGCGGGAGGGCGACGAGCGGTTCCACGCCCGCAACCCGTTCCCGGTCGGGGGCGTCGTGGAGGACCCCGCCACCGGGGCCGCGGCCGCCGCGTTCGGCGGCTACCTGCGAGTCCTCGGGACCGGCTCCTCGGAGTTCACGGTCATCCAGGGGGTGGACATGGGACGTCCCAGCACGCTGAAGGTCTCGATCGCCTCCCCGGACGGCCGAAGCCGGGTGAGCGGCGGAGCGGTCGCGATGGAGACCGCCTGACCCCGAACCGCGGGCACGGCGCGCGGGCCGGGGTGACGGCCCGCGCGGACCCGATCAGGTGCTCTCGCCACCGGACCGGCCGAGCAGTCGCTTCAAGGGCACGCCCGCCAGCCGCCGTACCTCGTTCGCCATGTGGGCCTGGTCGGCGTACCCGCTGAGCGCGGCGACCTCGGCCGCCGTGACCCCGCGCCTGGCCAGGCGAAGCGCCCGCTGGAACCTGACCACCCGCTGCAGCACCTTCGGCCCGTAGCCGAAGGCCCGTACGGACCGGCGCAGAAGCTGCCGCTCGCCGAGGCCCAGTTCCCAGGCGACCTCCCGCACGCTCCGCCCGGCCCGCAGCGCCTCGGCGATCGCGGGCGCGGACGGGTCGGGCTCGGGCGTCACGCGCAGCCGTACGGCCAGAGCCCGCTGTACGGCGTCGAAGAGCGGCTCCGGCGGCCGGAGTCCCGCGAGGGGTTTCAGATCGGACAGTTCCGAGAGGGATTCGAGGTCGGACAGCGGCACCCGCAGGTCACGCAGGCTCTCAAGCGGCACACCGAACAACTCGCCCACCGCGCCGGGCCTGAACCGGACTCCGGCGTATCGGTCACCCGGCACCATCCGGACGGGTTTCGGCCCCGTGTCGGGTCCCGCTACCTGCGCTCCCCTTGGGCCCCAGATCAGATCCACGCAGCCGTCGGGCACGACCAGCTGTGTCGCGGCCGAGGACGACTCGTTGACCCACAGGCAGGCCACCCGCCCGGCGAGGCGGGGATCCGGCGTCCACTCGCGATACATGGCCTCAGGGTACGGGCGGCGAGGACTTCACCTCGTCTCCGCCCGGTTTCCTCTCCGGCGCGGGCCGCTCGTCCTCGGGAACCTCCCCGGAGACGAGGGCGGCGGCCCACTGGCCGTCGGGGTCACTGTCGATCAGCAGCGCGCGGGTCAGCAGGCTGAGCGGGATGGCGAGCAGCGCGCCCAGCGGGCCGAGGACGAACGTCCACAGGATGAGCGAGAGGAAGGTGACGGTGGTGGACAGACCGACGGCGTCACCGAGGAACTTCGGCTGGATCAGCGACTGCACCACGAAGTTGATCAGTATGTAGGAGACGATCACGAGGATCATGGTTTTGGGTCCGCCCTCAAGGAGACCGAGCAGAGCGGGCGGGATCAACCCCAGGACGAAGCCGATGTTGGGGATGTAGTTCGTGATCAGCGCCAGCACGCCCCAGAGGAGGGGGAGTGGCACGCCGAGAACCCAGAGCGCGGCCACGTCCAGCGCGGAGCAGATCAGCCCGAACCCCGTCGAGACCAGGAGGTAGCGGCGGGTCTTGTGGGCGAAGTTGTTGAGTGCCCCGATGAGCAGGGGCCTGCGCTCCGCCCCCATGGCGAGGATCCTGGAGAAGGCCTGAGCGTCCAGGCACATGGCGAGGAGCAGGACGATGATGAGGACCAGTCCGGAGAAGACGCCCAGCAGTCCCGAGACGAATCCCTGCGCGAGCGCGAAGATCTTTCCCGGGTCGAAGGAATTGATCGCCTCGTTCATCTGCTGGGTGCCGAAGCCGAGCCTGGCCGCCTGCTCCTGTGCCTCCGCGACGAGCTGGTTGAACTGCTCGTCGTAGGTGGGCGCGAGTGCCGCCATCTGCGCTATCGCCACGGTCAGGATCGCCACCATGCCCAGGAGGACGAGCAGCACGATCACCAGGGGGATCGCCACCAGCGTCCACCCGGGAGCTCCGCGTCCGCGAAGCCAGGTCCTGACCGGGGAGACCGCGAGGACCAGGATCAGAGCGAGCAGTACCGGTCCGACGATCGACCCGATCTCCCTGATGCCCGCCAGGGTGACCACGGCACCCGCGGTGCAGAGGAGTACGACGAGCGCCCTGGGCAACACTCTTTGGTCCGTCATAACGGAGCCTCTACCCAGCAACCGGGAAACACGTCACGGCAGGGCGTGCACTTCGATTTGACGGAGTCCGGCGGCGTACATAGAGTTCACAGGCCCGAGGGGGTCGGCGGAGATCGCCAAAGCCTCGGGACCCTCCTTCTGATCATCTCCCTTCGTCGGGGCGCATGCGTCACGCCGAGATCCGGTTGGACAACGACCGGATGTTGGAGTAAGTTAGAGGGGTTGCCCTGGAAACGGGGTGGTCGCAATCCTAGCGGGTTCGGCGGGTTCGAGTCGATGGTCGGAAAA
>NZ_JBEYID010000034.1:0-73355 GCF_040635605.1 Streptosporangium sp. NPDC006930 | reverse complement strand
CGTCCCCTCGTCGGGCTGGTGGGCACCGGCCAGGGTCTTGATCAGGGTGGACTTCCCGGCACCGTTCTGGCCGAGCAGACAGTGCACCTCGCCGGGCAGCACTTCCAGGTCGACGCCGTCCAGGGCGCGCACTCCGGGGAACTGCTTGACGATCCCTCGCATGAGGAGCAGGGGGGTGACTTCCGACATGGGGCCTCGCTGGTTCATCGTGGGGCCGAGAAGACGTGGTCGCTGCTGAGCCTGGCCGCGCCGACCACGCCGGCGTCGGGTCCCAGCTCCGAGAGCACGATGGGCAGGTTGCCGGTCGCCAGGGGCAGCGACCGCCGGTAGACGACGCTCCTGATCTCCGCCAGGAGGAGGTGACCCAGCTGGGCCACCCCTCCCGCGATGATCACGAGGCCGGGGTTGAAGAAGCTGACGAGCCCGGCCAGCACCGTGCCGACCCTGCGCCCGCCGTCGCGGATGAGCCGTACCGCGTGGGCGTCGCCCATCTCGGCGGCCGTGGCGACGTCCTCGGCGGTGAGGGTGCCCGTCTCTTCGAGGCGCCGGCCCAGATAGACCGAGCGTCCGGCGATGGCCGTGGCCTCCCTGGCGAGGGCGGTCCCGCCGAAGTAGGCCTCCAGGCAGCCGACGTTGCCGCAGGCGCAGACGGGACCCTGGTCGTCGACGCGGATGTGGCCGATGTCGCCCGCGCTGCCGGAGACCCCCCGGTAGATCTTGCCGTCCACCACGATCCCGCAGCCGATGCCGGTGCCGATCTTGACGAGCAGGAAGTCGTCCACCTGCCTGGCCAGCCCGGCGTGGAGCTCGCCGAGGGCCATGATGTTGACGTCGTTGTCGACCACGGCGGGGCAGCCGAGAGCCTGGCCGACCGCCTCCCTGACGGGGTAGCGGTCCCAGCCGGGCATGATCGGGGGGGCGACCGGCACCCCTTCCCGGAAGCTGACCGGCCCGGGAAGGCCGATCCCCGCGCCGTGCAGCTGGGTGAACAGTCCCTGCTCACCCAGCTTGGCGATCATCTCCATCGCCTGGTCGAGCACGGCCACGGGGCCGTCGCGCACGTCGCACCGCTCGCTCAGGTGGCCGAGGATCTCCAGCTCGCCGTCGGTGACGACCACGTCGATCGAGGTGGCGCCGATGTCGACACCGGCGAAGCGGAGGTCTCCGGAGAGCCGCACCAGGCCGGACCTGCGCCCGCCGCGCGAGGCCGCGAGCCCCGCCTGCTCGGCCAGGCCCAGCTCGATGAGCCGGTCGAGTTCCAGGTTGAGCCGGGAGCGCGACAGGGCGGTCACGTCACCGAGTTCGGCGCGCGAACGCGCCCTCTCGCGCAGCAGCCGGAGAAGCGCGGCTTGGTACGCGTTCTCCGGCCGAGCGACGGTCCGCTTCACGACACCCTCCCTGTTCCGAGCAGGTGTGCAGAAGCTAACCCTCTTTAGATGGATTTGTGAATCACTTTTACCTAACGGTTCGCCGACTTTTGCAGCTATCAGCAAAAGTCGGCGAACTTGACCACTCCCGTCAGCTCACCCGGGTGAGCCTCCACTGCTGGTTGTTACCGGTTCCGCAGGTGGCCTGGGTGAGTTGCGTGCCGTCCGCGGTCGAGGCGCCAGGCACCTCGAGACACAGGTTGCTCGCGGCCGAGGTGATCTTCCAGGCGCCGTTGGTCCCTGCGGCGAACTTCCACTGCTGGTTGGCGGCGCTGTGGCAGGTCCACTGGATGATCGTCGCTCCCGACGCGGTGGAGGCGCCGTTCACGTCCAGGCACTTGCCACTCTGGACACCGGTGAGGGTGAAGGCGCCGCCCGCCGCGGCGGTGAACCTCCACTGCTGGTTCGTGCCGCTGCCGGCCGTCCACTGGAGCACCCTGGCCCCGTCGGCCGTGGACTGGCCCTCCACATCGGCCGCCTTGGAGCTGTGCACGGCGGTCAGCCGGTAGACGCCGCCTGCCACGGGTCCCTCGGTCGTGCCTCCCGTCGCGTTCAGGGTGAAGGAGTCGAGGTCGAACTGGTTCGCCGTCGGGTGCTTGAACACCAGGTACAGCGTCTGGCTGCCCGTCAGCGCCGACACGGAGGTGGCGGCCGTCTGCTGGTAGTTGTTCCAGCCGCCGGTGTTCGGCACGGATGTGGTGGCGAGCAGCTGCCCCGTGGGCGAACCCGCGCGCAGCTCGATGGAGCCACCGGCCGAGGCGGAGGAGAGCCGGTAGCTCACCGACGCCACCCCCTGGACGCTCATCGGCGAGAAGGAGATCCAGTCGTTGTTGGAGATGTCACCGACACGCTTGCCGTTCTGCGCGCCGGCCTGGTCGACGATCCTCACCCCGGACGAGCCGGTGAAGTACTCGGCCTGCTTCTGCCTGGGCTGCAGGATCAGGTTCGCGGTACTGGACAGGCCGCCCTTGTCGGTGTAGGTCGCGGTGAGGACGTAGAAGGTGTTGGCGTCGGCATCGTGACCCGAGTTCGTGGTCACCACGGTCCCCGAGCAGCCGGTGAACTGGCCGGTGTCGTGGCTGTGGGTGTCGTGGCCGAGCGCCGTGACCACCGTGACCTTGGAACAGTCGATCGTGCCGTCCTCGGGGTCGGTCACGGTCACCGTGTACGGCACCGAGTCACCGAAGTTGATGGCCGTGCCGTCGGGCGGCGAGCCGAACCTCACCACCGGTGCGGTGTTGCCGACCGTGATCGGCACCGTCGCCGAGCCCTTCTTGCCCGACGGATCGGTGATCGTGAGCTTGGCGGTGTAGTTGCCGGTGGTGGTGTAGGTGAACGAGGGGTTCGCCGCGGTGGAGTCGGTCGTGCCGTCGCTGGTGAAGTCCCACGCGTAGGTGAACGCGTCCCCGTCCGGGTCGGCCGAGCCCGCCGAGGAGAACTGGACGGTGAGCGGTGCCTGGCCGGAGGTGGGCGTCCCGCTCGCCTTCGCGACCGGGGCGCGAGAGCCGCCGTTGATGTAGTCGATGCGGTAGACGCCGTCGTCGGGGTTGGTGCCGCCGTAGCCGACCCCCCACTCGATGAGGTACATCGCGCCGTCGGGGCCGAACTTCATGTCCAGCGGCGACCTGAACCCGAGGTTGGACAGGAAGCGGTTGGTCTTCAGCATGTTGCCGCTGCCGTCCAGCCGCATCTCCATCAGGTAGTTGCGGCTCCACTCGTAGAAGAACGGGGTGTCGTCGAAGTAGGCGGGGAACTTCGTCTCCGAGGGGTTCGCCGCGTCGTAGTGGTAGAACGGCCCGCCCATCGGGGCCGCGCCGCCGCCGTTGCCCATCTCCGGCCACTCGGGCACGAGGTGGTAGTTGTACCAGACGGTGGCGGGCTTGACCGCGGGCAGGTTCGTCATGCCCGTGTTGTTGGGCGAGGTGTTGACCGGCGCCGAGCAGTTGAACTTCGCCCCCGAGGTGGAGGTGGCGAAGTTGTAGTCGTTGAACGGGATGTTGTTGCCCACGCAGTACGGCCAGCCGTAGAAGCCGGGCGACTTGATCAGGTTCCACTCCACGGTGCCCTCGGGCCCGCGGTTGGCGTTGGCGGAGCCCGCGTCGGGGCCGTAGTCGGCCGCCGAGATCCAGCCGGTCTCGGAGTCCACCGAGAACCTGAACGGGTTACGGAAGCCCATCGCGTAGATCTCCGGACGGGTCTGCGCGGTGCCCGGCGCGAACATGTTGCCCGAGGGGATCGTGTAGGTGCCGTTGCTCTCCGGGTGGATCCGCAGGATCTTGCCGCGCAGGTCGTTGGTGTTGGCGCTGGTCTTCTGCGCGTCGAAGTTGGAGCGGCCGGAACGCTCGTCGATCGGCGCGTACCCGTCGGAGGCGAAGGGGTTGATGTCGTCGCCGACGCCGATGTAGAGATTCCCGCCCGGCCCGAAGGTGAGATACCCGCCGGTGTGCCCCGGCTCGTCGACCCTGGTCGCGGGGATGGAGAGGAGCTTCTTCTCGCTGGACATGTCCAGGGTGTCGCCGTTCAGGGTGAACCGGGAGACCTGGTTGATCGCCGCGGAACCGGTCGGCGAGTAGTTGAGGTAGACCCAGCGGTTCGTCGCGAAGTTCGGGTCCAGGGCCAGGCCGATCAACCCGTCCTCACCGCCGGTGTAGACGCTCAGCGTGCCGGTGGTCACGATCTGGCCGTTGCTCTTGCGGATGAGCATGAGCTTGCCGGAACGGGCGATGTAGTAGACGTCGCCGTTGGGAGCGATGTCCAGGCCCATCGGCTGGTCGGGCGCGCTGTCGAGCGTCACCTTCTGGTACCGGTTCCACACGGTGCCGCCGCAGTCGCCCGCGGCGTTGCCCGCCGCCCACTTGACGCCGCCGAGCACGTGCTGGCGGAAGTTGGCCTCGTTGTAGGAGGCGCTCTCGTGCCCCATCGCGGTCGCCCACACGCGCCCGCCCTCGGTGCTACGGCACCAGGAGATCGGGTGGTCGGGGCCCATCTTGTTTCCGCCGGCGTCGTAGGTGCTCTCGTCGGCGGCGACCAGGACGTGGACGTCGCCCCGCATGTTCTTGCTGAAGTTGTACCACTCCTCGGTACGCGTCCAGCGGTCGGGCAGGCCCACGGTGGAGGGGTGCTTCTTGTCGAGGACCTTCGCGGTGCCCTGCAGGATGTTGGAGTGCGCGGTCATGTGCGCGCCGCCCAGGATGAGCTGGTCCCACCAGGGGAACTGCGTCTCGATGTTCATGTCCGTGGTGTTGTGGATCGCGACGATCCCGCCACCGTTGTTGACGTACCTCTGCATGGCCTGACGCTGGGCGTCGTTGTCCCAGACCATGCCGGAGTTCTGCAACATGATGATCGCGTTGAAGCCCGCCAGGCCCGCGTCGCTGAACACGCTCGAGTTCGCGGACTGGACGACCTCGAAGTCGTTGGCGGCGGCGAGTTGCTGAACCATCGTGATGCCGGACGGGATCGACGCGTGCACGTAGTCGGCGGTCTCGGTGAACAGCAGCACCCGGAAGGCGGCCGCCTTCGCGGCTCCCGCGTTCGCCGAGGCCATCGAGACCCCGGAGACCACGGATAACAGGAGCAGGATGGGGACCATTAAGGCGGTGAGCTGGCGGCGCATGGAATCTCCTGGGGGGTTAAGAAGGACATGCGAAACGAACCGGGCGGCCCTGATGGGCCGAACGGTGTGACGATGCCGGGAGAGAGCGGCAAAAAGTCGAAAAGCCTGGTGGTTTCTGGCTTATTTCCTCTCCATTTCAGGATGGTAAGGATGAGTTCTGACGACAGTCAAGCAAAAGATTGTCCAGTCAAGGCAGAAAGACGCGCTCCGCACGGCGAAAGCGGCTCCGTCCAGGCAGTCCCTTCAGGCCCCACCGAGTGACTCATTCGAATCCCGCATCGCCCGACCCGTTTTTGGTCATCCCAAACCAACCTCGAAACCGCCCCGGAACCACCCCGGGACAACAAAAAGGGCGCTCTCCCAGAGAGCGCCCTTCGACGAACGTCCGGCCGTCCACACGTCCCCGCCCGGCCATCACGGCCATCACGGCCATCACGGCCAGGCGGTCAGGCGGTCAGGCGGTCAGACAGTCAGCGTGCGACGCTCAGAGCATCGCCTTCATCGAGGCGGTCGCCTGCTCGCCGAGTGTCGTCGGGGTGAGGTACGGCTGCTCGGCGAGGATCGCCTCCCAGTTGTCCCGGATGTCCTCCACGGTGTGGTCGTCCTGCCGCCAGCCGGGCCCCTCGGCCACGAACACCCGCGCGATCCGGCCGCCACCGACGCTGAAGACCTCGCCGCTGGTCTCGCAGGCCTCGTGCGCCAGGAAGGTCACCAAAGCGCTGACCCGCTCCGCGGTGAACTTGGCCTCGAACTCCGCGGGCAGGAGCTCCTCGGTCATCCGGGTCCAGGCGATCGGCGCGATCGCGTTGGCCTTGATCCCGGCCCTGGCACCCTCGATGCCGAGCGTCTTGGTGAGGCCGACCAGCCCCATCTTGGCGGTGGAGTAGTTGGCCTGGCCGAAGTTTCCGAACAGCCCGGCCGGCGAACTGGTGTTGACGATGCGGCCGTATCCCTGCTCCTTGAGGTACGGGAAGGCCGCCCGGCTGACCAGGAAGGAGCCGCGGATGTGGACGGCGAGTACCTGATCGAACTCCTCGACGCTCATCTTGCCGAAAGACCTGTCCCGCAGGATGCCCGCGTTGTTGACGACGATGTCCAGCCGCCCGTAGGTGTCGATCGCGGTCCGCACGATCGCCTGGGCCCCCTCGGGGGTCGCGACGTTGTCGGTGCTGGCGGTCGCCTCCCCGCCGGCCTTCCTGATCAGCTCGACCACCTCGGCGGCCGGGCCCGCGGAGGCACCGGTGCCGTCCAGCGCCCCGCCCAGGTCGTTGACGACCACCTTCGCGCCGCGCTCGGCGAGCGACAGCGCGTGCGAGCGGCCGAGTCCGTGCCCCGCGCCGGTGATGACCGCGACCCTGCCGTCAAACCGCAGCTCTGACATCCGCAATCCTCCCACGAGAACATAATTCTAGTCGTCTGAACAATAGCCCGCCCGACCCTCGCGATGCCATGGGCACCCTCGGAGGTCACCCCACGACGGTGTCCGGGAAATCTTCCCGGACACCGCTCGCGAAACCGGGGCGAGTCGTCGGCGGCCCCCTCGACACCACCATGGGGACCATTACCGAGAAAGGCGCGCAACGGTAACCAAAAATGCCTGAGATCATTGCGCACAGTAAGCACCCGTGTTAATTTCTGCTAAAGTTTTTGCCTCACACGGGCGAGGGTCAACGACAACACCCCTCACTTTTTCCCAGTAAGGCCCCGCCCAATATTTTGGGCTGGAGGCCCTATATGTCCTTGTCGCCGCCCCTGCGCGTGGTCCAGTGGGCCACGGGCGCCGTCGGCAGATACTCCCTGCGCAGCCTGATCACCCGGCCGGAATTCGAACTCGCCGGAGTTCTGGTCTACGACCCGGACAAGGTGGGACAGGACGCGGGGACCCTCGTGGGGCTTCCCGAGGCCGGTGTCATCTGCACCGACGACGTCGAGGAGATTCTCGCCACGAAGGCCGACTGCGTGCTGCACATGCCCCTGCCGGCGTCCTACTTCGGCGGGGAGCATCCGAGCGACGTGGAGACCATCTGCGCGCTGCTCGCCACCGGCAAGAACGTCATCACCACCACCGGGTTCGTGTATCCCAAGTGCCACGGCCCCGGGGTGGTGGAGCGGCTGGAGGCCGCCTGCCGTGCGGGGGGATCGTCCCTGCACGGCACCGGTGTCAACCCGGGCTTCATGAGCGACATGCTGCCGCTCACGCTGACCGGCCTGTCCAGCCGCGTCGACCACATCTACGTCCGGGAGTCGTCCGACTTCCGGGGCCACCCGTCCCGGCAGATCGTGGTGGATCTGTTCGGCTTCACGCGTTCGGCCAAGGACTACGTCGCCGCGGTGCGCCCCTTCCGCGCCTTCCAGCGCTCGCTGTTCGCCGAGAGCGTCCAGTTCGTGGCCGACAACCTCGGCGTGGCCCTCGACGAGGTCGAGGAGAGCGACGAGTTCGAGCTCGCCTCAGAGGAGTTCGAGATCGCCGCGGGACCGGTCAGGGCGGGCACCGTGTGCGCCTCCCGCTGGATGTTCAGCGGGCTGGTCCGTGGCCGTCCCTTCATGACCGTGGAGTGCGTCTACAAGGCCGACGCCACCCGGGTGCGACGCTGGGCCGACCCCGGCTTCAGCGTCCACATCGAGGGCGTGCCCCAGCTGATGCTCACGGTCGACGAGATCTCCCACGGCCTGGCCGGCGCCGCCGCCCACGCCGTCAACTCCGTCGCCGCCCTCTGCACCGCCCCACCGGGCATCCACACCGCGCTGGATCTCCCCCTCGTCACCGGCCGGGGCACCGTCCGCCTCGCCTGAGGATCCTCCTCGGCCCCCTCCGAGGCATCCCCAGAGCGACACTTAGCACCTTTACCGAATAAACGGATATAAGCGCATTTGTGGATGCGTCAACATGCTGATCACCCGTGACGATCACCGGCTCCGCACCGTGTTTTTCCCGTTTTCCCGGCTCCCGGTTCCCTGTTTCACCGCCCTCGCCGGCCAGGCCCGTGAGACGTTCCCGCGAGCCCGGCCGGAGAATTCCCGAAGAATCAGGGGTGCGGGATGAAACGCCCGAAGCGGCCCTGGTGATACAGGAGCGGGCGCCCGCCGGGTTCGAGGCCGGTCTCGATGACGAGCCCTACGACGAGGACGTGGTCGCCGATGTCGACGGTGGAGTGGGGAGCGCAGACCAGGTGGGCCGAGACACCGCCCAGCAGTGGGGCGCCCAGGTGCCCGGGGGTCCAGGAGGTGGGAGCGGCGAAGCGGTCGACGCCCTTCCTGGCGAAACGCGAGGCCACCTCGGCCTGGTCGCTGGCCAGGACGTTCACCGCGAAGTGATCGGCCTGCCTGAGCCGGGGCCAGGTGGTGGAGGATCGGTCCACGTAGAAGGAGACGAGCGGGGGCGCGAGGCTCACGGACGAGAACGAGGTAGCGGTGAGCCCGACCGGGATGCCGTCGACCTGCGCGGTGACGACGACGACCCCGGCCGCGTGGACGGCGAGCGCCCGCCGGAAGCTCTCCGCGTCGACCGCGCGGCTCGACAGTGTCTCGGTCATGAAACCTCGCTCATGACGATGTGGGGTGCTACCAAGATGCTCCACTTGGTCACTTTTCCCCCTCCGAGGAACAAAGGACACCTTTCAGAACCCATTACGTCCGTCATCTCTTCCCGATGTCACGTACGGACCCTTTCCCCGAAGGCCGCGACCACCTGCGGGCCGACCCGGTCGACCCACGGGCCGAGGACGGCGTCGAGGTCGGGAATCCGCGACTCCAGCAGCGCGAGGCCCGGGGTGGGAACGGTCGCGCCGAGCTCCACCAGCAGCGGCCGGAGGTGGACCTCCACCGCGAGCGAGTGTTTGGCGTCACCCATCACCAGGAGCGGGAGTGCGACGGCGGAGGCGAGCGCGCCGCCCGGCAGCCGGTCGAGAAAGACCTTGAGCAGGCCGGTGTAGGTGGCCTTGTAGGTCGGGCTCGCCACCACCAGCACGTCGGCCCCGGCGACCAGCTCCAGCGCGGCCTTCACCTCCGGCGCCGTCTCGGGGGCGAACAGCAGCGGGGCGAGGACCGCCAGGTCGACGACCTCCGGAGCCTCCCCGTCCCCGATCCGCAGGGCGACGGTCTCCGCCGCCCGTACGGCCACCGCGAGGGTGCGCGATCCCGGTCGAGGGTTTCCCACCACGGTCACGACGCTCATGAGGCCACCGGCGCTTTCTGGTCATGGTCGATGTCGGAACGGAGAAGTCTCCACACCTCGTGGCGGTACTCGCCGAAGCGGGAACCAGCCCTCGGGGCACCTTCGCGGGGGCCGAGGTCCACCTCGACCACCCCCCGGATCCGGCCGGGCCGGGAGGTCATCACCGCGACCCTCTGGCCGAGACAGACGGCCTCGTCGATGCTCCGGGTGGTGAACAGGAGCGTCGTGCCGGTCTTCTGCCAGATTCGTAGCAGCTCCTCCTGGAGCGACTCCCGGGTCCCGGCGTCCAGCGCGGCGAACGGCTCGTCGAGCAGCAGCAGGGCCGGATCCGTCGCGAGGCTCCTGGCGATGGCGACGCGCTGGGGCATGCCGTGGGCGAGCTCGTGGGGGTAGCGGTCGCCGAGGCCGCCCAGCCCCACCAGGTCCAGATACTCCCTGGCCAGGTCGGCGCGCTCCCGCCTCGTGGCGGCCCTGCCCTCCAGCGCGAACTCGATGTTGGACAGCGCGGTGCGCCAGGGGAACAGCGCGTACTGCCGCAGGACGACCCCCCGGTCGAGGCCGGGCCCTTCGAGGGGGGTCCCGTCCAGCAGGATCCGGCCGGCGGTCGGGGCGGCGAGCCCCGCGATCAGGTCGAGGAGGGTGGACTTGCCGCAGCCGCTCGGCCCGACGAGGGTGAGAAGCTCCCCCGCCCGTACGTCGAGGTCGACGCCGGCGAGGGCGGCGAAGGAACGTCGGGTGTCACGGCCGGCGAACTTCTTGCCGACCCCCTGGATTCTGAGCTTCATCGGGCACCCCCGAGACGGGTGCCGCCGAGGGCGGGGACATGTCTGATCTTGATCACGATATGCGTCCTGTGGGATATGGGAGGAGACTGCGGGTCGATTCGTGATCACGGACACTGCGCACTGAACACGCGGCAGAGATCGACGTGCGTGCACCGAGTCAGATAGACGCCCATGGCAGAGAAACTACGCACCACTCGACGCCAAGTCAATATTTCCTACTGGTTGTACATGAAATACCTCGCAAGGGACGTACGACCGGCCGGATCGCGCTCCCCGAAGGTCACGTACCGTCGAAGGATGAAACTGGAAAAGGAGATCTCCGGCGGCCGCTTCGAGAGGCAGCCGAACCGGTTCACGACGCGGATCGAGGAGGGCGGCGAGCACCCGCCCGAGCCGGGCCGCTACCAGATCTACGCCTCCTACGCCTGCCCCTGGGCGCACCGCTCGCTCATCGTCCGCGAACTGCTGGGCCTGCGGGAGGTGATCGGGGTGACGATCGTCGACCCGATCAGGGACGAGAAGGGCTGGCGGATCCCCGGGGGCGACCCGGTGACCGGGGTGGAGTATCTCTCCGAGCTCTATCTGGCGACCGACCCCGGCTACGAGGGCCGCTACACGGTGCCCTGCGTCTGGGACATCACCGCCGGGCGCATGGTCACCAACGACTACCCGCAGATCACCCTCACCCTGGAGACGGCCTTCGCGCCCTGGCACGCCGAGGGCGCACCCGACCTCTACCCGCGGGAGCTGCGCGAGGAGATCGACGCGCTCAACGAGGTGATCTTCCAGGGGCTCAACAACGGCGTCTACCGTGCCGGGTTCGCCCGCTCCCAGGAGGCGTACGACGAGGCGGTCACCGATGTGTTCGCCACGCTCGACCTGCTTGAGGAGCGGCTGTCCACCCGCCGCCGCCTGCACGGCGACGCGCTCACGGAAAGCGACGTGCGGCTCTACCCGACGCTCGCCAGGTTCGACGCCGTCTACAACTCGCACTTCAAGTGCTCGGTGCGACGGCTGAGCGACTATCCGGTCCTGTGGGCCTACGCCCGCGAGCTGTACGCCATCCCCGCGTTCCGCGACACGACCGACTTCGATCAGATCAAGCGGCACTACTTCGTGACCCAGACGAACGTCAACCCCAGCGGGATCGTGCCACGAGGGCCGGAGATCGACTGGACCGCTCCCTGAGGGAGGCCACGGTGGTGTGAAAGTTTCATCCGACAAATCGGTCATTCCCCCGGTCGGCGGGCGGGTCGGGAGGGGTGGCGGTTGACGATCGGCGAAACGCGCTGGAAACATCGGGCATCCAGGTTGTGGGAGCGCTCCCACTTGGATCTCTCCGACCGGGATCCTCGGACCCGCGCTCCCACAACCTGGAACCTCCCCCCGCCCAAAGGATCCTCCGTGCGCAGACCTCCCGCCTGGCTCGCCCTCGCCACGGCCGTAACCCTGGTGACCCTGACCCCCCTGCCCGCAGTGGCCGACGGCCCGGAACAGATCGTGAACGGCACCTTCGACAGCGGTACCGCCCCCTGGTGGAGCACCGGCAACACCACGCTGGAGGTCGAAGACGGCCGCCTGTGCGCCGACGTCCCCGGCAACACCGTCAACCCGTGGGACGTCATCGTCGGCCAGAACGACATCCCCCTGGTCAAGGACGAGACGTACGAGTTCTCCTTCTTCGGGATCGCGACGCCCGGCCGGGTGGTCAAGGCCCTCGTCCAGCTCCCGGTGGACCCCTACACGCAGTATCTGGCGGCCAACCCCGAGCTGAGCGTGTCCGGTAACGACTACCGCTACACCTTCACCTCGCCCGTGGACCTGCCGAACGGGCAGGTGGCGTTCCAAATCGGGGGCAGCGCCACCCCCTGGAGGTTCTGCGTGGACAACGTCTCACTGAAGGGCGGTGCCGAGCCCGAGGTCTACGAGCCGGACACCGGACCCCGCGTTCGGGTGAACATGGTCGGCTACCTGCCCTCAGGACCGAAGAACGCCACCCTCGTCACCGAGAAGACGGAGTCGACCGGCTGGAAGCTCAAGCGCGGCGGGGAGACCGTCGCCGAGGGTGACACCCTCCCGCGCGGTGTCGACGAGAGCTCGGGCCAGAACGTGCACTCGATCGACTTCGGCACGGTCACCACGCCCGGCACCGGCTACACCCTGGAGGCCGACGGCGAGACCAGCCGGCCCTTCGACATCGGCGCGGACGTCTACAGCGACCTCAGGACCGACGCGCTGAAGTTCTACTACACCCAGCGCAGCGGCATCCCGATCCTCGACGAGCTCCGCCCCGGCTACGGAAGGCCCGCCGGGCACATCGGGGTCGCCCCCAACCAGGGTGACATCGAGGTGCCCTGCCAGCCGGGCGTCTGCGACTACACGCTGAACGTCAAGGGCGGCTGGTACGACGCGGGCGACCACGGCAAGTACGTCGTCAACGGCGGCGTCTCCGTCCACCAGCTGATGTCCGCCTTCGAGCGCGCCAAGACCGACGGCGTCCACAAGGACGGCGACCTCGACATCCCCGAGAGCGGCAACGGGGTGCCCGACATCCTCGACGAGGCCCGCTGGGAGCAGGAGTTCCTGCTCAGCATGCAGGTCCCCGACGGGAAGCCGTACGCGGGAATGGCCCACCACAAGATCCACGACGCCGCGTGGACCGGCCTGCCCCTCATGCCCCACCTGGACCCCCAGCCGCGCGAGCTGCACCCGGTCTCCACAGCCGCCACCCTCAACCTGGCCGCCACCGCGGCCCAGGCTGCCCGTCTCTTCGCCCCCTACGACGCCGCGTTCGCCGCGCGCAACCTCGCCGCGGCGAAGAAGGCGTGGGCGGCGGCGAAGGCGAACCCCACCCGGTACGCGGACCCCGCCGACGGGGTGGGCGGCGGCGCCTACAACGACGACAACGTGACCGACGAGTTCTACTGGGCCGCCGCCGAGCTCTACCTCGCCACCGGCGAGAAGGAGTTCAAGGACTACGTGCTCGCCTCGCCGCACCACACCGGCGACATCTGGCGCGACCGGGGCTTCGACTGGGGCAACACCGCCCAGCTCGGCCGCATGCAGCTGGCGACCGTGCCCAACGCGCTCCCCGACCGGGCGCGGGTCCGCGAGTCGGTCCTGGAGGGCGCGGACAAGTATCTCGCCGTCCAGAAGGCCCACCCGTACGGCGTTCCCTACAACCCGGCGGAGTACGACTGGGGTTCCAGCCACCAGGTGATCAACAACATGGTCGTGATGGCCGTCGCCCACGACCTGAGCGGCGAGGCGAAGTACCACGAGGGGGTGCTTGAGGGGCTGGACTACATCTTCGGCCGCAACGCGCTCAACCAGTCGTACGTGACCGGCTACGGCGAGGTCGCCTCGAAGAACCAGCACAGCCGCTGGTACGCCCACCAGCTCGACCCGTCCCTGCCCAACCCGCCGCGCGGCACCCTGGCCGGAGGCCCGAACTCCTCCATCCAGGACCCGGTCGCCCAGGCCAAGCTGCAGGGCTGCAAGCCCCAGTTCTGCTACATCGACGACATCGAGTCGTGGTCCACCAACGAGCTGACGATCAACTGGAACTCGCCGCTCGCCTGGATCGCCTCCTACCTCGAGACCCCCGCCGCCGCCCCCGGTACGTGCAAGGTCACCTACACCAACCACGGCCAGTGGCCCGACGGGTTCAACACCCAGGTCACCCTCACCAACAACGGGACCGAGGCGATCGACGGCTGGACCCTCAGCTGGTCCTTCCTGGGCGGCCAGAGCGTACGGCAGCACTGGAGCACCGCGATCACCCAGGACGGCGCGACCGTGACCGCGAAGAACCTCGCCTGGAACAAGACCATCAAGCCCGGCGGATCGATCACCTTCGGCTTCCTCGGCGCCGACGCCCCCGGCCCCAACCCCCGACCGGACCGCTTCCTCCTCAACGGCGGCCTCTGCACGTGACCCGTGCGATGTGAGCCCATACGTCCACAATTAGAAGCCGAGCCCGTGACCTGCGCTTATCAATGTTGAGGTATCACGGATCATATGGTCGATGACATATAGCCCCACGGACCGTGGGGCTATATGTCATCGAGATCGAGCAGGACTGAGTCAGGCGTGGCTCACAACACGTGGGAGCGGACGGGCGCCGAGTTGAACGTCACCTTCACCCCCCACGCGGCCGCCTGACGCCACTTCAGGGTGGCGGGGGCGCCCTAAACTGGGGCCGTGATCGAGGACATCCGGGTGGATCCCGCCGTCAGCACGCTCAGGCCCGACTTCGGGGTGCTGGTGATGGGGGTGTACGGGCTGCGCAACGGGCCCACCGACGACAGGTCGCGGGCCTGGCTGGCGGAGGCGGCGGAGAAGGCCGTGGCGATCGACGACCCGAGGATCGAGTCGTGGCGGGAGGCCTACCGGGGGTTCGGGGCGAAGCCACAGCGGACCAGGCCGTCGGTGGACGCGCTGGTCAGGCGGATGCCGCCACCGGAGATCAACCGGGTGGTCGACGCCTACAACGCGATCAGCATCAGGCACGGCCTGCCGATCGGCGGGGAGGACCTCGCCCGCTACGAGGGAACGGCGAGGCTGGTGCGCGCGAGCGGCGACGAGCCGTTCGAGGTCGTCGAGAAGGGCGAGCCCGCGATCGACCATCCGGAGGCCGGCGAGGTCGTCTGGCGCGACGACAGGGGCGTCACCTGCCGCCGCTGGAACTGGCGGCAGTGCGTCCGCACCCGGATCACCGAGGAGACGACGGACGCGCTGTTCCTGCTGGAGCGGCTCGCGCCCCTGTCGGCGGAGGAGCTTCGCGCGGCCGGGGACGAGTTGGCCGGGCTTCTCGAAGATGTCACTGCGGGGATACGGGTGGAGTCCCGGCTGCTCTGGCCGAGCTGATCACGCCCGCCGTACCGGGCTGACCAGCGCCTGAGCGAGTAAACGGTTACCCGGTGACTGACCGTTTTAACCCGTACTGAGAGGATCGCCAAGGAAGCTGCCGTCAGACTGGCGCAGGTCCGAGCCAAGGCGAGTAGCCTTGGACAGGTTCTCTATCATCAACGCCGATCTGCGGAAGAGGGCGATTTCCGCCGTGTCGTCTGAGTCGTCGCGGACAAACCCGCTGGCAGCCTTTGGTCAGAACGAATGGCTTGTCGACGAGCTGTACCAGAAGTACCTCCAGGACCCCGAGTCGGTCGACCGGGCCTGGTGGAACTTCTTTGCCGACTACAGCCCTGATTCGGGGTCCGGCCGTGCCGCCGCGCCCCGTTCGGGGTCCGGCGATGCAGCCGCACCCCATTCGGGCGATGCCGCCGCATCCCAGGGGGCGGCCGCCGCCGCGTCCGCTCCACCGACACCCGCTGCGCCCTCGGCCCCTCCGGCCGCGGCTCGGGCCACCCCGGCCCCCGCGGCGACGACCCCGGCACCGGCGGCGGCCAAGCCCGCCCCGGTCGCCCAACCCAAGCAGGAGACGCAGTTGCCCGCCCCCGCCGGTGCCGAGGAAGTCCGACTGCGCGGCGCCGCCGCGAGGACCGCGGCCAACATGGAGGCCAGTCTCGTTGTCCCGACGGCGACCAGCGTGCGCGCGGTCCCGGCGAAGCTGCTCATCGACAACCGGATTGTGATCAACAACCACCTGTCCCGCGGTCGCGGCGGCAAGGTGTCGTTCACGCACATCATCGGCTACGCGGTGATCAAGGCCCTCAAGGTCCTGCCGGAGATGAACCACTCCTACTCCGAGGTCGACGGCAAGCCGGTGCTGGTCAAGCCCGAGCACGTCAACCTGGGCCTCGCCATCGACGTCGCCAAGAGCGACGGCACCCGCCAGCTCCTGGTGCCGTCGATCAAGGCGACCGAGGGGATGGACTTCCGCCAGTTCTGGGTCGCCTACGAAGAGGTCGTGCGCAAGGCGAGGGCGGGCAAGCTGGGGGTCGACGACTTCAGCGGCACGACGATCTCGCTGACCAACCCGGGCACCATCGGCACCGTGCACTCGGTGCCGCGCCTGATGCCGGGACAGGGCACGATCATCGGCGTCGGCGCGATGGAATACCCCGCCGAGTACCAGGGGGCCTCCCCCGACACGCTCTCCCGCCTCGCGGTGAGCAAGGTCATGACGATCACCAGCACGTACGACCACCGCATCATCCAGGGCGCCCAGTCGGGCGACTTCCTGCGGCAGGTCCACCGGCTGCTGCTCGGCGAGGACGGCTTCTACGACGAGATCTTCGAAGCCCTCCGGATCCCGTACGAGCCGATCCGCTGGGTCCAGGACATCTCGACCACCCACGACGACGACGTGGCGAAGTCGGCCCGGGTCATCGAGCTCATCCACGCCTTCCGGGTCCGCGGCCACCTCATGGCCGACACCGACCCGCTGGAGTACAAGCAGCGCAAGCACCCCGACCTCGACATCAAGTCGCACGGCCTGACCCTGTGGGACCTGGAGCGCGAGTTCGCCACCGGCGGCTTCGGCGGCCGGCCCCTGATGAAGCTGCGCGAGATCCTCGGCGTGCTGCGTGACTCCTACTGCCGCACCATCGGCGTCGAGTACATGCACATGCAGAACCCCGAGGAGCGGGCCTGGATCCAGGCCCGCGTCGAGCGCCCGCACGCCAAGCCCGACCGCACCGAGCAGCTGCGCGTCCTGGAACGGCTGAACACCGCCGAGGCGTTCGAGACGTTCCTGCAGACGAAGTTCGTCGGGCAGAAGCGCTTCTCGCTGGAGGGCGGCGAGTCACTGATCCCGCTGCTCGACTCGGTGCTGAGCTCCGCGGCCGAGGAGCGGCTCGACGAGGCCGTGATCGGCATGGCCCACCGCGGGCGCCTCAACGTGCTCGCCAACATCGTCGGCAAGTCGTACGGGCAGATCTTCGGCGAGTTCGAGGGCAACATCGACCCGCGCAGCGCCCACGGCTCCGGTGACGTGAAGTACCACCTGGGCGCCGGCGGCGACTTCGTCTCGCCCGACGGCTCCAAGCTCAAGACCTCGGTCGTGGCCAACCCCTCCCACCTGGAGACGGTCGACCCGGTCCTGGAGGGTGTGGTCCGCGCCAAGCAGGACCTCCTGGAGCGCGGCGAGGAGGGCTTCACCGTCCTGCCGGTGCTCGTCCACGGCGACGCGGCCTTCGCGGGCCAGGGTGTGGTGGCCGAGACGCTCAACCTGTCGCAGCTGCGGGGCTACCGCACCGGCGGCACCGTGCACATCGTGGTCAACAACCAGGTCGGCTTCACCACCAGCCCGGCCAGCTCGCGCTCCAGCGTGTACGCCACCGACGTGGCCCGGATGATCCAGGCCCCGATCTTCCACGTCAACGGCGACGACCCCGAGGCCGTGGTCAGGGTCGGCAGGCTCGCGTTCGAGTACCGCCAGACGTTCCGCAAGGACGTGGTGATCGACCTCATCTGCTACCGGCGTCGCGGCCACAACGAGTCCGACAACCCGGGCTTCACCCAGCCGCTGATGTACGACCTGATCGATGCCAAGCGCTCCACCCGCAAGCTCTACACCGAGGCGCTGATCGGCCGGGGCGACATCACGGTGGAGGAGGCCGAGGGCGCGCTCCGCGACTACCAGGCCAAGCTGGAGAACGCCTTCGCCGAGACCCGCGCGGCGGCCAAGGACCCGACGGGCGAGTTCTCCCGTCCGGTCGACATGGAGACCGTCCCCTGGTCGCACGAGGACGTCAAGACGGCCGTCTCCGAGGAGGTCGTCAAGCGGATCGTGGAGACCCAGCTCAACATGCCCGAGGGCTTCACCGTCCACCCGCGCCTGCTGCCGGTGCTGCAGCGTCGCGGGCAGATGGTCGCCGAGGACCGCATCGACTGGGGGATGGGCGAGACCCTCGCCTTCGGCTCGCTGCTGATCGACGGCCACCCGGTCCGCCTCGTCGGCCAGGACTCGCGGCGCGGCACGTTCACCCAGCGGCACGCCGTGCTGGTCGACCGTGTCACGGGCGAGGAGCACACCCCGCTCAAGACGTTCAACCAGGGCACCACGAAGTTCTACGTCTACGACTCCCTGCTGAGCGAGTACGCCGCGCTCGGCTTCGAGTACGGCTACAGCGTGGAGCGGCCCGAGGCGCTGGTCGCCTGGGAGGCGCAGTTCGGCGACTTCGTCAACGGCGCCCAGTCGATCATCGACGAGTACATCACCTCGGGTGAGCAGAAGTGGGGCCAGCGCTCCGGCGTCGTCCTGCTGCTGCCGCACGGCTACGAGGGGCAGGGCCCCGACCACTCCTCGGCCCGCATCGAGCGCTTCCTGCAGATGTGCGCCCAGGACAACATGACCGTGGCCCAGCCCACGCTCCCGGCCAACTACTTCCACCTGCTGCGCTGGCAGACGCTGTCGAACCGGCACCGTCCGCTGGTGGTGTTCACGCCCAAGTCGCTGCTGCGGCACAAGGCGGCGATCTCGGCGGTGAGCGACTTCACCTCGGGGTCGTTCCGGCCGGTGCTCGGCGACACCACGGCTCCCCCGGCCGACGTCCGCAAGGTCGTGCTGGTCTCCGGCAAGCTCTACTACGACCTCGCGGCGGCCCGCGACAAGCAGGGCCGCAACGACGTGGCGATCGTCCGCCTCGAGCGGCTCTACCCGTTCCCCGGCGACCCGCTGGAGGCCGAGCTGAGCCGCTACTCCGCCGACATCAAGCTGGTGTGGGCGCAGGACGAGCCGCTCAACATGGGTCCGTGGCCCTTCCTGGGACTGAAGATGGCCGAGAATCCGGGTGTCTTCGGCGGGCGTTCGATCAAGCGGGTCTCCCGCAAGGCCAACTCCTCCCCGGCGACCGGCTCGCACTCCACCCACGAGGTCGAGCTGCAGCAGATGCTCGGCGAGATCTTCGACTAGGCGACCGACGGGTCCCAGACAGGCATCACCACGGAAGTCCCCCGCAGGAGCCCTTGCGGGGGACTTCCCCGTTGTCGCGGGCGTCACCGCGAGGGTGAACCACGGCGTCATCAGCGTCACTGAAGGAGAACGTGATGTATTTCACCGATCGGGGCATCGAGGAGCTGGTCGCGCGCCGGGGTGAGGAGGAGGTCACCGTGGTGTGGCTCGCCGAACGCCTGCGCGAGTTCGTGGATCTGAACCCCGACTTCGAGACGCCGGTGGAACGGCTCGCCACCTGGCTGGCGCGGCTGGACGACGAGGACGACTGACAAAAACACGATATATCTTGACCTTCCGGTGGACGCGACATATCGTGTTCACCAGAAGGAGGTCACGCACATGCGGCAGTGGACGATCGAGAAACCAGAGCAGCTCACCTTCGACTCCGTGAGAAAACTCAACGTGCGGATCGTGGCGGGAAAGCTGGCGGTGCTGGCCAGCGACGGCCCTCCCACACTTGAGGTCACCGAGGTCGACAGCCCTCCGTTGCTCGTCACCCACGACGACGACGGCACGCTCACCGTCACCTACAAGGACCTCACCTGGGACGGTCTGCTGGGCTGGCTTCGCCCCGGGCGCCGCAGGGCCACGCTGGCACTGACCGTGCCGAAGAACTGCCCGGTCAACGTGGGCGTGGTCTCCGCGTCCGCGGTCGTCGCCGGGTTCGAGGACCGCACCTCGGTCAGAAGCGTCTCCGGCGAGATCGTGCTCGACGGGGTGAGCGGCGAGATCAACGCCGACACCGTCTCCGGTGCCGTGGAGAGCCGCGGGCTGGTCGGAGACCTCTCGTTCAAGAGCGTCTCCGGCGAGCTGACCGTCGCCCAGGGCACACCCCGGCGGCTGAGCGTCACCACCATCTCCGGCAAAATCACCGCCGATCTAGAGCTCCCGCCGACCGGCCACGTCACGATGAACAGCGTCTCCGGCGACATCGTGCTCCGGCTCCCGTACACGGTCGAGACCGATGTCAAGATCCGTTCCACCTCGGGCAGGCTCGACACCGGCTTCGCCGAACTCGACCACTCCGTCCAGCCCGGCGCGAAGACACTGGGCGGCCGGATCGGCGGCGGCATGGCCTCACTCACGGCCAACACCGTCTCCGCCGACGTCACCCTCCTGAAGGGATCACAGGCATGAGCCCGGTCTTCGGTCACGGAAGGCTCCGGCTCTACCTCCTGAAGCTGCTGGAGGAGAGCCCCCGTCACGGCTACGAGGTGATCCGGCTTCTCCAGGACCGCTTCCTCGGCGTCTACTCACCCTCCCCCGGCACGATCTACCCGCGCCTCGCCCGTCTGGAGGAGGAGGGCCTCGTCACCCACGAGGTCGTGGACGGCAAGAAGGTCTTCACCATCAGCGACCGGGGCCGTGCCGAGCTCAACGGGCGGCTCGACGAGCTCGCCGACCTGGAGCAGGAGATCTCCGACTCCGTCCGCGACATCGCCCGCGAGGTGAAGGAGGACGTACGCGACACGGTCAAGTCGCTGCGCGAGGAGCTCACCCAGATGGCGCGCGACGTACGCCAGGGCTCCGAGCAGGACTCGCGCAAGGTCTGGCGCGAGCAGAAGACGGAGTGGCAGCGCCAGAAGCAGGAGTGGCAGCGCCAGACCGACGCGTGGAAGGACGAGTGGAAGCGCGTCTGGGCCGACGGCTTCGCCGGCGAGGGGTCACGCGCGGGAGACGCCCGGCTCGGGCAGATGCTGGCCGATTTCGTCGAGGAGGTCCGCAGGGACGCGGCGTCCGCGCAGGTCAGCGAGGAAACCCTCGCGACCGCCCAGGACGCCCTGTACGACGCGGCCCGCCGCATCCGCGAAACGCTCCGATGACCTGCGGCGGTGCCCCGTACGGCACCCGCCGGTCGTGACGTGCGGCGCCCGACGGTCTCCATAAGATGGCGGCCCCGGAGCCGGTGAGCCCCCGGCCGCCGGACTCGCCGGCCCGTGGGCCCAGCCGGCCAGGGGACAGGCCGCGCCCAGGGTTCCCCGGGTCGCCCCACGGGGCCGGGCGACCCGTGCGGCCGCCCGGACGACCCACGGGATCGGCCGGGCTCATCCCGGCAGGGTGAAGACGACCTTTCCGAACAGCTCGCCCTCGTACATCGCCGCGAAGCCCTCGCGCGCCTCGGCCATCGGCAGGACGCGGTCGATCAGCGGGCGAGTGCCGGTCTGCTCCAGGAAGCGGGCCAGCCTGCCCAGCTGGTCGCGGGTGCCCATGGTGGAGCCGATCACGGAGAGCTGCAGGAAGAAAACACGGTTCAGGTCGGCCGGAGGGACCGCGCCGCTGGTCGCGCCGGAGACCACGATCCGGCCGCCGGGGCGCAGCGCCTTCAGTGAGTGCCCCCAGGTGGCCTGACCGACGGTCTCCATCACCGCGTCGACCCGCTCGGGCAGCCGGGCACCGCTCTCGAACGCCTGGTCGGCGCCCAGTTCCAGAGCCCGCGCCCGCTTGCTCTCCGAGCGGCTGGTCACCCAGACCCGGTATCCCCCGGCCCGGCCCAGCAGGATCAGCGCGGTGGCCACTCCGCCGCCCGCGCCCTGGACCAGCACGGTCGAGCCCGGCTCAAGGCCCGCCTTGTCGAACAGCATGCGGAAGGCGGTCAGCCAGGCCGTCGGCAGGCAGGCGGCCTCCTCGAAGCTGAGCCCGGCGGGCTTGGGCACGAGGTTGCGCCGGGGCACGGTGACCCGCTCGGCGAAGGTGCCGTCGTACTTCTCCGAGAGCAGGGAGCGCTTCGGGTCGAGTGTCTCGTCGGCCCCGCTGCCGATCACCGAGTGCACGATGACCTCGTTGCCGTCCTCGTCCAGCCCGGCGGCGTCGGCGCCGAGCACCATCGGGAGTTGCTCCTCGCGGAGCCCCACCCCCCGCAGACTGAACAGGTCGTGATGGTTGAGCGAGGCGGCTCTCACCGTGACGGTGGCCCACCCGTCGGGAACCTTGGGTTCCGGGCGCTCACCGAGCGTGAGACCGTCGAGAGGATTGTCGGGATCGATCCGCGTGGCGGTTACAGCGAACATGGCCGCACCCTACGCCGTCCGCGTTGGGTCCACCGCGAACGGGGTGTCCTACGCCGTCCGTCTGATGGTTATGCCGGCCATTGTCCGCTCGACGTGTCCCTGCTCCCCCGAGGCCGCGACGTACACGCCGTCCTGGCAGGTCTCGGCGGAGAAGCGACGCCGCCGCTCGATGACGGAGAGTTCGATCGACGCGACGTCGCAGCCGGGGATCGGAGCCAGCACCAGCAGCGTCTCCCTGGCCCCGCCGAACCACAGCTGCGGCCCCAGCGGCTCACCGCGAAGGGTCTCCCCTCGCCCGGCCAGCCGCAGCGGGGGCCTGGCGTCGAGCACGAGGTAGCCGCCCTTGGTCACCCTGCCGCGCAGGTTGCGCGCCCAGAGCATCCGCTGTTCGAAGGGCATGCCGTTCTTGAGATCGCGCAGCGCCACGAACCACGGGTCGAACGCGAACAGCAGCACCTCCCCCTCGGCCGCGCTCATGGGAGGCCAGAGCGTGACCCCCTTGACCAGCCGCCGGATCATCGGTCGTCCCTGGGAGACCCCCGACGGGCCTCCCGAGGGCACGTTCAGTTGCCGGTAAGGACCGGTGTCGCCGTCGAGCCGGCCCGACATCGCGGGCCGCACCCCCAGCTTGGCGAGTCCCACCTCCACCGGGTAGCTCACCTCCGCCGCCGAACCGTCGGGGAAGACCACGTCGATGATCTCCCTGCCGCCCTCCTGGCGAAACCGCGGGTGAAGCACGTTCGGGACCTGCTCCGCGACGACGCCCGCCCGCGTGGGCACCGACTGCGGCGGGGGCGGCGGAACCACGTCCGGCTCCCGGCCCGTCAGCAGGTTCCACGCCACGAGTGCGACCAGCGCCGCGCCGGCGATCCAGCGCCACGGACCCCCCTGGGACCTCGCCTCGATGATGTCGTGCTGCCCACCGGCCACGTCTTCGGCCGCCTCCTGCGGAAGGTACGGTTCTCGGCCCCATCTTCGGGGCCCGGCGGTCTCGGCACCCGTGTCAGTACCGTCACGAATCAGAGTCGATACCCACGGGGAAGGTGCCGCCGCACCGCCGGGTCACCCGGCCCGCCGCGTCCGGCGCCCCGACGTCTGTGTTCCGGTGCCCGATGCACGACCTCCGAGCCCGTGTTGCGGGGGCCGATACACGAGAGCGGGACTTCGACGTCCGAGCCTGTGCTCCGAGGTCCGATGCACGAGGGCCGGGGGCCGTGTTCCGGGGTCCGTGGTGCGACATCCGTGTCGCGGGACCCGTGTTCCAATATCGCTCTCGCGCCCGCGAGAACCCTGTACCGTCTCCCGGAAAATGACCATGAGAAGCCGTGACACAGCACCAAGAAGGTCACTTCGCTCCACGGCCGGAAGATACCGGAGTTACTTGAGAAGCTCTCGGTAATCGCTGTTACCGATGGTGCCGGCGATGTCCTAGCGACCACCACACAGCCATGGTGAGCTGCGGAAATGCCTATTCGTTAAGTTATAACAAATAGCTATTTAAATAACGAGACAGCATCGGATGGAACCGACCGAGACTTTTTCCCGTCAATTCCTGCCGAGTGCTCGATCCAGTCAGTAACGTTCCGATCGTTTTCCCGGCGAGGAGAAGTCCCGTCTCCCCGCTGAGAACGAAAGGAGCTTCATGAATTCCCGAGCACGGCGCCTCACGATCCCCCTCACCGGTGTTCTCATGATCGCCGGAGTGATCGGCGCCACCACCGGTGCCAACGCCGGTACGGCCCCCAAGGACGTGGTCAGTTCCGCCGCCTCCGAGACGGCAGGCGAGGCCACCGCCTTCTGGTCGCCCGAGCGCATGCGCAAGGCCACCGACGCCACCGGCGACGTCGACCTGAGCGTCAAGGGCGGCAGGTCCTCCAACGCCGCGGGCCCCGACGGCCCCGGCGGGTCGGTCCCGCCGATCGGCGCGGAGGGCGCCAAGTCCGCCAAGAGCAAGCAGGTGAACCTGCCCAACACCGTCGGGCGCATCTTCTTCACCCTGCCCGGCGCCAACCCTGCGGATCCGAAGAGCTGGAAGTACTGCTCAGGCAGTTCGGTCCAGGGCAAGTACCGCAACGTGGTCGCCACCTCCGCGCACTGCGTCTACGACGTGAAGACCAACCAGTTCTACGACAACTGGATCTTCATCCCGTCCTACTGGGACGGCAACCAGGCGTGGGACGGCAAGAACCCCTACGGCATCTACGCGGCCAAGTGGTTCAACGCGCACGACGACTTCGTGGTGAAGGAGGACTACGACTACGACTACGCCTTCGTCAACGTCCACTCCGGGTTCAAGGTGAACTGGGAAAAGGACAAGGACGGCAAGTGGCAGCCGATCATCAAGAACGTCGGCCGTCTCGGCGACAACGTCGGCGGGCAGGGCTTCGCCTGGAACCAGAAGGTGAAGAACTCCGTCTTCTCCTTCGGCTACCCGGCCGGCCTGCACCCCGACGGCGACAAGCCCTTCTCCGGCCGCACGATGAAGTGGTGCTACGGCACGACCGGCGCCATGCCGGCCGCGCCGAAGTACAACGTCCAGGAGCACGTCGGCTTCAAGTGCGCCTTCACCTCGGGCGCGAGCGGCGGCCCCTGGCTCTACAAGTACAAGAACTCCAGCCGGACCGGCTACCTGGTCGGCGTGAACAGCATCGCCTGGGACACCGACAAGAACGACCGGTACGACAAGATCTCCTCGCCGTATTTCAACGGCGACACCTACAAGGTCTACAAGACCGCGGCCAACCGCTGGACCAGCTGACTCGCGCGCTCCGGCCGGCTGTAAGGCCATTCGGCCGGCCGGAGTGAACGAGGAGGACCCGTCCCGTACGGGTGGCGGCCGACCACGAACCCGGTCTCCGGATCGCTTCGGGGAAGGCCGCCACTTCGCCCGGGAACGTTCTATGCACGCACCGACCTCCCAAGGTTGTCCGTGAAGGCGAAGAGGGGGCCGGTGGCGGCCCGCATCGAGCAGAGGCTGCCGTAGATGCGTTCGAACCGGATGAAGCGACCGTTCCATACCCCGGTGGCGGTCACCGTGACCGGGTCGTACTCCAACGTGCAGGCCACCCCCGGCCTCGGCCTGAGCTTGCCGGGATCGCCCAGCACGTCGGTGAGCAACGCGCACGCGTGGACCGCGTCGGGATGGGTGCCGCCGAGCCGATCGCACAGCAGCAGGGCGTGGCCCAGCGCGGGCAGAGGCTTCTCTCCCCGCGCGAGGCTCAGCACGAGCACCTTGCCGCTACGCGAGGGCATTTCCCCGGGAAACGGTCTCACCGGTGCGGGCATGATCTGGGCGGGCTCGCCCGGATGGAGCGGGAGCGGTCTCCTCACCTGCGGTCCTCGGTCATCGGGCCGCACCTGCGGCCCGGGAACGGGGTCGCGAGGGGGCGGTGTGGACGCTGCGGCCGTACCCGAGAAGTGGAGAAGACCGGCGAGAGCAAGGCAAAGAAGACGCCGCATGAGATCTCCCGAGGACGTGTGACGCGGATGCCGGCTCAGCCTGCCCTCTCCCGCACTCGTGAGACGGCCACCAGCCCCGGTGTTTCCCCAGTTCATACGGTCACATGACCCGCGGCGGGGGCCCCGATCAAGATGAAGTAGATCAGACGGTCCCTGCGGGTTCCCGGTTCCATAGATTTTGTAACAAAAATATAACGGTCCAACTGACTGCCCGTTTTATAGCTTTTTAACCCATCTTTACCGAGTACGGTCACCTCTTGTCTCTTTACGCATGCGTGGGTTGCCGTCCCGAGCGACGACCCATGACAAAGAAGGAGCTTCATTGAACTCCCGAGCCAAGCGCCTCATCCTCCCCGTGGGCGGTGCCCTCGCTGCCGCCACGATGATCGGCGCCACCCTCCCCGCCACCGCACAGGCGAGCACGGCCAACCCCGACATCAAGTCGTCGGCCCTCACCCCCTCCGGTAACGCGAAGGCCATCGCGGGCTACTGGACGGCATCGAAGCTCAAGTCCGCGGCGACCTACACCGCCGACTCCACCGTCTCCGCCAAGCTGACCAAGACGGGCGCCGCCAAGGCCGCCGCCGACGGCAAGCCCGGCGTCGTCGCCCCCACCGGTGAGGGCGGCAAGAGCGCCGGCAAGTCGCGGAACGTGAACCTCCCCATCACCGTCGGCAAGGTCTTCTTCGTCGACGACAAGGGCAAGGAGCGTTGGTGCTCCGGTAGCGCCGTGCAGTCGAAGTTCCGCAACCTGGTCGCCACCGCGGCCCACTGCGTCTACGACACCGACACGAACAAGCCGTACGGCAACTTCGTGTTCATCCCCGGCTACTACCAGGGCAAGGCTCCCTGGGGCATCTACGTCGGCGCCAAGGTCAACACCCACGACGACTTCACGGTCTACGAGGACTACGACTACGACTACGCCTTCGTCAACGTCTACAACGGCATCAAGCAGCAGCCCGAGAAGGAGGTCGACTACAAGACCTTCAAGGCGCACATGGACAAGGGCGGCGTCGGCCGTGAGTCCGCCACCACGGTCGACTTCGAGGCCTACGACAAGTGGACCCAGAAGGGCGGCCTGGGCAAGGTCGAGAACGTCTCCTCCGACGACGAGGTCGGCCCCCAGTACAAGGGTGCCCTCGCCGTCGCCACCGAGACGGACAAGTGGACCTGGGAGAAGGTCGCCGGCGAGGTCTACGGCCTGAAGAACGACAAGGTCACGCTCAAGGGCAGGGACCTGCCGCAGTCCGACTGGCCCAAGGCCGGCTCCAAGCTCGAGACCCGCGTCGACCACGTCACCAAGACCGAGTACGACGCCTACAAGGGTCTTGGCTACCGGAAGATCGATTCCAAGGGCAACTACACCATCACGTACTACTTCGTGGTGAAGTACATCAAGAAGACTGCGTCCGTGAAGTACGTGATCTACCGTCACTACATCTCGACGGTGGCCGACGCGGGCCGTCTCGGCGACAACGTCGGCGGCCAGGGCTTCAGCTGGAACCAGAAGCTGGGCAAGAAGGTCTTCACGTTCGGCTACCCGACCTCGGCCCACCTCGACGGCAACAAGCCGTACTCCGGTCACACCCAGAAGTGGTGCTACGGCACGACCACCGCCGCGCCCGTCGTGGCGGCCTACAAGGCCGAGGAGCACCAGGCGATCAAGTGCGCCTTCACCCCGGGCGCGAGCGGCGGACCCTTCCTGCTGCAGTACAAGAACGCCAAGCGGACCGGTTACCTCAACGGTGTCGTGAGCCTCACGATCGACAGTGACGGCAACAAGCGCTACGACCGCGTCACCACCCCGTACTTCAACGGTGAGACGTACGGCATCTACAAGCACGCCGCCAACCTCTGGACCGGGAAGCTTCCCGCCTAGGCACAGGCTTCGTGAACGAGAAGGGGCCCGGTGCACATCGGGCCCCTTTTTCCACCTTCACGGGGTGCTTATACACCGTCAGGCACACTGATCAGATAACAGAGTAAGAGCGGATCGGTCCAACGAACTGCCCAAAACCAAGTTGATCTGGAAAAATCACCCCTTACGTCCCTGGTAGTCACCAGAAACTCCTCGGTCCCCGGAAAGGATCCCCCCCATGTCCTCCCGCGCTCGGCGGCTCACGGCCACACTCGGCGGGCTGGTCGCCGCCTGTGTGACCGCGACGTTCGCGTTCGCCGGGAGCGCGGCGGCCGCCCCGCTGTACGGGGCTCCCAACGGGATCACCTCGATCACGCTGACCAAGAGCAGCGCCGACATGAAGCGGATCGCGGAGTACTGGAGCCCTGCCAGGCTCAAGCAGGCGATGGACAACGTGCCGGCCGCGCCCGGCAATCCTCCCTCCTCCGCCTCTCCCCCTTCCGCGTCCCCCTCCTCCAGCGGCCCCTCGGGGAGCGCCACGCCGGGAAGCGCCACCGCCGCCGCGGCATCCGGCGGCGGGGAGAGCAGCGCGGCCACCGGCGGGAAGAGCTCCACCACGTCCGGGAAGGCCGCGCCGGTCGTCAAGCCCACTCTCCCGAAGAAGCGGGTCCCGTCCTCCGGCGGCTCGCCGGTGACCGTGGGCAAGGTGTTCTTCCGGATCGGCGCCAAGGACTACTGGTGCTCCGCCTCCTCCGTGGCGGCGGCCAACCGTAATCTGGTCGCGACGGCCGGGCACTGCGCCTACGACGCCAAGACGGGCAGCCAGGCCGAATACTGGATCTTCATCCCCGGCTACGACAAGGGCAACACCCCGTACGGGATCTACGTCGGCCACTCGCTCAACCTGCACGAGGACTTCGTCGGCCAAGGTGACTACGACTACGACTACGCGTTCGTCACCGTGCACGACGGCTTCAAGTGGAAGGCCGGCAAGACGTCCGGCACCTACGAGATGGAGAGCGTCGGGAGCCTGGAGGACAACGTCGGCGGGCAGGGCATGGTGACCAACCGCGGCACCGGCCTGTCCACGGTCGCCTTCGGCTATCCCGCCGCCCCGCACCCCGACGGCTACCGGCCCTACGACGGTCAACGGCTGAAGTGGTGCGACGGACGCACCATCAAGGTGAAGGCCCCCACCCGCCTGGTCGAGCAGGGCATCGCCCTGACCTGTGGTTTCACCAACGGCGCGAGCGGCGGCCCCTGGCTGATCTCCTACCGCAACGGCCTCGGCTACCTCAACGGCGTCAACAGCTTCGCCTGGGACGTCAACACCGACCGCAGGTTCGACAGGATCTCCTCGCCGTACTTCATCGCGTCGACCTACGTCGTCTACCACTGGGCCGCGACCCAGCAGGCGCCCCGACCATAACGCCGCCTTAAGAGAGACTTAAGAGACCCTTATGCGGGGTTTGCTCCGCCGATCGCTGCATAGGTTGCTTGTCGTCCCGCAGTTCCCGGACGTCCGGGAACGTTGCAGCGCAAGGAGCTCGTCTTTTGAAGCACTCTCTTCTCCCCCTCGGTGGCGCCGCAGCCGCCACCGCCCTGCTGACCACCACCCTGGTCGGCACCGCCCAGGCGGCCCCCGACTGGGCGACCGACCCGATGGCGAGGAACAACGCCTCGGCGATCTCGGTCATCAACTTCTGGGCGGCCTCGAACTTCGCCGCCCTCAAGAAGGCGACGGTCTACAACCCCGACCCCGGGGCGCCGAAGATGAAGGTCGGCGGCGGCTTCTCCCCCGACGGCAGGCCCGGCAGCGTCGGTCCGACCGGCTCGCAGAAGGGCACCCCGTCGACCGCCAAGAACGTCAACCTGCCCAGGACCATCGGCAAGGTGTTCTTCGTCGTCAACGGCGAGTACCGCTGGTGCTCGGCCACCTCGATCCAGGGCAGGTACCGCAACCTCGTCGCCACGGCCGGCCACTGCGTCTACGACCCGGGCAGCAACAGCGACACCCTCGACAAGTGGGTCTTCGTCCCCGGCTACTACCAGGGCAAGACCCCCTGGGGCATCTACGTCGGCAAGTCGGCGTGGACGCACTACGACTTCGCCAACTACGAGGACTACGACAAGGACTACGCCTTCGTCACGGTCTACAACGGCGTCGCCTTCAACGGGGTCAGGCAGGTCACCAAGCGTGAGTACAACGGGTTCAGCGGACCCAAGTGGTCACGTGGCTCGCGATACCACATCCTGCTGTCGAAGGACGTCGGCCGTCTCGGCGACAACGTCGGTGGCCAGGGTTTCACCTGGAACCAGAGGACCGGCAAGACCGTCTACGCCTTCGGCTACCCCACCGCCCCGCACCCCGACGGCAACAAGCCCTACAGCGGCGTGACGCCCAAGTACGTGTACGGCAAGACGTCGGGCAAGGAGTACGTCTCCGCGGCGCACAAGGTCGAGGAGCACGTCGGCCTCAAGGGCGCCCTCACCCCGGGCGCCGACGGCGGACCGTGGATCTCGCAGTACAGCAGCTCCACGCGCCTGGGGCTCGTCAACGGCGTCACCAGCCTGTTCGGCGACCAGGACCAGAACGACCGCTACGACCTCATCACCTCGCCGTACTTCGACGGCGAGACCGCCGACATCTACCGCAAGGCCGCCAACGTGTGGTCCGGCAGGATCGTCGGCCCGAACGGCGAGCTCTACAGGTGACTCGTATCTCCTGAGGGGCTCTCACCCTCCTGACCATTCGCGGGACCCGGCGCGCAGCGCCGGGTCCCGCACCCGTTTTCCGGGGCCGAAAAGCGTTTCCCGGGGGGATCCGGAAGTTTCTCCGACCGGATGTGAGCGCGTTAGACGTGCCCACCCCGAAATCGGTGCCACCGATCCAGTGTGATCTGCATCACATGTCGATCATGACTCACCTCGACAGGTCGATCACCCCCCATCAGTCACTTTCGCCTCACGATCACCCCTACCTGCGGAAACAGTCTGATCCCACCTCAACCGCAACATCAGCATCAGAGGCGTCTAAACATCACGAAACGGTCTCGGCCCGCCAGGTCCGCCTCTTCCCCCTCGAACCGGCTTCCGGTGTTCAAGATCTGCGCTGTATGTTTCTGGCAATCCCTTTACTGAGGTTTGGGACGCAAGAGGCGTTCCACATCAGACCAAGGAGTTTCCCTTGAAGCGCATCCTCCTCCCCGCCGGTGGCGCCGTTCTGGCCACCGGTCTGCTCGCCGCCGGTCTGGCCGGCACCGCCAACGCCGCCCCGGACTGGGCCTACGACACCATGGCCAAGGACGCTCCGGCCGCGGTCGACGTCGCCAAGTTCTGGCTCGCGGCCAACGGCGTCACGAACAACCTGGCCAAGGCCACCCCCTACACCTGGGAGACCAAGGCCACGCCGAAGCTGAACGCCGGTGGCGGCTACGTCGCCGACGGCAAGCCCGGCGAGGTCAAGCCGACCGGTGAAGAGAAGAAGGCCGCCGCGAAGGTCAAGAACATCAACCTGCCGAAGTCCATCGGCAAGGTGTTCTTCGTTGACTCCAAGGGCGCGCTGAAGTGGTGCTCGGCCACCTCGATCCAGTCGCAGTACCGCAACCTGGTCGCCACGGCCGGCCACTGCGTCTACGACGACAAGGCCGACGCCAGCGTCATGGACAACTGGGTCTTCGTCCCCGGCTACTACCAGGGCAAGACCCCGTGGGGCATCTACGTCGGTAAGACGGCGTACACGCACTACGACTTCGCCAACTACGAGGACTACGACCGCGACTACGCGTTCGTGACCGTGTACAACGGTGTCCAGATCGGTGGCGGCACCGCCAAGGAAGTCAGCCAGAAGGACTACGAGGCCTCCACCGGCGCGAAGTTCGCCAAGGACGTCGCGATCTCCGAGGCGGAGTACAAGAAGACCGTCGACCTGCACGGTGGCGAGACCGCCGCCGCGTGGGCCAAGGCCGAGACCGTCAAGGACCCGGTCGGCCCGAACTACCCCGGCGCCGTTCTGACGCTGCAGGAAGTCTCCAAGGACGACTACGACAAGGCCCCCAGCGCTCACGGCACCAACGGTGCCAAGGCTCACTGGGCGACCAAGGTCGAGCACGTCACCAAGGCTCAGTACGACGCCTACAGCGGCCCCGGCTACCGCAAGATCGATGGCAAGGGCAACTACACCATCACCCACTACTACCTCAAGTTCTGGGTGAAGAAGACCGACATCAAGTCGTACTACAAGACGGTCTTCTACGTCATCGACGGCTTCATCAAGGACACCGGCAAGCTCGGTGACAACGTCGGTGGCCAGGGCTTCACCTGGAACCAGAAGCCGCAGCAGACGGTGTTCGTGTTCGGCTACCCGGCCGACGCGCACCCCGACGGCAACAAGGCCTACACCGGTGTCACGCCGAAGTGGACCTACGGCAAGACCAACGCGCAGAAGTACGTGCAGGCTGCCACGAAGGTTGAGGAGCACGTTGGCCTCAAGAGCTCCTTCACCCCCGGCGCCGACGGTGGCCCCTGGCTCGCCAAGTACAGCAACGCCAAGCGCCTGGGCTACGTCAACGGTGTCACCAGCCTCTTCGGTGACCAGGACAGCAACGGTCGCTACGACCTCATCACCTCGCCGTACTTCGACGGTGAGACCGCGGCCATCTACAAGAAGGCCGCCGCGGTGTGGTCGGGCTCGATCGTCAAGTAGTAGTAGCTCCCTGACGATCACCCGGGCCTGAGGGTCCAAACCTCAGACCCACAGCAACACCAGCTCCACCCAAAGCATCACCCGAGGGGGCCCGGCACCAGCCGGGCCCCCTCGGCCATTCCCCACCGGGATGCGTCGCGGAATCGGCGACCGTTCCACACATACGTCGAAGGGCCCGGCATGTGCCGGGCCCTTCGACGTTGTCGGGATGCCGTCCAGTCGCGGGTGTCGTCCATCGGAATTCCTGGCGGTGCCGGGTCCGACGGGTTCCCGGAGATCGCGGATGTTCCCTCGCGACGTCTCACGCGTCCTTGGACGGTGATCATCCCGCCTCCATGCCGCCAGATCGCGTTCTCAGACGGGACCAGATCCTCCAAGCCGGAAATCCCGTCCTGCGGCCAAGGTCCGACAGCGAAAGGATCAAGCCCTCACGGGAGGCGCGAGAAGGGAGGGGTTTTCCGCATGCGTTTCGCGTGCCGTCCGGCCCGCCCGAGAGCCCGGATCCCGAATCGACGGCTCTTTAGACGCGGTTCCCGCGGAATCGGTGCCATCAGATTGATGTGATCTGCGTCACATATGCTTGGTAACGGAATGTGTCCGATCAGTCACAACACATCCGTCACTTCAACAACAAGATTACGACCATCTGCACAAACCTATAGATCTCCAGCATTGGCTTCACGGGAGTCCAAACATCACAGAATGGCATCGAAACGATCAAGGAAGTCTTTGATCCCCAAACCGGCTTCCGGTGTTCAAGATCGGCGCTGTATGTTTCTGGCAATCCCTTTACTGACGCATGGGACGCAAGAGGCGTTCCACATCAGACCAAGGAGTTTCCCTTGAAGCGCATTCTCCTCCCCGCCGGTGGCGCCGTTCTGGCCACCGGTCTGCTGGCCGCTGGTCTGGCCGGCACCGCCAACGCCGCCCCGGACTGGGCCTACGACACCATGGCCAAGGACGCTCCGGCCGCGGTCGACGTCGCCGAGTTCTGGCTCGCGGCGAACGGTCACACGAACAACCTGGCCAAGGCCACCCCCTACACCTGGGAGACCAAGGCCACGCCGAAGCTGAACGCCGGTGGCGGCTACGTCGCCGACGGCAAGCCCGGCGAGGTCAAGCCGACCGGTGAAGAGAAGAAGGCCGCCGCGAAGGTCAAGAACATCAACCTGCCGAAGTCCATCGGCAAGGTGTTCTTCGTTGACTCCAAGGGCGCGCTGAAGTGGTGCTCGGCCACCTCGATCCAGTCGCAGTACCGCAACCTGGTCGCCACGGCCGGTCACTGCGTCTACGACGACAAGGCCGACGCCAGCGTCATGGACAACTGGGTCTTCGTCCCCGGCTACTACCAGGGCAAGACCCCGTGGGGCATCTACGTCGGTAAGACGGCGTACACGCACTACGACTTCGCCAACTACGAGGACTACGACCGCGACTACGCGTTCGTGACCGTGTACAACGGTGTCCAGATCGGTGGCGGAACCGGCAAGGCCGTGTCCAAGGACGAGTACGACAAGTTCACTGGTCCCAAGGTCGTCAAGACCAGCGAGATCACCAAGGCCCAGTACGAGGAGTGCAAGGACTTCAACGGGAAGGAGACCTCCGACTGCTACGCCAAGGAGGAGTCCTCCCAGGTCCTTGTCGGCCCGGACTGGAAGGAAAAGATCGACGGCGTTTGGTACAAGGCCGTCAAGGTTCAGGACGAGGTCACCAAGGCTCAGTACGACGCCGCCCCCAGCGGTGAGGGCCAGGGCTACAAGGACTACTTCGTCACTGAGCACGTCACCAAGGCCGTCTACGACGCCTACACCGGCCCCGGCTACCGCAAGATCGATGGCGTGGGCAACTACACCATCACCCACTACTACCTCGAGAAGTGGGTGAAGGAGTCCAAGACCACGAAGTACCTCAAGGACACCTTCATCATCGTCGAGGGCTTCATCAAGGACACCGGCAAGCTCGGTGACAACGTCGGTGGCCAGGGCTTCACCTGGAACCAGAAGCCGCAGCAGACGGTGTTCGTGTTCGGCTACCCGGCCGACGCGCACCCCGACGGCAACAAGGCCTACACCGGTGTCACGCCGAAGTGGACCTACGGCAAGACCAACGCGCAGAAGTACGTGCAGGCTGCCACGAAGGTTGAGGAGCACGTTGGCCTCAAGAGCTCCTTCACCCCCGGCGCCGACGGTGGCCCCTGGCTCGCCAAGTACAGCAACGCCAAGCGTCTGGGCTACGTCAACGGTGTCACCAGCCTCTTCGGTGACCAGGACAGCAACGGTCGCTACGACCTCATCACCTCGCCGTACTTCGACGGTGAGACCGCGGCCATCTACAAGAAGGCCGCCGCGGTGTGGTCGGGCTCGATCGTCAAGTAGTAGTAGCTCCCTGACGATCACCCGGGCCTGAGGGTCCAAACCTCAGACCCACAGCAACACCAGCTCCACCCAAAGCATCACCCGAGGGGGGCCCGGCACCAGCCGGGCCCCCCTCGGCCATTCCCCCACCGAATCCGGTCTTCTCGCAGAAGGCTCCCCGAGCGTGCAGACGACAGCCGGCCTCTGAGAGAACGCCCCTCCCTCTTCACGAGAACCTCCTCACGAGGGCCGCGCCAAAGGGACGGCGCTCAGTGAAGAGAAGATCGAGCTCAGGCGGAGTCGAGCTCCCCCACCCGCTCGTTCAGCTCCACCACCGGCCGCTCGGCGGCGTAAGGCTCCAGCCTGCGCCGCAGGTCGGCGACGTACGACCGCGTCCTGGCCGATTCCAGGCCCTTCGCCAGCTCCAGCGCCTCCACCGCGACAGAACAGGCCTCCTCCAGCTCCCCCGAGGCGAGCAGCCCGGCCGAGAGCAGCGACAGGTTGAACATCCGCCCGCGTACGTAACGCCCGTCCATCTCCAGCGAGCGTCTCGCGTGCCCTACCGTGCCCGGCCCGTCGCCCAGGTCGCGGAAGCAGTGCGCGACCTTCGCCGCCAGGTAGGCCTCGTCGAAGTAGGCGATCCAGTCGGGCTCGTGGCCGGCCCTGCGCCGGTCGAAGGAGAGTTCGGCCTCGTGGAGGGAGCTCGCGCACGCCGCGCGGTCGTCCAGTGCCGCGTGCGCGTGGGCCTCCAGCACGTGCGTCTCGGCGAGCAGCGCGAAGATCCCTGCCCGCCGGGCCGAGAGTTGCGCCGCCCTGGCCAGGTCGAGCGCGTGAGCGGGCTGTCCTATGTATATGGCCTGGTGGCTCATCCCCGCGAGGATCTCACCGCCGAGCCCGTGGTCGCCCGCCCCGCGCGCCAGGCGCAGCGCCTGGATCAGGTAGCGCTGGGCCAGGCCGTGCTGCTCCAGGTCGTAGGCCATCCATCCGGCCAGCCGGGTCAGCTCGGCGGCGGCCGACGCCAGCGCCTTTCCGGTGTTCTCGGCGTACGAGCCGTCGGCGAGGAGCGGCGCGACCGACGTGTCTAGATATTTCACGACGGCGGGCCGAACCCTCCCGCCGCCGAACCTGTTGTCCAGCTCCCCGAAAGACCGGGTGACCTCCCGGATCGCCGCGATGTCGTCCATGCCGACGCGCCGGTTGCCCTGCCCCTCGGGGCGGCCCTCCAACGGAAGGGTGAGCCAGCGCACCGCCCCGGCGGACCCGGCCCCGATCGCGAAGGTGGAGTCGAGCAAGAACCTGCGTCTCTCCACGTCCCCGCGCCACAGTGCTGTCACGGTCGAGATTCCCTCCTGCCACGTGTGGTCGAACTCCTGCCCGAGGTCGAGCGGCGTCAGAACGGCCGACAGGCCGAGATCCTCGGGGCTCATGGCCCTGCCGAGCCGGAGCGCGAAGATCTCGGCGAGCAGCCCCGTGACCGGGTCCCTCGGCCGCTGGCCCGCGATCCAGCGCAGCACGGAACTGTGGTCGTACCTCAGACCGGACAGGCCACGAGCCGCGCCGAGATCGTTGAGCCGGCGTGCCAGTCCTTTGTGGGTGAAGCCCGCCTCGGCGATGAGCCTCTGGAGTAGTCGGTTGGGCTCGCGTTCCATAGCTCCCCTCACCGCGAGAACCGCTTGGATGCCGACAACGCGCGCGATCCGGCCGTGCGCGCAGCGGCCACCTGATGCACACCTTACGCACATAGGTAACTGAGAGCTCTTTTTATAGCACGATCCGTGACGAACGTCGGGGTTTCCGGAAAGCACGGACGCCCCTCGCCGTTCGGGCGAGGGGCGTCGGTGATCGCGCTGCCTGTGAGGTGTCCCGTGGAGCCGAGCGACCCCTCCGACGAGGTGCCCCCGGAGGCGGGCGACCTCTCCGATCCGGGAACCGTTCCGGGAACCGTTCGTGACCTGTGCGGTGTCTCCTAGAGGCGGGCGACCCCGTCGGCACGGGCCTGCGCGGCGACAGCGGCGACGACCGCCGGAGCCACGCGCTCGTCGAACGGGCTGGGAATCACGTAGTCGGAAGAGAGGTCGTCGTCCTCGACCACCCCGGCGAGCGCCTCGGCCGCGGCGACCTTCATGTTCTCGGTGATCGTGGTGGCGCGCACGTCGAGCGCCCCGCGGAAGACGCCGGGGAAGGCGAGCACGTTGTTGATCTGGTTGGGGAAGTCGGAGCGGCCGGTCGCGACCACCTGCGCGTACTTGCGCGCGATCTCCGGCCGCACCTCGGGAGTGGGGTTGGACAGCGCGAAGACGATCGACCCCGAGGCCATCGACGCGATCGCCTCCTCCGAGACCGTCGAGCCCGACAGTCCGACGAACACGTCGGCCCCCGCGAGCGCCTGCTCGGTGGAACCGCGCAGGCCCGACCGGTTGCTGTCGCGCGCCAGGGCCTCCTTCACCGGGTTGAGCCCGTCGCGGCCCTCGTGGATGAGCCCCTTGGAGTCGGCGACCGCGATGTCGCCGATGCCGGCGTTGAGGAGAATCCTGCTCACCGCGATCCCGGAGGCGCCGGCTCCGGCGACCACGACCCGCAGGTCTCCCAGCGAGCGGCCGGTCAGCCGTGCGGCGTTCTTCAGCGCGGCCAGCGCGACGATCGCGGTGCCGTGCTGGTCGTCGTGGAAGACGGGGATGTCGAGGATCTCGCGCAGGCGCGACTCGACCTCGAAGCAGCGGGGCGCGCTGATGTCCTCGAGGTTGATCCCCCCGAAGGAGGGGGCGAGCCGGACGATCGTCTCGACCAGCGCGTCCACGTTGGTGCAGTCGAGGCAGATGGGCACCGCGTCGACGTCCGCGAACTGCTTGAACAGCAGCGCCTTGCCCTCCATCACCGGCATGGCGGCGGCGGGCCCGATGTCTCCGAGGCCGAGCACCGCGGTGCCGTCGGAGACCACTGCGACCACGTTGGAGATCCAGGTGTAGTCCTTGGCCAGCTCGGGCTCGTCGGCGATCGCGCTGCAGACCCTGGCCACACCCGGCGTGTAGGCGAGTGCCAGGTCGTCGGCGTCACGGACCGGGACGGTGGAGCGGACCTCCAGCTTGCCGCCGCGGTGCAGGGCGAAGGCCGGATCCAGATCGAGGGCATCGAGAGATTCGAGAGAGACGGAGGATGGCATGACGGCCACAGCGACCCCTGTAGTTCATGTCAGACAGACGGATGTTTCCTTCGGAGGCGGCCGGAGGAGCCGTCCCGGGCTTCTGTAGCCGCTCGGGGCCTGCTCACTGGGCACGGTCGCCAGGAGGGGTACGGGGGTCACCCGTTGCTCGATTGTGCCACATGTTGAGACTGCCTCCACTGGAGGAAGTCCACTCACTTTCGCCGTCCGGGTGTTAGCCTCACCACATCGTGTAATACTCGAAATCCATGCCGCCTCTTACATTGACGGATCCCCAGATGGACCTCACCTCCTACGCGGAGCTGGCCGTACTACTGATCAACAGCCCCGACCGGCTCACCGGCCTCGAAGGGCTGCGTCTGCTTCTGGAAGAGGGCGGCCGCTACCGGCCGGGCTGCCGAATCACCAGGAGTGATCTGGAGGCCCTGCGCGACCTGCGCGAGGAATTGCTGATCGTGTTCGAGACCGCGGAGGCCGGCGACGAGGAGGCGGTGGTCGACCGGCTCAACTCGCTGCTCATCCACCACCCGGTCCAGCCGCAGATCTCCGGTCACGACGGCGAGCGCTGGCACCTGCACCTCACCGAGGGAGGCCGGATGGCCGACCAGTACGCGGTGGGAGCGGTGATGGGACTCGCCACCATGATCACCGACCTCGGCGTCGACCGGCTCGGCCTCTGCCAGGCGCCGCCCTGCCGCAGGGCCTATCTCGACACCTCCTCCAACCGGTCGCGCCGCTACTGCTCCGAGCGGTGTGCCAGCCGGGCCAACGTCGCCGCCTACCGTGCCCGCCAGAAGGTCGTCAGGTAGAGCTACCTGGCCCGCCAGAGGCCCGGCCAGTAGCGCAGCACCACCCGGCCGACGATCGACGACGCGGGCAGCGCCCCGAAGTCCCAGCTGTCGCGCCGCCCCGGCGCGCGCTGATTGTCGCTCTCCAGCCACCACCCGCCGTCCGCCTCCCACGCGGCGCGCTTGACGATGAGCACGGCGGGGTCGGACGGCAGCCGGGCGACGACCAGGTCACCGGGCCGCACGACCGCGCCGCGCCGCACCCAGAGCCAGTCTCCCGGTCGCAACGCGGGCAACATCGACTCACCCGCGACACGGACTCTCATCGAGCGTAACCCCCTCCCACGCGGGCATTCGGAGACGAGTAAGGTCGTTAACCGGACCATTCTGAACCTGGCATCAAGGAAGGATTTCCGATGCTCGCACGACTTATGCGCCCCAAGCACATCGCCTCCGCGCACTGCGACCTGCCCTGCGGTGTGTACGACCCGGCCCAGGCCCGCATCGAGGCCGAGTCCGTCAAGGCCATCATGGAGAAGTACGCAGGAAACGAGGACCCGGTCTTCCGCTCCCGCGCGCTCACCATCAAGGAGGAGCGGGCCGAGCTGGTCAAGCACCACCTGTGGGTGCTGTGGACCGACTACTTCAAGCCCCCGCACCTGGAGACCTACCCGCAGCTGCACCAGCTGTTCTGGGAGGCCACCAAGCTCGCGGGCGCGGCCGGCGGCAAGGGCACGGTCGACGTCGCCAAGGCCGACGAGCTCCTCGGCAAGATCGACGACATCTCCAAGATCTTCTGGGAGACCAAGGCCGCTTAAAACCCTCACAACGATGTTGTGAGAGGGCACCGGTGATCCGGATCGAGGAAACGTCCCCGGGACACCCCTTGATCCGGATCGGGGCCCGCGAGGAGGCGTCATCGCCGTCACGGCGTCCGGGTCGCGACGCCCGGTCGTCCAGCAGGCCGAACACCGGCGCGCCGGCGCGTCCGGTCACCGCCCAGGACCGCGATGCGCCAGGGCCGTCATTAAAAACAGTGCCCTTTTTGCGTATCTTCAGGGGCTCTTGATGGTGGCAAATCGCCCCGATCGCGAGTCCAAGCGGGCCAACCACCGTCTCAGGGCTGTAGGTTGCAGTCAGCGACTCTGCGAGGAGGAACGTGACCGAACACACCGAGGCGCCCGCGGTCGGCATGGGCGGGATCCGTGACGTGGTGAGCGTCCGGCTGCCGGCGACGAGCGCCTATCTGTCCGTGCTGCGTACGGCGACAGCCGCACTCGCCGTACGGCTGGACTTCACGCTGGACGAGATCGAGGATCTTCGGATCGCGGTCGACGAGGCGTGTGCGATGCTGCTGACCCAGGCTGTTCCCGGCACAGATCTGACCGCCGAGTTCGAGCTCACCGGGCAGCTGATGAAAGTGCGGGTCGAGGTCAGCACAGTGGGGAGCACGCCTCCGAAGCGCGACGACTTCGCGTGGATGGTGCTCACCGCCCTGGCTGACGATGTGGATGCCGTAACCGACTCCCCCGACCGTATGGCGATCGTCCTCCGCAAGCGCCGAGGCGCGGCGAGGCCGGCGTGACGGAAAGGACTCGTGCCATGGCCGCCAGCGACCACGCGGTGCCCGACCGGGTGCGTGCGCGCCTGCTCTTCGCGGAACTGGTGGAGTTGACCTCCGACGACCCGCGGCGTCAGCGCATTCGCGACGAGCTCGTCGAGCTCCACCTTCCCCTCGTCGAATACCTCGCCCGCCGGTTCCGCAACCGGGGTGAGTGGCTGGACGACCTCACCCAGGTCGCGACCATCGGGCTGATCAAATCGATCGACCGCTTCGATCTCGGCCGCGGGGTGGAGTTCTCCACCTACGCGACCCCGACGATCGTGGGCGAGATCAAACGCCACTTCCGTGACAAGGGCTGGGCGGTCCGCGTGCCGCGCCGCCTGCAGGAGCTCAAGCTCTCGCTCACCAAGGCGATCAGTGAGCTCTCCCAGCGGGAGGGGCGCGCGCCGACCGTGGCCGAGCTGGCCGCGTTCCTGAAGATGAGCGAGGAGGAGGTGCTCGAAGGGCTGGAGTCGGCCAACGCCTACTCCACGGTCTCCCTCGACGCGCCCGACTCCGGCGACGACGACGCGCCGGCGGTGGCCGACTCCCTCGGGATCGTGGACGACTCCCTGGAGGGTGTCGAATACCGCGAGTCGCTCAAGCCCTTGCTGGAGCGGCTGCCCCCGCGTGAGAAGCGGATCCTGCTGCTGCGTTTCTTCGGCAACATGACGCAGTCTCAGATCGCCACCGAGCTCGGCATCTCCCAGATGCACGTGTCCCGGTTGCTCGCCAGGACCCTCGCCCAGCTCCGGGAGGGTCTCACCGTCGACGACTAGCGAGAGGGCTGGTCGTGGTCTCCGTAGAGGGCGTGTGTCGTCGGCGGGGACAGCAGCGTGACCAGTCCGATCACCGCGAGGACGATCAGCGAGACGCCGATCACCCGCTGGTCGGACTGGATCATCGTGACCGAGACCGGGATGGCGAAGATCTGCGTCAGCACCCCCGGGCTCCGCGACCATCGCTCCGAGTGGAGCATTCCCCAGCCGACCCAGAGCAGGGCCGCGCCGATGATGATCCCGAACGCGGCGACGGCGATCGAGGTCATCAGGTCGGACGGCCGGCCGATCACCGTCTCCACTCCGGCGTAGCCGCCGAGGAGCAGGACGGTCGCGCCTTCCAGCGCCATGACGGCGGCGGCGACGGTGAGGGTCATCGGACGGTTCGACACGGGGCAACCCTATCGTCGGGTATGGCCGCCCGGCCCTTCCCCCACCCCGGCCCCGCTCCTCGTCCTCCCTCCCCGCGCATCAGGCTTCTCCTTCCGCCGCCTCAGCCCGGTTTCCGGCGGATACGCTGAGGTCATGCGCGCGATGCTCCTGGTGAATCCGAAGGCGACGACGACCAACCAGCGAACCAGGGACGTTCTCATCAGAGCGCTGAGCGCGACGATGAACCTCACCGTCGAGGAGACGGCCTACCGGGGGCACGCGATGCGGCTCTCCCGCAAGGCGCACGCCTCCGGCTACGACGCGGTGGCCGTGCTGGGGGGTGACGGCACCATCAACGAGGCGGTGAACGGGCTGCTCGACCCGGTGGACGGCAAGGCCGGCGACGAGGGCAGCTCGATCGACAGGCCCGCGCTGCTCGCGATCCCCGGTGGCAGCGCGAACGTCTTCGCGAGGGCCCTGGGCCTGCCGAACGACCCGGTCGAGGCGATGGGGGCGATCCTGGAGGCGATCCGCGACGACCGGAGACGGACCGTCGGACTCGGTCAGGCGATCTGGGGTGACCACAGTAGATATTTCACGTTCTGTAGTGGTCTGGGGTACGACGCCGAGGTGATCAGGGCGGTCGAGGGGATGCGGGGCACCGGCCGCAAGGCGACACCCACCCGCTATGTGAACACCGCGTTACACCACTATCTGTCGACCGACAAACGTCACCCGCCGATGACCGTCGAGGGCCCCGACGTGCCGCGGACCGGCGGCATCTTCATGGCCGTCGTCTCCAACACCTCCCCGTGGTCCTACATCGGCCCTCGGCCGGTCTCCCCGACCCCGTGGGCGAGCTTCGAGACCGGGCTCGACCTTCTGGGCCTGCAGCGTCTCGGCCTGCCCTTCATGCTCCAGCTGATGCCCCAGATCCTCGGTGAGCGCGACACGCTGCCGACAGGTCGCCACCTGGTGCAGCTCCACGACGAGAAGGAGTTCACCCTGAGCGCCGGGCGCCCCGTGGCGTTCCAGCTGGACGGGGACTACTTGGGAGAGGTCGAACGAATAACGTTCCGCTCTATCCCCGACGCGTTACAGGTCTTGGTCTAATCGGTTACGTGCGAGCCTGTGTGACGCATCCGACATCCATTTCAGGCAAAACGTTCCCCCAAACCTCTTGCGTGTACTAAGCGTGGCTGACAATCTCAAGATGACGTCGGAACGTAGGACCTTTGAGCGGCCACCTCGCTCCCAGGCCACCGGCGATCAAGCGGGCAGTCCCCCGACCCGGATCACGGGCCGGGGATCCGTTCGCGCTGATTAGTGAAACTCTTCACAAAGTGAGCCGCCGGAGCCGACGCAAGGGCTCCTCTTACGAAGGAGTGGACGCATGGACTGGCGCCACCGAGCCGCCTGCCGTGACGTGGACCCCGAGCTGTTCTTCCCGATCGGCAACACCGGCCCCGCCCTGATGCAGATCGAAGAAGCCAAGCAGGTCTGCGGTACGTGCAGCATCAGCGAAGCATGCCTGAAGTGGGCCCTGGAATCCGGTCAGGACGCCGGTGTCTGGGGCGGCCTGAGCGAGGACGAGCGACGCGCGCTCAAGCGCCGCACGGCTCGTGCCCGCGCCCGCGCGAGCGTCTGACCCCTCCGCGCCGATCCTTCCGTCTCCCCCGGCCGGGTGACGAGCACGTCCCCGGCCTGGTGAGCCCTCTTTTCCGTCCCGGGCGACAAGCACGTCCCCTCGCGAGAACGCGACCCGACGCGCTCCCCCTCCCCCGCTCACACCGCGGGGAGGGGGATGCTCAGGCTCACCTCGGTCCCGCCACCCTGGCGCGGCTCGATGGCGAGACGCCCGGACAGCTCACCCACCACCAGGGTACGGACGATCTGCAGGCCGAGACTGGTGGCCTGGTCGAGATCGAAGTCCTCCGGCAGCCCGCTGCCGTCGTCGGACACGATCACATCCAGCCGCTCGGCCCCGCGTGACACGATCACTTGGAGCTTGCCCTGACGCTGCGCCAGCCCGTGCTGAACCGCGTTCTGCAGCAGTTCGGTGAGGACCATCGCGAGCGGCGTCGCGATCTCCGAGCGCAACACCCCGAACGCCCCGATCCGGGACGGCACCACCTGCGCCTCGGGCGCCGCGACCTCCCCCGTCATCGCGATCACCCGGTCGGCGATGTCGTCGAAGTCGACCTGCTCCTCGGGCGTGTGCGAGAGCGTCTCGTGCACGATCGCGATCGACCCGACCCTGCGCACCGCCTCCTCCAGCGCCTCCCTGCCCTCCGGCAGCTGCATCCGCCTGGCCTGGAGCCGCAACAGCGCGGCCACGGTCTGCAGGTTGTTCTTCACCCGGTGGTGGATCTCCTTGATGGTGGCGTCCTTGGTCATCAGCTCCCGCTCGCGGCGCCGCAGCTCGGTCACGTCCCTGATGAGCACCAGCGCGCCGATTCTCCCGCCGCCGACGACCAGCGGGATCGCCCGCAGCTGCACGACCGTGCCGCCCGACTCCACCTCCGTCTCCTTGGGCTCCCGCCCGCTCGCGACGAGCATCAGGTTCTCGTTGATGGGCTCGTCGGAGTAGCAGAGCGTCGCGGTCGTACGGCCCAGCTCCGCGCCGACCAGGTCGGCGTTGAGACCCAGCCGCCGGTAGGCCGACAGCGCGTTCGGCGAGGCGTACGTGACACGGCCCGCCCGGTCGAGCCTGAGCAGCCCGTCGCCCACCCTCGGCGAGCGGACCAGGATCGGCTCGGCGCCGGAGAACGGGAAACGGCCCTCGGCCACCATCTGGGCCAGGTCGGAGGCGCTCTGCAGGTAGGTCAGCTCCAGGCGGGAGGGGGTGCGCGCGGAGGAGAGGTTCGTCGAGCGCTGGATGACGCCCAGGAAGTGGTCGGCCCGCCGCACCGGGATGGTCTCCTCGCGGACCGGCACCCCGCTCGACCAGTCGGGATCGCCCTCGCGGCAGATGCGCCGCTCGTTCCAGGCGGTCTCCAGGAGCGGCCTCTCCCCCGCCGACGCCGTCATGCCCACGATGTCGTCGTGGTAGACCGTCGGCCCCGTGGTGGGCCTCATCTGCGCGATCGCGATCCAGCCGGTGCCCTCCTTCAGGGGGATCCACAAGATCAGGTCCGCGAAGGAAAGGTCGGCGAGAAGCTGCCAGTCGGACACCAGCGAGTGCATCCACTCAAGGTCCGCATCGTCGAGCGCGGTGTGACGAACCGCCAGGTCGCTTAGAGTCGGCACCCGTGCATCATGCGTTCTTTGCAGGCCCGAACGCGAATCGGGTGAGTCCGGCTGGAAAGATGCCGCCTATGGAGCAGACCCCCGATCCGCTGGCCCGGTTCCGCACGGCGGCGGCCACGAGGGAGACGGCGGGGTTGCGGCGGGTCCTGCGCGCCCGCACACCCGACGACGACGGCCTGATCGACCTGGCCTCCAACGACTACCTCGGCCTGGCCAGGGACGAGCGGCTGATCGAGGCGGCCGTGGAGGCCACCCGCGCCTGGGGCACGGGCTCCACGGGCTCCCGCCTGGTCACGGGCTCCACGGCCCTGCACGCGCGCCTGGAGACGCGTCTGTGCGCCTTCACCGACGCGCGGGGCGCCCTGGTGTTCTCCTCCGGCTATCTGGCCAACCTGGCCGCCGTAGCGGCCCTGGGCAGGGACGCCCTGGTGGTCTCCGAGGCGGGCAACCACGCCTCCATCGTGGACGCCTGCCGGCTGTCGCGCTCACGGGTCGTGGTCACTCCGCACCGGGACACGACGGCCGTGGAGAAGGCACTCGCCGACCGGGACGAGGAGCACGCGATCGTGGTCACCGACGCGGTCTTCTCCGTGGACGGCGACCTGGCACCGCTTGAGGAACTGCACGCGGCGACGGCGCGCCAGGGCGCGCTGCTGATCGTCGACGAGGCGCACTCGATCGGGGTCGTCGGCGCTCGCGGGCAGGGTGCGGTGCACGCCGCGGGGCTCGCGGCCGAACCGGGTGTTGTGAGAACGATCACACTGTCGAAATCCCTGGGATCGCAGGGTGGAGCAGTGCTCGGCGCGCCCGAGGTTATCCAGACCCTCGTGGACACGGGACGCTCGTTCATCTTCGACACCGGGCTCGCACCGGGCAGCGTGGCGGCGGCACTCGCCGCCGTCGATATCCTTCACCATCAGCCCGAACTGCCCGGACTTGTCCGGACCAGGGCGAGGGAGCTGGCCGCGATGGCCCGTGACCTCGGCCTGGAGACCGGCGATCCGGCGGGCGCGGTCGTCCCCATCGTGCTCGGCCCGCCCGAGACCGCGCTTCGGGCCGCCCTCGTCTGCGCGGAACACGGGGTGCGCGCCGGATGCTTCCGGCCGCCTTCGGTGCCGGTCGGCCGCTCTTGCCTGCGGTTGACGGCACGGGCCAATCTGAGTTCCGATGATCTAGCGGTGATCCGGGGTGCACTCACCGCCGTGGCCGAGATGAAGGTGACCATGTGAGCGACGACTCCCCGCGGATCCCGAAATACTACGACGTCAAGCGCAGCCTGCTCAGCCTCACCAAGAGCCTGCCCGCAGGCAGCGCCCTGCCACCGGAACGGGCCCTCGCGGTCCGCTTCGAGACGTCGCGCACGACCGTGCGCCAGGCCCTGTCCGAGCTCGTGGTCGAGGGCCGCCTGGTGCGCATCCAGGGCAAGGGGACGTTCGTCGCGCAACCCAAGGTCGCCCAGGTCCTTCAGCTCACCTCCTACACCGGGGACCTGCGGACCGTCGGCCTCGAACCCGACACCAAGATCCTCGACATCAGCTACGTCACCGCCGACGAGGCGCTCGCCCGCCGCCTGGCGATCAACGCCGGCGGCCGCGTGCTGCGCCTCCACCGGCTGCGCCTGGCCAACGGCGAGCCGATGTCGATCGACACCACCCACCTGTCGGCCCGGCGCTTTCCCCGCCTCAGGCGGGAGCTGGAGATGCACTCCTCGCTGTACGAGACGCTGTACAACGCGTACAACGTGCGGCTGACCGACGCCGAGGAGATCATAGAGACCGTGCTCGCCACCCCGTACGACGCGCAGGTGCTCAGTGTGGACGTCGGCCTGCCGATGCTCCTGCTCACCCGGCACGCCTTCGACGCGGACGGCAACCCGGTCGAGTGGGCCCAGTCCCTGTACCGGGGAGACCGCTACAAGTTCATCACCCGCCTGCGCCGCCCCTGAGGCACACCGGTCCCGCGTACCCCGGCGCCGTTCCGTGCCCGCGCACGGCGACGTCCGCTCCCCTGAGGCGCGCGCCCGCACCGCCCGCGCGCCTCTCCACCGCCCCCACCGCCTCTTCACCACCCGCGCCGCCCGCCCCGCACCGCCTTTTCTGCGTCCACCCCGCCTAAGGTGAGACAGGTGAGCATTCTCGTGGTCACCGGGACCGACACCGGGGTGGGGAAGACGGTCGTCACCGCGGCGGTGGCCTCGCTCGCCAGGGAGCGGGGCTCCTCGGTCGCGGTGGTGAAGCCCGCGCAGACCGGGGTGTCCGGCGCCGACCCCGGCGACGTGGACGACGTCATCCGGCTGTCCGGAGTGGGGACGACCTTCGAGCTGGCCAGATATCCCGCCGCGCTCTCCCCCGCCGCGGCGGCCCGCCTGTCCGGCCTGCCACCGGTCTCCGTCGCGCGGGCCGCGGCCCGGATCGAGGAGCTGGCCTCCTCGCACCGGCTGGTGATCGTCGAAGGTGCGGGCGGGCTGCTCGTCCGCTTCGACGAGGAGGGTGCGACCCTCGCCGACCTCGCCCGCGCGCTCTCGGCACCGGTCCTCCTGGTGGTCAGGGCCGGGCTCGGCACCCTCAACCACACCGCGCTGACGCTGGAGGCGATGGCCCACCGAGGGCTGGAGCCCGCCGGGGTGGTGATCGGCTCCTGGCCCGCCGAGCCCGGCCTCGCCGAGCGGAACAACGTGGCGGACCTGGAGATGCTGGCCGCCCGGCCGCTGGCGGGCGCCCTCCCCGAGGGAGCCGGGCTGCTGGAGCGCGACGCCTTCGCCCGCGCGGCCCGCGCGGGGCTGGGTCCCACGCTGGGGGGCGGCTTCGACCCCGCTTCCTTCCGGGCCACCCTTAGGCTTTCCCCGTAGCCGAAGCCGCGGCCCATCTCCCCGCTGGAGGTATCAGATGAGCGACATCCTCGAGATCGCCCGGACGCAGGTGCTTGAGGAGGGCCGTGGGCTCGACGCCGCGCAGGCGCTCCGTTGCCTGGAGCTTCCCGACGACCGTCTCGACGAGTTGCTCGCCCTCGCCCACGAGGTGCGGATGAAGTGGTGCGGCCCGGAGGTGGAGGTCGAGGGCATCGTCTCCCTCAAGACCGGCGGCTGCCCGGAGGACTGCCACTTCTGCTCGCAGTCCGGGCAGTTCTCCTCCCCGGTCCGCGCCGTCTGGCTCGACATCCCCTCGCTGGTCGAGGCCGCCAGGGAGACCGCGGCGACCGGTGCCACCGAGTTCTGCATCGTGGCCGCCGTACGGGGCCCCGACCGGCGCCTGATGGACCAGGTCCGCGAGGGGGTGAAGGCGATCCGCGAGGCGGTCGACATCAACGTGGCGTGCTCGCTCGGCATGCTCACCCAGGAGCAGGTCGACGAGCTGGCCGAGATGGGCGTGCACCGCTACAACCACAACCTGGAGACCGCGAGGTCGCACTTCGAGAAGGTCGTCACCACCCACACCTGGGAGGAGCGCTGGGACACCTGCCTGATGGTGCGCGAGGCCGGGATGGAACTGTGCTGCGGCGGCATCGTGGGGATGGGCGAGACCCGGGAGCAGCGGGCCGAGTTCGCCGGCCAGCTCGGCGAGCTGGCGCCCGACGAGGTCCCGCTGAACTTCCTCAACCCGCGCCCCGGCACCCCCTTCGAGTCCTTCCCGCTGCTGGAGGGACCGGAGGCGCTCAGGACGATCGCCACCTTCAGGCTCGCGCTGCCCCGCACGATCCTGCGCTACGCGGGTGGCCGCGAGCTGACCCTGGGCGACCTGGGTACCCGTGAGGGCATGCTCGGCGGCATCAACGCGATCATCGTCGGCAACTATCTGACCACCCTCGGCCGTACGGCCGAGGCCGACCTCGGCCTGCTGGTGGACCTCAAGATGCCCATCAAGGCGCTCTCCGACACCCTCTGAGACCCCCTCGGAGCCTCGCGCGGGCTCGCGGAGATCACCCTCACCCTCAACCTGTTCGGGAACATCTCGGAGCCTCGCGCGCGGGCTCGCGGAGACGCGAAGGTCCCCGCGAGCCCGATCTCACCCGGCCACTGCCGAACTCCCGCCGGTTCTCGCCTTACCTCGTAGGGTCCGCACTCCGCCTGTACCGGACTCCCCGCCGATCTCCGTCCCGCCACGGTGGGTCCGCGCTCCGGCCCGTACCGAACCCCCGTCGCCCCCGTACGGTGCCCGCCACCAGGCGTTGGGCGGTTCGATTCCCGACAGACACGATATGTGCCGGCCGCATTAGGCGATGGGATCGGGGCAGGGGGAACAATCCCTGTCCGGCTAAGTGACTGACTGGTAGGTTGCGCGATATGGAGTCTCCCAAGCACGCAGGTGACATAGCGGTCGCCGTCTCCAAGGCATATGGCATCGAGACCATGTTCACCCTGTCCGGCGGGCACATCTTCCCGCTTTACGACGGTGCGGTCCACGAGGGAATGCCCATCTTGGACGTACGCCACGAGCAGAGTGCCGTCTTCGCCGCGGAGGCGACCGCACGGCTGACGCGCAAACCCGGGCTGGCCGTGCTCACCGCGGGGCCCGGCATCACCAACGGCGTCAGCGGGGTGGCCACCGCGCACTTCAACGGCTCCCCCGTGGTGGTCATGGGAGGCCGTGCCCCGCAGTCGCGCTGGGGGTCGGGCGCGCTGCAGGAGATCGACCACCCGCCGCTGTTCGCCCCTATCACCAAGCTGGCCTTCACCGGCTCCGGTGCCGACTCCATCGCCCAGGACGTGGAGATGGCCTTCCGTACGGCCCTCGCCCCGCACCGCGGCCCCGTCTTCCTCGACTTCCACATGGATCACCTCTTCTCGGCCGCGCCCCCGCTTGAGGAGGCCCCCGAGACGCTGACCCCGTCCCCGCTGGAGCCCGACCCCGACGCACTCGCCTCGATCGCCCAGCTGATCGCCGAGGCCCGGCACCCGGTGCTGGTGCTCGGCTCCGACGTGTGGATGGACCGCGCCGAGGAGGTCGCCAGAAGCTTCGTCGAGGAATACCGCCTACCGGTCGTCCCCAACGGCCAGGGCCGCGGCATCCTGCCCGCCGGTCACGAGCTGCTGGTCACCCGGGCGAGAGGAATGGCGTTCTCGCAGGCCGACCTGGTGATCGTGGCGGGCGCCCCGATCGACTTCCGCCTCGGCTACGGCTGGTTCGGCGGCAAGGACGGCGCCCCGCTCGCCAAGGTCGTGCACCTGGCCGACGCGCCGTCACAGCTGACCACGCACATGGATCCCGTCGCCGTCGCCGCCGGCGACCTCTCGCTGCTCTTCTGGAGCCTCGGCGCGGCCTGTGCCAACGCGGGCGTCTCCCCCAAGACCTACGCGCCCTGGGTGACGCAGCTGTCCGAGGCCGCCTCGGCCGCCATCGTCGCCGACGTCGACCTGCTGGAGTCCGCGTCCGACCCGATCCACCCGATGCGCATCTACGGGGAGCTGGCCAAGGTCCTCGCCGACGACGCCGTGGTGATCGGCGACGGCGGCGACTTCGTCTCGTACGCGGGCAAGTACGTCGAGCCGCGCCAGCCGGGCAACTGGCTCGACCCGGGCCCGTACGGCTGCCTGGGCACGGGCCTGGGCTACGCCATCGCCGCCAGGATCGCCCGTCCCTCCTCGCAGGTGGTGCTGCTGCTCGGCGACGGCGCGGCCGGCTTCTCGCTGATGGACGTCGACACGCTCGTGCGGCACCGCCTGCCCGTCGTGATGATCTGCGGCAACAACGGCATGTGGGGCCTGGAGAAGCACCCCATGCAGATGCTCTACGGCTACGACGTGGCCGCCGAGTTGCAGCCCCAGTGCCGCTACGACCAGGTGGTCACCGCCCTCGGCGGCGGTGGCGAGCTCGTCACCGACCCCTCGGAGATCGGCCCGGCCCTGCGCCGCGCGTTCGACTCCGGTGTTCCCTACATGGTCAACATCGCCACCGACCCCTCGGTGGCCTATCCCCGGCACACCACGGGCATCTGAAGGAGCGTCACCGGGCTCGCACACGAAGGACCGAAGGGGTCTCCCGTGGGCGAGCCCGTCGTCACACCACCCGAAATCAAGGCTCGCCCGTCGTCACCGCGCGAAGCCGGTGTGCCGACACACGACCTTGCCGGGGAGATCAGACCCGGAGGGAGCCGGTCACCCGGTCGTGATACCCGGTCAACGTTCGGAGACGGGCCGCTAGGACTTGCCCGTCGACGTCGGGGTGGGCGTCGGCGGGCAGGGGACGGGGGCGATGATGATCTCCACCGGCTTGGACGGGTCCCACATCGTGTCCGCGCCGGGGAGGGACTCGACCACCTCGGTGCAGTGCTCGGGTTTGACGTCGGCGCTGTAGGTGCGCTTCACCTTGAAGCCCGCCTGTTTGAGCGTCGCCTCCGCCGCCTCCGGCTTCATGCCGACGGTGCCGGGCACCCTCTTCTTCGGCAGCGGCGTCGGGCTCGGGGTCGGTGTGGGGGTGGGAGTCGGTTTCGGCGTCTTCGTCACCGTCGGGGTGGGGGTCGGCGTCCCCTCGTCCTCCTCGGCGGGCTTCGGGCTGGGCCGCCTGGTCGTCCGCGTCACCGTCGGGGTGGGCGAGGGCGTCCTGCGGGTCTTCACCGCCGACGGCTTCGTCTCGTCGACGGTGGGCGTGGCCACCGGCGGCTGCCCCAGGGAATTCGCGGCCTCCTTGGAGGCCGCCATCCCATTGATCGCCACCGCGACGAGACCCGCGCACATCACGACCGCGACCGCCGACGACGCGACCAGCACACTCCTGCTCCTCGGCTTCTGCGCGCCGCGGCGCCCGCGACCCTGCGCGACCGCCTCAGATCCCACCGTCGGCGAGGTGGAGTGCTGCGCGCTCCCCTGCCAACTACCGGTCGGAGGCTGGGCGCCCTGCCAGTTTCCCGCAGGGGCCTGGGCTCCCTGCCAACCTGTCTGCGGAGCGGCCGGTCCCTGCCCCTGCCCCTGCCAGCCGGTCTGTTCCTGCGGGCCGCCCTGGGGGGCCTGGGTCTGCCAGCCGGTCTCCGGCGGCCCCGCCTGCCGCGCGGACGCCGACAGCGTGTCGCCGCCCTCCGCACCGAAGGCGGCCTGTCTGGCGGCGGCGCTCATCGCCGCGGCGCTGGGGAAGCGCCGGGCCGGATCCTTGGCGAGGGAGCGCTCCACAAGTGCCCTCACCGCGGGCGGAACGTCCGGCGGCAGCGGCGGCGGCGTCTCGCGGATGTGCTTGAGCGCGATCGTGACGGGCGTGTCGCCGTCGAACGGACGCTGCCCGGCCAGGCACTCGTACGCCACCACGCCCAGCGCGTAGATGTCGACGGCCGGTGTCACGGGTGCGCCCTCGGCCTGCTCGGGCGCGCAGTAGGCGGCGGTGCCGAGCACCATGCCCGCGTCCGTCAGCCGGCTGGCGGAGTCGGACCTGGCGATGCCGAAGTCGGTGAGCACGAGCGTGCCGTCCGACCGCACCAGCAGGTTGCCCGGTTTGATGTCCCGGTGGACGATGCCCTGGTCGTGGACCGCCTGCAGTGCCGAGGCCGCCTGGGCGATGAGATCCATCGCGGCCCCGGGGGCGATGCGCCGCAGCCGCCCGAGCAGGCGGTCGAGCGGCTCGCCGTCGACGAACTTCATCACCAGGTATGCCGTCGCCCCCGCGCCGGGCACCTCGTGAACCCCGTAGTCGTACACGTCGACGACCCCGGGGTGGTTGATCGTCGCCATCGCCCTGGCCTCGCCCTGGAAGCGAACCAGGAAGCCCGGGTCGTCGGTACGGCCGGGAAGCAGCACCTTCACGGCGACGGTGCGAGCCAGGACGATGTCCTCGCCCTTCCACACCTCGCCCATACCGCCGGCCCCAATGCGGGTGCTTAGGCGATACCGCCCCGCCAGCGTCGTGCCTTGGGCCACCATGGCTCCCCCGTAACCCTCTTCACTCCTACCTCAGAGCTCTCCAACAAAGCGGATCCGCGTCGCGGCACCATCACGGCGCTGTAACGAAACCCTGCATGCCGCATGGCTCACAAACGAGATGCGTGCCGTAGCATCGCACAAAACCCGGCACTTTTAGGTGTACTTATCCACCTTGCAGGCTCTTGCGCCCAAAGCCACCCGAAAATCACAGAGGAAACAATCAACGCGGGCGCCACGGCGTCACCCCAAGACATCCGGGACGAACTCCGCAAAATCCTACAAGGCTCGGCAAAGAACATGTGAGTCGGGGTGAAGCCGAGCGGCGTCAACCGCTCGTGGTGCCGTGTTCGGCGCAGCGCGCGGACCAGCCGCCGGGGGTCACCTGCACCACCATCCGGCGGCGGCAGCGAGAACAGTAGCGGGGTGGCTCCATCGCGCGGGCCGACAGACACGCGGCGTGGTCGGCCTCGCCCTCCGGGCGCCCGCAGTGATCGCAGTACGAGGTCACGAGACCAGACCCTATGCTGACGCGCATGACGCTCGCTCCCGGTCTGCAGGCACGGCTGCTCATCATGGTGGAAACCGAGGACACCGCGACAAAGGTCGGCAGCGGTGACGTCCCAGTACTCGCCACCCCCCGCCTGCTCGCCCTCGCCGAGCGGGCCACCGTCCAGGCGGTCGCGGGTGACCTGGCCCCGGGCCAGACCTCCGTCGGCACCCGCGTCTTTCTGGAGCACCTGGAGGCCAGCCCGGTCGGCACGCATGTCGAGATCACCGTCGAGCTCACCGAGGTCGACGGGCGCCGCCTGGTCTTCGGCTTCACCGCCCGCGACCGGACGTCCGTCGTCGCCTCGGGAACGATCGAGCGCGTGGTCGTCGACCGTGAGCGCTTCCTCGCCCGGCTCGCCCGCGACGGCGGGACTACTCGATAACGGCGATCAGGTCGCCCTCCTGGATGACGTCGCCCTCGGCGACCTTCAGCTGGGAGATCACGCCACCGTCCTCCGTCAGGACCGGGATCTCCATCTTCATCGACTCAAGGATGACCAGGGTGTCACCGTCCTCGACGGGGTCACCCTCGGACACGAGGACCTTCCAGACATTCGCCACCATCTCAGCGCGGATCTCGGCCACCGGAAACTCCCATCGTTCAACGTCTCTCAACTGTGTCAGAAAAAGCTGATCACGCCCGCCTAGGAGGGCACCAGTCCCGAGTCGTAGTTTCCGTCGACGAACTCCTGCCGCTCCAGCGGCCCGGCGGGTCACTCCTCGTGTCCCGCACGCGGAAACGCGCCACGGCCTCGCGGGCGCCCGCGTCGACGTGGCCCCGCGCGAGTGCCTCGTCGGTCTTCCGTGGCGAACGACGGGCCTGCGTCCAGCGAGGTCTAGAGCCGGTGGATCGGAGCCAGCCTGTCGATCACACGGGCCATCGCCTCGACGACCGTCGGGTCATACTCCTGCCCCACCCCCAGACGGAGCCGTTCGAGGGCGGCGCCCGCCCGGTCGCGGTCGCTGGAACCGCCGACGAGGTCGTCGTAGGCGTTGGCCGTCTTGATGATGCGGCTCGCCATCGGAGACGCCTCCGCGCAGGTGTCGCACTGGCGGCGGACGATCTCGGCCACCCGGTCGAGCACCCCGGTCTGCCTGATCACCTCCGCTCCCAGCTCGGCGATGCGCCGCGCCTGCTCGGGGTCGGTGAGGACCGTCGCACCGCCGGGAATGGGATCGCGCAGCGACAGCTGGCCGATGTCGTGCATGAGCGCGGCGTACTCGAGCTCCAGCAGCTCGGGCTCCGCCATGCCGAGCTCCCGCCCCACCGCCACCGCCAGACGGCTCACCCGGCGGGAGTGCCCCGGCTCGACGTACCCGCCGACCTCGGTGACCCGTGACAGCGCCCGTACGGTCTGCAGGTAGGTGGCCCTGATCCCGGCGTACTTGCGGAAGGCGACCTGGGTGACGAGCAGCGGCGCCGCGAAGACCAGCAGCGCGGTCATGCCCATGCTGTGCGAGGCGAGCGCGAGCAGGATGCCGGAGGCGGCGACGGCCGCTCCCAGCGGCGCGGCCATCCGCAGCTCGTCGCGGACCGCCACCTTGAAGGCGGCACGCACCTGCTCGGCCCGCAGCATGGCGGCGAGCAGCACGTCGACCATCACCATGAGCAGGATGAGCAGGGCCATCACGCCGAGCGCGGGCCACCAACCGCTCTCCCCTCCCCCCGCGAGGTCGGACAGCGGCCCCGCCAGCGGCCGGTAGGCCAGCGCCAGCAGAGCACCGGTGAAGAGCCTGCGCGCCATCCCGTCCAGCTGGGGCGGGCGACCCACCGCGAGGTGCGGCAGCGCCCCCGCCACCATGCCGACCGACAGCACCGCGACGACCTGCAACGCCGAATGCCGGGTGGGGACACCCCCCATGTCCAGCAGGAGCGTGTAACCGAGCGCGGCCGCCGCGCCGATCGGGGCCACCTCCCTGTTGCCGGGCATGGTGAGCCTGACCAGCTCGCCGATCGCGATCAGCGCGCCGAAGGCGACGGCGAGCTGAGGGTCGAGCAGGCCGGTCGCGGCCGTGTGCGCCACCCCGGCCACCGCCACGAGTCCCGCCGCGCAGATCAGCAGGAGCTGGCCCGAGTCGAGCGTCCGGAGAACGCGGCCGGCGCCGGAGCCGTTCATCGCTCGGACACCACCGTTCATCGCTCGGACACCACCTGGATGGGCATGGTCGGGTCGTCGTGGTCCTTCGCGGTCGTCTCCGTCACGTCGGCCGGGGGCGTGACGACCGTGCGCGGCGGCTCCCAGCCGTGACGGTCGACGGCCTTGACGAACGCCACCACCATCACCGGGTCGAACTGGGTGCCGGCGCCCTTGCGCAGCTCGGTCATCGCCACCTCGCGCGAGCGGGCGTTGCGATAGGAGCGGTCGGAGGTCATCGAGTCGAAGGCGTCGGCCACCGCGATGATCCTGGCGAACTCCGGGATCTCGTCGCCCGCCAGCCCCATCGGGTAGCCCTTGCCGTCCTGCCGCTCGTGGTGGTGCATGATCCCGGCGAACGCCTCGTCCAGGAAGTCGATGCCGCGCACGATCTCCAGCCCGCGCATCGGATGGAGCTGGATGGCCGCGAACTCCTCCTCGCTGAGCGGGCCGTCCTTCTGCAGCACCTTGGTCGGCACGCCCAGCTTGCCCACGTCGTGGAGCATCCCCGCGTAACGGATCGCGCGCAACCGCTCCGATCCCATGCCGATCTCCTCGGCGATCATGCCTGCGGCCTTGGAGACGCGGGTGCAGTGGCCACGCGTGTAGTAGTCCTTGGTCTCCACGGCCTGGCAGAGCGCGGCGATCGTCGCGTCGTAGGAGCGCTGCTGCGCGAGATACTGGCCGAAGGCCCAGCGGGCCACGAAGAGCGGGAGCAGCACGAGCACCGCGGATATCGAGTTGACCGTGGCCCACAATCCGGCGATCAGCAGGCCGAAGGTGGCGTAGCCGAAGTAGGAGACCATGAACTGTGCCACGTCCCGCCGCGGCACCTGGTCGGCCTGACCGGTGAGCTTCAGCACGAGCGCGATCAGCACGAAGTTGAGGGGCACGAAGACGGCCGCCGCGCCCGCGAACGGCACGATGATGTCGTCGAACTCGGCGACGGTCGGCACCCCCGACCTGCCGCCGAGCCACACGTAGACCCGGCCGGCGACGTAACCGCAGATGGCGAACTGGGCACTGTTGAACAGCCGCTTCACCAGTGGCAGGCCGGGCCGCACGCTGAACATCGCCGTCATGCCGACCAGCGCCGCTCCCTCCGGGCCGAGCAGCACCACCGCGGCGAGCACGGCGGAGAAGCTGACCGACACCGCGGCCTGCCGGACGTGCAGCAGGGTGGGCACCGACTCGCACACCAGGAACAGCAGGGCCAGGACCATGAGGTTGGACCAGTCGAGCAGATCCAGCCCGCCGTCCGAGACCACGTTGTATCCGAGCAGCGCGAACGCGGCTCCGATGACAAGGATCAGATAGACCTTGGCAAACCACGGCAGTCCACGCAAAGCGGCCACCTTAGGGTTCCTAAAGGGCGCGTGCTCAGGTCCAGGAAATCCCAGGAAAGACTGAGGTGACCGTTTCCTTCAACATGCGCTGCCTCCACGTTGATTTCGCACCCAGGCTATCGAAGCGAACCTGATCAGGAGGGCGAGACGGCCAATCGCAAGCAAAGCGTAATCAAGCAATCACTGTAGGCCATGAATATCCGGAGTATCGGGTTCCGGAGCCGCGCCGGTGATCGCGCCGCCCACACGGGCGGGCACGCGGGACCCTTCGCGTCACGGGCTCGCGAGCCTGCTCCTCGCCCAGTCGACGGTGCTCTTCAGACCCACGGCCAGCTCCGTCTGGGGACGCCAGCCGAGCCCCTCGAACGCGGGGGCCGGGTCGACGGCCATCGCGGGGAGGTCGCCCAGGCGCGCCGGGGCCTCGCCCGGCTCGTCGGCGACACCCGCCGCCTCCGCGATCAGGGAGTGCAGCCTCCGGTCCGTGGTCTGGACTCCGGTGCCCAGGTTGAACCGGCCGCCGCCGCCCTCGGTGCCGCAGGCGCGGGCGAAGCCGTCCACCACGTCGTCGATGAAGATGTAGTCGCGGGTCTGAGTGCCGTCGCCGTACACCACCGTGGGGGTGCCGTTGAGCAGCGCGTCGGTGAAGATGGCGACCACCCCCGCCTCGCCGTCGGGCGACTGGCGCGGGCCGTAGACGTTGGAGAGCACCAGGGTGGTGTAGTCGATGCCGTGGAGCGCCTTGAACGTGGCCAGGTAGGTCTCCGCGCTCAGCTTGGAGGCCGCGTACGGGGAACGCGGGTCGGTCGCCGCGCCGCCGGGGACCGGGATGACCGCCGGCCTGCCGTAGACCGCGACCGAGGAGGCGAAGACGACCTTGCGGGCGCCTCCGCGGTGGGCGGCCGTCAGGACCGACGCGGTGCCCTCGACGTTGAGCCGGGCGTCATGGACCGGGTCGGCGACGCTCTTGCGCACGCTGATCTGCGCGGCGAGGTGGCAGACGACCTCGGGCCTCCACTCGGCGGCGAGGCCGATCAGGGCCGGGTCGCGGATGTCCATCATGTGCAGGGCGAACAGGGGATTCCTCGCGGCGCCGACCAGGTTGCCGCGGTCGCCGCCCGACAGGTCGTCCACGACCGCCACTTCGTGCCCGTCGGCCAGCAGCCGGTCGACGAGGGTGGATCCGATGAAACCCGCCCCGCCGGTCACGAGTATGCGCATGGTGAACCCCCATTGTCGTATGGCCAAGGCCGTACGACAGATCCTAGGAGGTCAGCGAGCCAGTTCGGAGCGCACCTGGTCGATACGGCTGAGCACCTTCGCCCTCAGGTCGGCCGAGACCTGGTCGCAACCGCAGTGTTTGGCGACGAGCTGCTTGACGACCTGCTCCAGGCCGTACTCCTCCAGGCAGGGGTGGCACTCGTCCAGATGCACGCGGATCTCGGCGCAGTTGCTCTCGTCGAGCTCACCGTCGAGGTAGGTGTAGACCTTGTCCAGGACCTCGCGGCAGTCGGTGTCGTGGTGGTCGCCGCAGCTCACGCGATCACCCCGCCCTTGGCCGAGAGGCCCGTGCCGACGGGTTCGTCGTTCCTGTCTCGCGCACTCACTTCGCACCTTCCGCGGGAACCAGGCCACGCTCGCGGGCGTAGTCCTCAAGTTGGGTCCGCAACTGGCGGCGGCCACGGTGCAGCCGCGACATCACGGTCCCGATGGGGGTCCCCATGATGTCGGCGATCTCCTTGTACGGGAAGCCCTCGACGTCGGCGAGGTAGACCGCGATGCGGAACTCCTCGGGAAGCGCGGCCAGCGCCTGCTTCACGTCGGTGTCGGGGAGGTGCTCAAGCGCCTCGATCTCCGCCGACTTCAGCCCCGCCGAGGTGTGCGACTCGGCCCTGGCGAGCTGCCAGTCCTCGATCTCCTCGGCGCCCGACTGCTTGGGCTCCCGCTGCTTCTTGCGGTAATTGTTGATGAAAGTGTTCGTCAGGATCCGGTAAAGCCACGCCTTGAGGTTCGTGCCTTGCTGGAACTGGTGGAAGGACGCGAAGGCCTTCGCGAAGGTCTCCTGAAGAAGGTCCTCGGCGTCCGCGGGGTTCCGGGTCATCCGAAGCGCGGCGGAGTAAAGCTGGTCGAGATAGGGCATGACATCCCGCTCGAACCGTGTGCTCCGCTGCTCCAGAGTCTCCTCGTCTGTCGCAGGGACCTGACCCACCCCCTTAAGATCGCCGGAGTCCTGCTGACGCGGGACACCGTACTGAGCGGAGAATACCCGCTCGACGGGGATAGACCGATCACCGGGGCGGGTGACGGGTTCGATCAAGGCGAGCATCTGCTTGCCAACCTCCGAAAGGATCGTGCGTTGTCCGCTTGCAACACACCCGCACCGCCATCTGTTCCCGCAAGATAGAAGGTGACGAACGACCCGGTACGGGGAAAAAGAAGATACGTACCGGCAGGTAGTTGAAAGACCACCGGATCCTCCCGACGCCAGGAGCTGCTTGTGCTGCCCATCCCGGCCGAAGAGCTGAACGGCTCAGGTGCGCTCGGGCCGTACTGGACCTTTTACCACGCGGTCGTGACCGAGCAACTGAGCCGATGGCTGCCGGAAAAACCGTCCACCGTCCTCGACATGTCCTGTGGGGACGGCCGCTGGGGTGTCCAGGCGGCGAAGTCGGGGCATCGGGTGGTCGAGGTGGTCGACTTCCGCAGGCCCGCGGACGGCCAGCCGCCGCACGACATCTCCAGGGTGAGCCAGGTGCGTGCCGACGACCTGCGCTTCCTGCCCGACAGCAGCGTGGACGCCGTGCTCGCCGAGGAGCGCGCGATGTCGGTGGAGCTCATGGCCGAGTCCGCGGTCGACGACATCGCCCGGGTCCTGCGTCCCGGCGGCCGTGCCCTGGTCTGCGTCGACTCCCTGGTGCTGGGGATGGCGATCCTCGCCGAGCAGAACTACTGGGCCCATCTGCGCCAGACCGGCGAGGTCATGCTCGTGCCCTGGCCCGACGGCAGCATCACCCGCTGCTTCAGCAGCGCACAGCTCCGCGAGCTGCTCACCGACGCCGGGCTGGAGGTCGAGTGGGTACGGCCCCGCACGGTGCTGTCCCCCTCGACGGTCGACCACGTGCTCGCCTCCGACTCCAGCGCGCTCACCTGGCTGGTCAACACCGAGCTGGACACCCATCCGGACGACGACGACACGGTGGGCATCCACCTGGTGGCCAGCGCCCGGCGCCCCTAGCGGGGATCCGTCTAGCCCTCCTTCAGGGGCTCGACGAGCTCGGGGCTGTTGTTCCGCACCGAGTTCACGGCGGTGGAGACCGGGTGGATCTCCAGGCCCGTGGAGCCCGCCGAGATCAGGAACCCCTTCGCGTCGGGCACCCCCGGGTCGAGCCACTCGCCCCAGCGGTCGCGCTCGATCAGCATCGGCATGCGGTCGTGGACCCTGCCCGCCTCGTCCACGGCGTCGGTCGTGATGATGGTGCAGGTCACCAGCCACGAGAGCGGGTCGTCGTCGGCGCGGCCCCGGTCCCGCCAGAACTCGTACAGTCCCGCCATCGCCATCACGCCGCCGTCGGCGGGGCGGACGAAGTAGGGCTGCTTCTTCGGCTTCCCCTTGGCGTCCTTCTCGTCCAGCACGGCCCACTCGTAGTAACCGTCCGCGGGGATGAGGCACCTGCGCTCGGCGAACGCCTTGCGGTAGGCGGGCTTCTCGGCCACCGTCTCCACCCGCGCGTTGATCATCTTGGATCCGATGGACGGGTCCTTCGCCCAGGCGGGGACGAGTCCCCAGCGGACCACGCGGAGCTGCCGGATCGGCCGGTCACCCGGCGCCGACTTCGGCACCCGGCTCATCACCGCGTACACCGGTTTCGTGGGCGCGACGTTGTAGTCGGGCCCGAGTTCCTCGTCGGCCGCTCCGTCGAGCTCGACCTGGAACTCCTCCAGCAACTCCTGCTTGCCCCGCGCAGACGCGTATCTCCCGCACATACCTCCACTTTGCCACGCCGCGACACGCCGGGACGTTCCCGACCCCGTTTTCCGATCTTGTCGCCCTCCGGCCCGCCCTCACCCGAGCCCGGCCGTCCCTCCGTCCCCGTCGTCCCTGTCGTCCCCATCGTCCCATCCGTCCCCACGGCACGCACGGGCGGCGCGAGGCGGGCACCGGTAGGCTTTTGCCCATGTCCGCTCCGCTGTGGCCCGCGCCGACCGCGACCGAACCCGTCCGCGCGACCGTCCCCCTGCCCGGCTCGAAGTCCGTGACCAACCGTGCGCTCCTGCTCGCCGCGCTGGCCGACGGACCGGGAACGGTACGCCTGGCGCTGCGCAGCCGCGACGCCGACCTGATGGCGAACGCGCTGCGGACGCTGGGCGCGACGATGGTCCCCTCCAACGAGAGCGCCTCCAGCGTCGACTGGGCGATCACGCCCGGCCCCGTCACCGGTGGTGCCCGTATCGACGTGGGGCTGGCCGGCACGGTCATGCGCTTCGTGCCGCCGATGGCGGCGCTCGCCGAGGGCGAGGTCTTCTTCGACGGCGACCCGCACGCCCGCAAGCGCCCGATGGGCCCGATCCTACGCGCGCTGCGCGCCCTCGGCGCCGAGGTGACGGGCGACGCGCTGCCGTTCACCGTACGAGGACCGCTGGCGGGCGGCGAGGTGAGGCTCGATGCCTCGGGCTCGTCGCAGTTCCTCTCCGGCCTGCTGCTCGCGGGGGCGCGCTTCGAGAAGGGCGTGACGGTGCGCCACGAGGGCCCGCCGATCCCCTCTCAGCCGCACATCCAGATGACCGTCCAGATGCTCAGGGAGTTCGGCGTCGTGGTGGACGACTCCGAGCCCGACGTCTGGCGGGTCGAGTCCGGCCCCATCGGGGCGCGGGACTTCACCGTGGAGCCCGACCTGTCCAACGCGGCGCCCTTCCTGTGCGCCGCCATGGTGACCGGCGGCACGGTCACCATCCCCGCATGGCCCGCACGGACGACCCAGCCTGGCGACCAGCTTCGTACGCTGCTGGCGGACATGGGCGCCTCGGTGGAGCACACGCCCGAGGGACTGTCGGTCACCGGCACCGGGCGGATCGTCGGCATCGAGGCCGACCTGCGCGACGTGTCCGAGCTCACCCCGACGATCGCCGCGCTCGCCACCCTGGCGAGCTCACCCAGCAGGATCGGCGGCGTCGCCCACATCCGTGGGCACGAGACCGACCGGCTCGCCGCCCTCGTCGCCGAGATCAACGGCCTCGGCGGTGACGCGAACGAGACCGAGGACGGTCTGGAGATCAGGCCCCGCCCGCTCACCGGCGGGGTGTTCCACTCCTACGCCGACCACCGGATGGCGACCGCCGGAGCGGTGATCGGGCTGGCCGTGCCGGGCGTCGAGGTGGAGGACATCGCCACCACGGGTAAAACCCTTCCCGAGTTCGCCGCCATGTGGGCGGATATGCTGCGCGGCGCGCGGTGAGGGGCGAGCGGCCGGTAGGCCCCGCGGTCCTCCTCGGGGACGCGCCGGGCCGGAGAAGGCGGAGAAACTGAGAAAGCGCGAGTACGACGAGGACGACGTCAGGGTCAGGCCGGGAAAGGGATCCCGGCCCCGGACCCGGATTCGCCCTGCCCACGAGGACGCGGTCGCGGCGTTCGTGGTCGCCGTCGACCGCGGGCGCTACACGTGCCTGGTCGAGTCGGCGGGTGAGAAGGGCCGCCGCCGTAAGAAGGACCAGGCCGAGGGCGCCGCGATGAGCGGCAGGGTCGTGGTCGCCATGAAGGCGCGCGAGCTCGGCCGCAAGGGCATCGTGGTCGGCGACCGGGTGGCCCTGGTGGGCGACGTCTCCGGCATGGCCGACACGCTCGCCCGCGTCGTGCGGGTGGAGCCCCGCGCCTCCATGCTGCGCCGCTCGGCGGACGACACCGACGACACCGACGGCATCGAGCGTCCGGTGGTCGCCAACGCCGACCAGCTCGTCATCGTGACGGCCCTGGCCGATCCGCCGCCCAGGCCCCGCATGATCGACCGGATGCTGGTCGCGGCCTTCGACGCCGACATCGATCCGCTGCTCTGCCTCACCAAGTCCGACCTCGCCGCACCCGACGAGCTCGTCTCGCTGTACGACCCCCTCGGGGTCCCGTACGTGGTGGTCCAGAAGGGCGGTGGCCTGGAAGAGGTGCGAGAGCGTCTGAAGGGCCGGATCAGCGTGCTCGTCGGCCATTCGGGGGTGGGCAAGTCGACGCTGGTCAACGCCCTGGTCCCGGACGCCAACCGGGCCGTCTCACACGTGAACGCGGTGACCGGCCGGGGCCGTCACACCTCCACCTCGGCCGTCGCCCTGGAGCTGCCGGAGGGCGGCTGGATCATCGACACCCCCGGGGTGCGCAGCTTCGGGCTCGCCCATGTCTCGGTGGAGACGGTCCTGGCGGGCTTCCCTGACCTGGTCGAGGGCACCGTCCAGTGCCCGAAGGGCTGCAACCACCTCTCCGACGAGTGCGCTCTGGACGCCTGGGTGGCGGCCGGGCACGCCGACCCGGTCCGGCTCGCCTCCCTGCGCCGCCTGCTCGCCAGCCGCGAGGGCTCCTCCGACGACGACCAGTCCTGAGGACGCGCCGGTGACCGCCCCGGGAGGCGAGGCGGACCGGCGACGAGCGTGCGCCGCGACGTCAAGGGGTGCGACGCGTCAGTGGTTCAACCGGAAGGCCCAGGCGACGGTCATCTCGGACACGAGGGTGCCGTCGGCGGTCCTGATCTCGACGGCGACGTCGAACTCGGGGCGCTCCCCCGCGTCCAGTGTGGCCACGACCTCCTCGCGGGACGCCCGGAGGCGGGCCTCCGCGACGACCTCGCCCTTCGCGAGCTTGAGGTAGCGGATCGCCGCGCTCTTGGCCAGCGGGGTGGCCCGTGACAACTGGTCGCCGAAGGTGGAGAGCATCGCGGCGCCGGAGGCCGTCTCCGCGACGCTGAACAGGGCTCCGGCGTGCGGACCTCCCACGTGGTTGTGCAGCTCCGCCCGGTCCGCCATGCGGGCGACGGCGAAGCCCGGTTCCACCTTGTCGAACGAGATGCCCAGCGTCCTGGCGAACGGGACGCTCTGCAGCATGAAGTCACCCACGTCAAAGGTCATACCGGAATGCTACTCGCGAGTAACACCGATGCCAACGGATGTTTCACGTGGTATCCCGGCCTGGTAGGACGCGACACGATTGTTCCGCTTGCTCCCCGATCTCCGCCATTCGGCCGTCGACACGATAGCGTTGACGCCCGTGACGGGTTACAACGACGATCTTCGCCTCGCGCACGTCATGGCCGACGCGGCCGACGATCTGACCATGCGCCGGTTCAAGTCCATGGATCTGCGCGTGGAGACCAAACCCGACCTCACCCCGGTGAGTGACGCCGACCAGGCAGCGGAGGAGGCGATCCGCGCCGCCCTCGGCCGGGCCCGGCCGCGCGACGCCGTCATCGGCGAGGAGTTCGGCGCGAGCGGCCACGGAGAGCGCTCCTGGATCATCGATCCGATCGACGGCACCAAGAACTACGTGCGCGGAGTGCCCGTCTGGGCCACGCTCATCGCCCTGATGGACCGGGGCCGCGTCGTCGTGGGCCTCGTCTCCGCCCCCGCGCTCGGCCGCCGCTGGTGGGCGGCCCGCGACAGCGGCGCCTGGACCGGCAAGAGCCTCACCAAGGCCACCAAGTGCCAGGTCTCCTCCGTCACCCAGTTGGAGGACGCCTCGTTCTCCTACTCCAGCATCGGCGGCTGGGAGGAGGCCGGGAAGCTCGACGCGTTCCTCGACCTGAACCGTTCCGTCTGGCGTAGCCGCGCCTACGGCGACTTCTGGTCACACATGCTGGTCGCCGAGGGCGCGGTCGACGTGTCGGCGGAGCCGGAACTCTCCCGCTGGGACATCGCGGCGCTGACCGTGATCGTCGAGGAGGCGGGCGGCATCTGGACCGACCTGTCCGGCGTTCCCGACGTCGACGGCGGCAGCCTGTTGTGCAGCAACGGCTCCCTGCACGGCGAGGTCCTCAAGCGCCTCGGCGACGGGCCGCTCACCCTCCCCGCCTAGCGGTTCGCCCCCTCTCACCCTCCCCGCCCAGCGGTTCGTCCCCCTCCCCGCCGACCGTCCTCTGGCGAGGGGCGCGGGGGGCGCCCACCCGCTCGCAGGACCGCCGCCTCTCCGATCGGGAGCGTGCACCCGCGGTTCCGTTCAAGCGCCGCGTCGCGGATCCGGCCGCGTTACCTTCCGCCGGATGTCGGGAAGATGAACAAAGCGGCAAGTCCGGAAGATCCCGGCCTGAGCCGGGAACGTTCCCGCGACGCGGCCTCCTCGCCGGGGCACGCCCGGACCTGGGAGTCCCCGACGCCCCGCTCACCGGGCGTACGGGAGCGGAAACCGAGATCGAACTCCCGTCGACGCATCGGTATTCACATCCGTGGGCCTACCTCTTCCGGCCCCGGTCATGGCTCGTTTCATCTCCGTTCACTTTGCCCCACTTTTATCGAAGTCATCGAGAACGGATCTCACTACGGAGAAGGAACATACCGTGACCAGTGGACAGCGCCGCCTCAGCGCGGTGGCGACGGCCGCGCTCGTCGTATCGCTCGCGGCCGCGTGTGGTGGCGACGCCAAGCCCAACAGTGACGGCAGCACCACCGCCGCCACCAGCGCCTCCTCTGCCGACGCCGGGGCCGGCGCGGCCCTGAGCGGCGAGGTCAAGATCGATGGCTCCAGCACCGTGGCCCCCCTCACCCAGGCGGCCTCCGAGCTCTTCGGCGAGGAGCAGCCGCAGGTGAAGGTGCCGGTCGGCACCTCGGGCACCGGCGGCGGCTTCGAGAAGTTCTGCGCCGGCGAGACGGACATCTCGAACGCCTCTCGTGCGATCAAGGACGAGGAGAAGGCCGCCTGCGAGGCGAAGGGCATCAACTTCACCGAGCTCACGGTGGCCGTCGACGCGCTGACCGTGGTGGTTCCCAAGGAGAACGACTGGGCCACCTGCCTCACCACCGACCAGCTCAAGAAGATCTGGGAGCCGGCCGCCGAGGGCAAGGTCCAGACCTGGAAGGACGTCGACGCCAAGTTCCCGGCCGAGCCGCTCAAGCTCTACGGCCCCGGCACCGACTCCGGCACCTTCGACTACTTCACCGACGAGATCAACGGTGAGGAGGGCGCGAGCCGCAAGGACTACAGCCCGAGCGAGAACGACAACGACATCGTCACCGGTGTCGCCGGCGCCAAGGGTGGCCTGGGCTACTTCGGCTTCACCTACTTCGAGGAGAACGCCGACAAGCTGAAGGCCGTGGAGATCGACTCCGGCGAGGGCTGCGTGGCCCCGAGCGTCGAGTCGGCCCAGGGCGGCAAGTACACCCCGCTCGCCCGCCCGCTGTTCGTCTACCCCTCCGCCACCGCGGTGAAGCGGCCCGAGGTCGCGGCCTTCCTCGACTTCTACGCGGCCAACATCCACGCGATCGCCACGGACGCGAAGTTCATCCCGCTCAACGCCGAGCAGGAGGCCAAGCTCAAGGCTGACATCACCACGCTGAAGAGCGCCGGCTGATGTCGGCTCAGCACCGCACGACCGTTCCAGGGACCCCGGCGTCCCTGGCGCGGTCGCGCCCGCGTTACGGCGAGTCCGTCATCAAGGTCATTCTCCTGGCCGCGGCGATGGTGTCGGTGGCGACCACGATCGGCATCGTCATCGCGCTCCTCGAACCGACCATCGAGTTCTTCGCTTCGGTGAGCTTCGGGGAGTTCTTCGGCTCCACCGACTGGGGTCCGCTGTTCAACCCGCCGGCGTTCGGCGTGTGGCCGCTCATCGTCGCCACCGTGGAGATCACCCTGATCGCCGTCGTGGTCGCCGTCCCGCTCGGACTGGCCTCCGCGATCTACCTGTCGGAGTACGCCTCCCACAGGACCCGCAAGATCTTCAAGCCGGTGCTCGAGGTCCTCGCGGGCGTCCCGACGGTGGTCTTCGGCTTCTTCGCCCTCACCTTCGTCACCCCGCTGCTGAGGGACCTCTTCCCCTTTCTGGAACTGGACGGCAAGAACGCGCTCGCCGCAGGCCTCCTGGTCGGCGTGATGATCATTCCGATCGTCGCGTCGCTGTCCGAGGACGCGATGGCCGCGGTGCCGAACGGTCTGCGCGAGGGCTCCTACGCCCTCGGTGCCTCCAAGATGCTCACCTCGGTGCGCGTCGTCGTCCCCGCCGCGTTCTCCGGCATCGTCGCCGCCGTCATCCTGGCGATCTCCCGGGCCGCGGGCGAGACGATGATCGTCGCGATCGCCGGCGGTTTCAAATCCGTCTTCACGCTCTACCCGGGCGATGAGATGTCCACGATGGCGGCCTTCATCGCCCAGGCCGGCTCCGGTGACGCCTCGGTCGGCTCGATCGCCTACAAGACCATCTTCGCGGTGGGTTCCCTGCTCTTCGTGATCACCTTCGCGATGAACTACCTCAGCGCCCGCATGGTCCAGAAGTATCGCGAGGTCTACGACTGATGGCCATCCTCTCCACCCCGCGCTCGGCCGTACAGCTGGCGAGCAAGGGGCGCCCCCTCAAGGAACACCTCTTCCGCATCGCGCTGCTGGCCAGCCTCGCGATCGCCCTCCTGTTCCTGGTCATGCTGCTGGTATACGTCGTCGAGGAGGGCTGGCCGCGGCTCAACTCGATGCTGTGGGAGAACCAGCCCTCGATCCGCCGCCCGGAGACCTCCGGTATCCAGTCGGGCATCTTCGGCACCCTGTGGATCATCGGGCTCACCGCGCTCATGGCCCTGCCCACCGGCATCCTCGCGGCGATCTACCTTGAGGAGTACGCCGACAGGACCAAGTGGTACAACAAGCTGATCGAGCTGAACATCTCCAACCTGGCGGCCGTTCCCTCGATCGTCTACGGCATCCTCGGACTGGGCATCATCGCCCGCTGGATGCAGTTCGGCTTCACCGTCATGACCGGCGCGGTCACGATCTCGCTGCTCGTACTGCCCATCGTGATCATCTCCGCCCGCGAGGCGATCCGCGCGGTGCCGCCGTCGATCCGCGAGGGCTCGCTCGCACTGGGCGCCACCCAGTGGCAGACCATCTATCGGCAGGTGCTCCCGGCATCCATCCCGGGCATCGCGACGGGCTCGATCCTGGCACTCTCCCGCGCGATCGGCGAGGCCGCCCCGTTCCTGATGCTCGGTGCCGCGACGCTCGTCCGGTTCAACCCCGAGGGCGTCTGGAGCAGCTTCACCGTCCTGCCGCTGCAGATCTACAGCTTCATCAGCCGCCCCCAGGAGGAGTTCGCCATTCTCGCCGCGGCGGCGATCGTGATCCTGCTGGCGATCCTGCTCCTGATGAACTCCGTCGCCATCTGGCTCCGTAACCGCTATCAGAAGCGCTGGTGAGGTAAGAGATGTCCGAGATTGGAATTTCCGTGCCGAACGTGAACGTGCGCGGACCCGAAGTCCCCCGCACCATCGAAGCCCTCGACCCGGTCTTCACCGTCTCCGACCTCAGCGTCTTCTACGGCGACTACGAGGCGGTGCGCGGGGTCAACCTGACCATCGGCAACCGCGAGATCACGGCCATGATCGGCCCCTCCGGCTGCGGCAAGAGCACCGTGCTCCGCTGCTTCAACCGGATGAACGACCTGATCCCCGGCGCCCGCGCGGTCGGCGAGATCCGGTACCACGACGAGAACCTGTACGGCGACCACGTGGACCCGATCGAGGTCCGCCGCCGGATCGGCATGGTCTTCCAGAAGCCGAACCCCTTCCCCAAGTCGATCTACGACAACATCGCCTACGGTCCGCGGGTCAACGGGACCAGGGGCAACATGGACGAGATCGTCGAGGAGGCGCTCACCAAGGCCGCGCTCTGGGACGAGGTCAAGGACAAGATCAAGCAGAACGCGCTCTCCCTGTCCGGCGGACAGCAGCAGCGCCTGTGCATCGCGCGGGCGATCGCGGTGAAGCCCGACGTCATCCTGATGGACGAGCCCTGCTCGGCCCTGGACCCGATCGCGACCACCAAGATCGAAGACCTGATGCAGGAGCTGACGCGCGACTACACGATCGTCATCGTCACCCACAACATGCAGCAGGCCGCCCGCGTCTCGGACCGCACGGCCTTCTTCACCGCCGAGGTGGACGAGGACGGAGTGCGACACGGCCGTCTGGTGGAGTTCGACGAGACGAGCCGCATCTTCACCAATCCCAGCGACAAGCGGACCGAGGATTACATCACCGGCCGCTTCGGCTAACCCCACATTGGAGGATCCTGGTGATCCAGCCGCAGACGGCACCAGAGGTGGACGGGGACACACGGACGGCGCCCATGCTGCTGGTGGCCGATCCCGAGGCGGCCATGGTCCACGACCTGGCCACGGCCCTGGAACGCGAAGGCTTGCAGGTCATGGGCGTCACCGACGGCGCCCAGGCCCTGTTGCAGGCCGGAGCGCTGCGCCCCGACGTCGTTCTCGTCAGCGCCTCGCTGCCGGTCATAGGGGCGGTGGAGTTCGTCCGCGCGGTACGGCTGACGCGGGCGATCCCCGTCCTGCTGGGCGTGGGCGACGGTCACGCCCAGCAGGCCGTCCAGGCGCTGGCGGCCGGAGCCACCGCGTGCGTGGCCCGGCCCTACCGGGTGCCCGAACTGCTTCCCCTGATCCACTCCGCCTTCAACGGCGAGTCCGGGACCCGCAGGGCACTCGCGGTCGGCAGGGTGGAACTCGACGTCAACGCCTACCAGGTCAAGGTCGACGGCAGGATCGTCCACCTGCCGCTGCGCGAGTTCGAGTTGCTGCACTACCTGATGCGCAACGCGCACCGCACGGTGACGCGGGAGCAGATCATGCGGCACGTCTGGCACTCCACCGACACGACCTCGACCAACACCATCGCGGTGCACGTCAAGCGCCTCCGCGCCCGCCTGGGCGACACCGACGACCGGCTGATCCAGACCGTGCGAGGAGTGGGATACCGGCTGGTCGACAGGACGACGTAACGCCTGCCTCCCGCGGGTCGCGAAGGCGCTCGGCTCAGTTCGCGGCCGCCTCGCAACCGAGCCCGCCCCTGAAGGCGGCCATGAGGCGCTCGGCCACGCCCTCGACCCTTGCGATGCCCGTCTCCATGCTCGGGCTGTCATCGGTGAGGACGGCCACCGCGTAGTCGTGCCCGTGCCCGCGGATCAGCCCGGCGCTCGCGACCGCCCAGCGCCCGTTCGCCGCGTGCCGCAGCCAGCCGTTCTTCAGTGACACCTGGTCGCCCTCGCACGCCCCCGCGCTGATCCCCCACCTCTGCTCGGGCGTCACCCTTTTCATCAGTCCGAGCGCCCTGCGGCGTTCCGCGGGAGCCAGCGGACTCTTACCGGTGGCCAGAGCCCTGACCAGCCGGATCTGGTCCTCCGCGGTGGTCTGCGCGACGCCCCAGCAGTACTGGGCCGCGCACCCCCCGCTGGGGGTGTAGGTACGTTTGAGACCGAGCCTGCGGTTCGCACCGGCAAGGCCGGACTCCAGCCCGATCCGTTCGTACAGCCGGTCGGCCGCCTCGTTGTCGCTGAAGCGGATCATGTTTCTCGCGTCGGACCTGGCCCGCTCACCGAGCCGATGCCAGCGCGTCCCGAGCAGTAGTGCGGTCAGGATGCTCACCTTGGAGGTGTTGGCCGACGGCAGCTGCAGGGCCTGATGGTAGTGGTAGCGCCGGCCGGTGCCCAGGTCGCTCACCGAGGCGGCGGTTCTGCCGCCGTACCCGGCGAGATACACGTCGAGGCTCCGGCCGAGCTCCTTGGGGAGGATCCTCGGTGAGCGGGCGGCGCGTAACCGTCCTGAGTCGTGAGCTGCCCCGGCGCCGGGGAAGACGGGCGCCGGGACCACGGCCAGGAACGGCACGGCAGGAGGGCTCGGCGACGGCGCGACAGGGGCGGCCTGCCGCGCGGGGGAGGGCAGCGGCATGCTCACCGGTGTCAGGCCCTGGCACGTGCTGCAGGCGGCGGCCTGCGTGGTGACCAGCAGGACAGCGGCTGCGGCCACCCGTTTCCTTACTCCCATCCTCCACCCCAACCGTCTCCCCCATTACATGACGATCGGGATATATCCCACTACACATAGCAATAAGACGATCAAGCGAAATCTAGTCTGAAACAGGGCGTGCGCTATAGAACATCCCGCCGGACCGATGCCCGCTCTTAGCGAACGTCCGCGATTAGCCGGGTGATGACCTCGTCATCGCAGGTCGCCCAGAAGTCCCCGACGACGTCCTCAAGATGCTCCAGCGACTCCGCCCGGAAGAGTACGTCCTGATATTTCGTGATGTCGTAGTGCGTAGTGCCCATGGCGGCGATGTCCAGCGGGCGGATGTCCATCCCCCGGAACTCCTCGATCTCCCCGTACGAGGACAGGATGCCCGCGCCGTACGCCCGCAGCTCGCCCTGGTCCGTCATCACGCCGAACTCCATCGTGAACCAGAAGATCTTCGAGATGAACTCCAGCGCCCCCTTGCTCTCGACCCGCCGGGCCGCCGCTCCCGCCAGGCGGTAGAGCCGCGAGTAGCGGTCGGAGGCCAGCGCGTTGGCGTGCCCGATCACCTCGTGGATCACGTCGGGCTCCGGCGTGTACAGCGGCGTGGAGTGGTGCCGGATGTACTGCGTGGAGTGGAAGAGCCCGTCCGCCAGGACACCGTAGAAATCCCTGAGCGGCACCAACCCGGCGGCCGGGACGTAGCGGAACCCGGTCAGCGGTTCCAGCAGCTCGCTCACCTCCTGGAGCTGCGGGATGCGCTCGGCGGGCAGCCCGAGCCGATCGGCCGCGCGCAAATACTCGACGGTCGCGTACTTGTGGTGTTTCAGGCCCAGCTCCCGGCTGACCAGGGCCCACACCTCGTGCTCCTGGTCGGTGTACTCGGCTGTCGGGATGGGCGTACCCGGCACGTACTCCATGGCGAGCGCGGCGATCGCGTTGCGGCGCGCGCGGTAGACCGGATCGGCGAAACCGGGATGACCGGTGCCGAGCTCGACCTCGATCGAGCCGTCGTCACGGGTCGCCACCGGTGCGAAGTACTGCGCTTCCTCGAACATAAATGAAATGACAGCAATATCCGGAAACGTTGGCAAGAGCAGCCAGTTGTACTGGGCGATCCGCACAGAAACGTACCGTGGCACCTCGTCTATGCTGGTCGAATCGCCCAATCTCACAAGGACCCGAGGAGATGTCGATCGACGAGCTGGACGGCCGCCTCCTGGTCACCATGCGCGCCAACCCGCGCATCGGCCTGACCGAGCTGGCCCGCCTGCTCGGCGTGGCCCGGGGCACCGTGCAGGCCCGCGTCGAGAAGCTGATCGCCCGCGGTGTCATCGCCGACTTCGGCCCCACCGTCACCCCCGAGGGCGCCGGATACCCGATCCTCGCGTTCGTCTCACTGCAGATCGCCCAGGGGCGCCTGGACGAGGCCGTCCAGGCCCTGGAATCACTTCCCGAGATCCTGGAGGTGTACGGCACGAGCGGCCAGGCCGACCTGCTCTGCCGGGTGGTCGCCCGCAGCACCCCCGACCTCCAGGAGATCATCGCCCGCATCCTGGCCTCGCCCGCGGTCCAGCGGACGGACACCACGATCGCCCTCTCCATCCAGGTCCCCTACCGGATCGAGCCCCTGCTCCGCGCCGCCTCCGGCGCCTGAGGCCGCTCGCTCTCCCCTCCTGCGACTTTGCTTCAGCCGAGGACGTCCGCGACGTCGTAGATGCCGTGAGCTCGCGCCCGTGATCCCCTCTGCGGCCCTACTTCCCCTCGGTGGGCCGGGAGATGGGTCATCGGCGGGCCTCAGGCGTCCGTAGACCGGCGAAGACGATGGCCAGCGTGCGACGCCTCAGGTCGTCGTCCCAGCCCGCGTGGAGTGCCCCCTGACATATGCCGGTCAGCAGGGCGATCACCTCGTCGAGACGGACGTCCTCACGAACCGTACCGGCCTCCTGGGAGCGGACCAGAAGCGTCTCGATCCCGTCGCGCAACACCCGCACCGAACTCGCGACCTGGAGGTCGACACCTGTCTCGGCCAGGAGACCGACGACCGTCCTCTTCCGCGCCGCCTGCTCGACCATACGGGCGACGAAGGTGAACAGCGCTTCCCCAGGAGCGTCATCGTCGGCGAGCACGGCCATCTCCCCGTCCAACCTGCTCAAGAGGCCTTTCATGATGGCCTGAAGCAGAGCCTGCTTCGTCGGGAAGTGCTTGAAGACCGTGCCGATGGCCACCCCCGCACGGGCGGCGACCTCCTCGGTCGACGCGGAGGTGCCCTTCTCGGCGAAGACGGCCTCGGCGGCGGCGAGGATGCGGTCGCGGTTGCGCTGGGCGTCCGCACGCAACGGCCTGGCGCCACCGGACGCACCCGTCTCACCCGCCGAAGGATTCGTGGTGGTCATCCAGCCAGTCTTCCTTGTCCTCACCCCTGCCGCCTGCCCGTCTCGATGTTCGCCCCCTGCCGGCTCTGCTCGTGCCCACGAAGTGCGGCGTCCTCGCGCGCGAGGTACGGCGTTGACAAAGTGAGTCACCACTCATGATTATAAAGATGAGTTTCCACTCACCTTAGTGGCCACAACGGCCGTCACGAAGGGATTCACCATGACCGAATCCACCCTCGCTCCTGGTCCCCGCGAGATCTTCGAGCGCGTGCGGCGACACTGGCTGGAGAACCTCGGCGGCTTCGGGAACGAACTGGCCGAGAACGCCGTCGTCGAAATTCCCTTCGCGCCACCTGGCATGGCCGGGCGACACGAGGGGAAGGAGGCGTTCCTGCTCTTCTCCGGCCCTGAACAGGCCGCCTTCGCCAACCGGTTCGCCTTGGACGAGGTCCGCGACGTGGTCGTTCACGAGACCACCGACCCCGAGGTCATCGTCGTCGAGTACGAGCTCGCCGGCAGGGTCCTCGCCACCGGCCGGCAGGCGTCTTCCCCCTTCATCGGGGTTCTCAGGGTGCGGAACGGGAAAATCGTCAACTGGAGGGAATACCAGAACACCCTGGCCATGATCGAGATCATTGGACAGCCACAGCGAACCTGACGGTCACCTCCGGTAACACCCGTGAAGCGAAAAGGGCTTCCGTCTCACGGCGAGCCCCTTCCCCTCACAAAGGCCCGGGAGCTCCCCTGGAGCCCTTGCCCCTACGCGCCTGCCGGCCCGGAACGCGGAGGCTCGGGAGCCCTGGCCTTCAACGCCTGGAAGTCCGGAACACCGCCAGAGCGCCGCTGAAAAAAAGGGGGGCCGTGAAAGCACGAAAGGGCCCCCACCACATGGTGGGAGCCCTTTTCGTAAAAGATTGTCCGGCGGTGACCTACTCTCCCACAC
>NZ_JBEYID010000033.1:0-74976 GCF_040635605.1 Streptosporangium sp. NPDC006930 | reverse complement strand
AGCGCGTCGACCCGACCGGCACGGCCACCTACACCTGGGACGCCGTCGACCGGCTCTCCGATCACGAGCACGCTCTCGGCGGCGGTCTCCGTCGCCACGTCCGGTCTCGGAGCCGTGAGAAGCCCCACCAGGTGGTTCGCGATCGCGGTGATGGTGGGCTGCTGCCACAGCAGGGTCGCGGGGAGACGGCGGCCGAAGCGCTTCTCCAGACGCCGCCGGACCATGATGGTCATCACCGAGTCAAGCCCCTGCTCGACCAGGGGACGCCTGGTCGCCAGGTCCTCGGGGGCGAGCCTCATCACGGCGGCGATCTCCGCGCGGATCTCGGGCAGGACACGCTCGCGCAGGTCCTCGGGCGCCAGGCCGGAGAACGACTCCGCGGGCCCGCCGAGATCCTCCTCGGCCGGGGTGGGCGCGTCGATCACCGGGTAGCGGAGTCCCGTGAGGTGTCCCACCACCCGGCCGTCCACGTCGGCGAGGAGCGCCCGAACGGTGTCCTCGGCGGCAGGGTCGACGGCCGCGTCGATGATCACCGTCGAGGGGGGCGTGCCGGTGAGCGTGACCTCGTCGATGTGCACGACCATGCGCAGCACCGGATCGCCGGGGAACACGCAGGGCGCCACGGACATCGCCGCGTCCAGCGCCGGCGTCCAGCCCTCCGCCTCCCCGGTGCGGACCGTGGCCCGCAGCACGCCGTCCCCGCTCAGCAGCGTCTCGATCGTCCAGTCGAAGCCCGTCGAGGGTACGCCGACGGTGGCGAGCCGCTTGTGCACGAACCCGGGATCGATCGGGGTGAGAGCGCCGGCGTCGGGCAGCATGTCGGGTTTCACCTGGCCCGGGGCGGCCACGTCCGCGGTGACGTGCACCAGCCAGGCGGGTTCCGGCTCGTCGGGACCGGCCGGCGTACGGGCCGCGAGCCGCACCGCAGGAGGCTCGTGCACGACCTGGATCTGCCTGCGTTCCGCGGTCATCAGCGGATGCATCATCTCCACGTCGGTGAGCGTGACGTCCTCGTCCTCGGTCGCGTGCAGGAACGTGTTGACGAGCACGGCGGCGGGCACGATCTCGACCCCGTTGAGGGCGTGGCTGCCCGGGTAGGGCCGGTTGGCGTCCTCCAGGCTGGTCCGCCACACCCGGGTCCGGCTGCCCGCGAGGCTGCTCCCGGCTCCGAGCAGGGTGTGGGAGTGCACGTCGTGCCCCCGGTTGTCGTCCCCGGTGTACGCCTCGCGCCAGTGGCGGCGGTGCTGCCAGGCGTACGGCGGCAGGTCGGCCAGGCCGCCGGACGGCTGCAGACGGCTCCAGTCCACCTCGACGCCGTGACAGTGCGCCGTGCCCAGCGCGACGAGGAAGGTCGAGGACTCGGGCTGGTTCCTGCGCAGTGACGTGCCGACGAACACGTCGTCGAACCCGTTCTCCGAGAGCGTCTCGGTCACCGAGTGCGCGACCACGGGGTGGGGGGAGATCTCCAGGAACACGCGGTAGCCGTCCTGCGCCGCGGCCCTGGTCGCCGCGGTGAGCCGCACGGGGTCTCGCAGGTTCGCCGCCCAGTACGCGCCGTCCAGGACGGGCGTCGATCGGGGGTCGGCCAGCGCGGTCGTGTACATGGGGACGCGAGGCGCACCGAACGAGAGATCGGCGACGGCGGCGGCGAGTTCGACGGCGAGGGGGTCCATGTGCGGGCTGTGGAAGGCGACGTCGGAGGCCACCCGCCGCACCACGATGCCCTCGGCGGGCCACTCGTTCACCACCGCCTCGACCGCGGCGACGTCGCCGGACAGCACGGTGGAGCCGGGGGCCGACGAGATCGCGGCCACCAGGTCGGTACGGCCGGCGAGCCTCTCCGTCGCCTCCTCGAACGACAGGTCGACCATCGCCATCGCCCCCTCGCCCTCGACCTGGCGCAGCAGCCGGGAGCGACGGCAGATCAGGCGGGCGCCGTCGGCGACGGTCATCGCGCCGGCCGTCACCGCCGCCGCGATCTCGCCGACGGAGTGGCCGATGACGGCCTTCGGAGCGACCCCGTACGCGTTCCAGAGCCTGGCGAGGCCCAGCTGCATCACGAAGATCATGGTTTGCACGCGGTCGATGGTGTCGAGATCGCCGTCGGTGAGGACCTGCCGGGGAGAGAAGCCGATCTCCTCGATGAAGATCGGCTCCACTTCGTCGACGAGGGACGCGAACTCCGGCACGGCGAGCAGTTCCCGCCCCATCCCGCGCCACTGGCAGCCCTGCCCGGAGAAGACCCAGACCGGCCCGGGACCGAGCTCGGGCAGCACGTCACCGGTGAGGACGCTCTCGGCGGGTACGTCATCCGCGAGCCTGCGCAGGCCGGCCGCGAGCTCGTTCCCGTCCGCCCCGATCACGACGGCGCGACGGGCCAGATGGGTGCGCCGGAGCGCGAGCGTGTGCCCCGCCGACGCCAGGTCGAGCCCTTGGCCGAGCCCTTGGTCGAGGCGGTTGGCGAGCTTGCCCGCGTACTGCCGCAGAGCCTGCTCGGAGGCGGCCGACAGCGGGAACAGCCGCTCTCCACCCTCCTCGACCCGGGGGGCCTCCTGGGCCGCGGGGGCCTGTTCGAGCACGATGTGCGCGACCGTGCCGCCGTACCCGAAGCTGGAGACGCCCGCCCGGCGGGGGTGGTCGCGCTCGGGCCAGGCCGACTGCTTGGTCACCACGCGAAGGCCCGAGGTCTCCCACGGGATGGCCGGGTTCAGGGTGTTCAGCACGCTCGGGGGGATCTCACCGCGGTCGAGGGCGAGCACCGCCTTGATGACGCCGGCGATGCCGGCGGCGCCCTCGAGGTGACCGATGTTGGACTTCACGGAGCCGACGAGGCACGGGTCGCCGGGGGGCCGCGGCGTGCCGTACACGGAGGAGAGCGCCCCTGCCTCAAGCGGGTCGCCGAGCCGGGTGCCCGTGCCGTGCGCCTCGATGTAGTCGACGGTGGACGGTGCGATGCCCGCCTGCCGGCAGGCCCGGATCATCACGTGTTCCTGGGCCTCCCCGCACGGCGCCATGATGCCGTTGGTGTGCCCGTCCTGGTTCACGGCGCTGCCGATGACGAGCGCGAGGATCCGGTCACCGTCGCGCTGGGCGTCCGACAGCCGCTTGAGCACGACCACGCCGCAGCCCTCGCCGCGTCCGTAGCCGTCGGCCGACGCGTCGAACGACTTGGACCGCCCGTCGGGGGCGAGGGCTCCCGCCGTGCCGAGTGTGAGGGTCTGCCCCGGGGTGACCAGCAGGTTCACGCCGCCGGCGAGGGCGACGTCGCTCTCGCCGAGCCGCAGGCTCTGGGCGGCCAGGTGCAGCGAGACCAGCGACGCCGAGCAGGCGGTGTCGATCGCCATGCTGGGGCCGCGCAGATCCAGCGAGTAGGAGATGCGATTGGCGACGGCGCAGGTCGCGGCGCCGATCCCGGTCCACGCCTCGATCTGGGGCAGTTCCTCAAGGAGGCGGCCTCCGTAGTCGGCGGTGCAGACCCCGACGAACACCCCGGCGTCGGTGCCGGTCAGTTCGTGCGGCGGCAGGCCGGCGTTCTCCAGGGCCTCCCACGCGGTCTCCATCAGGATCCGCTGCTGCGGGTCCATCAGCTCGGCCTCGCGGGGCGACAGGCCGAAGAACTCCGCGTCGAAGCCCTCGATGTCGTCGAGGAAGCTGCCGTGACGTACGGCGTCGCGTAGCGAGGCGGCGTGTTCGGGGCTCCGGTTCTCGTACGGGCGCCAGCGTTCCGCGGGTAGCGGCCCGGTCGTGTTCCGGCCGGCACGCAGCAGGTCCCAGAACTCGTCCGGTGAGCGGGCGTCACCGGGAAGGCGGCATCCAATCCCGATCACCGCCACTGGTTCCACCTGGACTCCGCGCGTACTGTCGGCCATCTGCGTTCGTTTCCCTTCGGTCAGACCCACTGAGGACTGTCGATGATCTTGATTACGGCACCGGAGACGGTCACTCCCGGCCCGGTGCCGAGCATCAGCACGTGGTCGCCGGGGCCCAGCTGCCCGCTCAGGAGCAGGTGGTCGAGGGAGAGGACCTGGTCGGAGGCCCCGCAGTGGCCGATGGTGCGGCCGTAGTCCCAGGTCGAGCGGGACATGGGCAGGTCGAGCATGGCCATGCACCGCTGTTCGACGATCTCTTCCGAGTAGTTCATGAACGCCACCCGGGTGAGGTCGCCGGCCTCGATCCCGCTCTCGGTCAACGCGCGCTCGACGACCTCCATCAACGCCCGCTGGATCTTGAACAGCGCCGTGGTCGCCTCGCCCTTGGGCATGACCTGCTGCCTGAACTGCTCGTTCCTGGCGGCGAAGCTCATCCGGCGCCCAACGGTGACGCCCGGAGGGAAGAGGGGTTCGCTGCCCCGGTGGAGCTCCTCGGCCTCGGCCACCGTCGTCGTGCAGACCGACGTCAGGCGCGCGAAACCCGTCCCCTTGGTGAGCACGAGCGCGGCGGCGGCGTCCCCGCCGATGTAGCCGGGGCCCATCCGCCACCGGTCCATCAGCGGGGTGCCGTAGTTGTCGGCGGCGACCAGCAGGGCGGCCTGCCTGCCGGGTACGGCGTCCAGGTGGCCGGCCGCGAGCTCCAGGGCGATGAACATCCCGTTGCAGCCCTGCCGGATCTCGGTGGCCAGGACGTCCCCGCCGACGAGATGACGCTGCAGGTAGGAGTGCGGGGGCCAGCCGTCCGGCCCCTGGTGCCAGGTCGAGGCGTACAGGAGGAGATCCAGGTCGCCCGGAGCGCGCCCGCTGCGCTTGAGCGCGCTCCGCGCCGCGTGCAGGGCCATCTCCGGAGCCGGTACGTCACCGGCCACCACCGTCCCGGCCAGGTTGTGCAACTCGGCCTCCTGCGCCGGATACCAGCCTTTGGCGACGGCTTTCTCGACGCTGACGACGGTCCGGGGGAGGAAGGCTCCCACTCCGCTGATGTAGGTGTCCGCCAACTGCATGACTCTGCCCTCGCCCGGCTAGACGGATTCGAGTTCTCTGACCATCGCCACGATGGTCACGACGTCCCTGAAGTTCTCCGGGTCGAGCCTCGCGGCGGGAATCGGGACGCCGACGTCCTTGCGGAGGAAGTTCAGCAACCGCGCCGTCCGCAGGGAGTCCAGGAGACCCGACAGCAGGAGCGGGGTCGTCTCGTCGACCTTGATGTCGTCGCCGTCCAGGACGAGGTTCTCCTGGATGAAGTCGACCAGCCTTCGCGTGAGATCGGTCATGCGCGTGCCCCTGTCGTGACGGGAGAGGTGGCCAGGATCCTGAAGACCGCCGCGGCGACGGACGTTCCCGAGCCGAACCCGACCGTGAGCAGGTGATCGCCGGCCACGAGCCCGCCGGTCGCGACGAGATGCTCGAAGGCGATGAACTGGTCCACCGCGCCGCAGTGGCCCACGCGCCTTCCGTAGTCCCAGGTCGTCTGGTCCTCCTCGATGCCCAGCCAGGACATCTGCCCGTCCAGGTCCTCGCGGCGGCCGTGCGGCAACGCCACCCGCGTGATGTCGGAGAGTTCGATCCCCGCCTCGTCCAGGGTCTTCTCGACCTGCTGCATCATCGTTTTCTGGATCGTGAGGTGGATTCCGGTCCCCTGCTTCTTGAGCAGCCTCTGGCGGAACTCCTCGTGCCGGTCCCCGAAGCTCAGCCCTCTGCCGACGGTGGCGTCCGGGGGAAACAGGGGGTAGGCGCCGTCGTTGACCGCGTCGGCCTCCGGGATCACCGTCGCGTTCACCGAGAGGAGCTCGGCCATGCCGTAGCCCTTGCCGAGGAGGAGCGCGGCCGCGGCGTCGCCGATCAGCGCCCCGGGGGTCATCCGCCAGCGGTCCACCAGCGGGGTGCCGTGGTTGTCCGAGGAGACGACCATCGCCGTCTCCCTGTCCGCGTCGGCCTGCAGGTAGCTCGCCGCCAGTTCGAGCGAGCTGATCATCCCCACGCAGCCGCTCCGGATCTCGAACGCCGGAACGTTCCCACCGAGGAGGTGCATCTGCAGGTAGTGCTGGGGCTGCCAGCCGTTCGGGCCCTGGTGCCAGACCGACGGGTAGAGCAGAAGGTCGAGGTCGCGCGGGGAGGACTCGCCCCAGCGGTCGTACGCGTCCAGGACCGCGAGCCGCGCCATCTCGGGCGCCGGCATGTCACCGGCCACCGCCGCGCCGACCTGCTGGAACCTCTCGACCTCCTCGGCAGGGTACCAGCCCTCACGAACCGCCTGCTCGACGCTCACACTGTCAGGCACATAAACGCCGAGACTCCTGACGAATATGTTGGATGTACGCACACGTCCCCTAACTCATCGACGATCCCGGACAACGGCCTTCTGGCAGTGGAAGACGGCTTATCCGATTTATTTCGGGTCACGGGATATCAAGTGACCTGCGGCCGGGCAATGAAAAACGGGAAATGGGCCGGCGGCCGTCGGAGGCAACAATAGGGGCGGACCGTTGGGTAAAGCAATATGGACGTGAGCGGCCGGTCGGTGACATTCCGTGATCAGGTTCCGACGGAATGTATTCAACTCTGGAAATGCGCCTTTCCGCTCCAGGTCACGGTTTCCCAGAATGTAATTCTTTGGAATCCCGGCGACAAGAGAACGGTGCCGGGCCCTCGCCGTTCGGCTCGGGCCCGGCACGTCGTCTCAGGCGGGCACTCTCGTGCAGACGAGGTTGTTGAGTTTGAACTGGGCCGGAATGCCGTTCGTCCCGGTGGCGGTCGCCGAGAAGCCGAGGCTCTGACTGGAGCCGGGGCCGATGTAGGAGTTGTGGCCGGCGTCACGGGCGGTCACCTGGGTGCCGACCTGGGTCACCGTGGCGTTCCAGGCGCTCGTGATCTGCTGGTTGCCCGGCCAGGTCCAGGTCAGGGTCCAGCCCTCGATGGGGGTCGTGCCGGTGTTCCTGATGGTCGCGCTGCCGTTGAAGGCGCCGTTCCAGGCGCCGGTGGTGTAGGTGACCTCGCAGGAGGTGCCCATCTTGAGTCCGCCGCGCAGGAAGGTCGTGAAGTTGGCCCAGGTGGGGTTCAACGTGCCGGTGCTGACGGTCTCGGAGCAGTTGGCGGTGGTGCGGACGGTCTGCAGACCGTGCTGGGCGGGGTCCATGATCTGGGGCATCATGTGATCCGCGCCGGGCACCGAGACGAACGTCGCCCTGCCGCACTGGGCCTTGATCCTGTTGTAGAGCAGGACGCTCTGCCCGTGCGGTACCAGGAAGTCGGCCTGGCCGTGCATGAACATCAGCGGCGGGTCGTTGCTGTCGACGTAGGTCATCGGATTGGCCTGGGCCACCGTGGCCGGGCAGGTCTGGATCGGGCAGCCGACCAGGAGGGACTCGGGGGAGGCGGGGGAGTTGTGGTCGAGTCCGCCGGTCGGCAGGTTCTGCGCGTTCATCTGCAGGAAGTCGGTCGGGCTGTAGAAGGCGAGTCCTGTCTGCACGGCGCTGGAGACTCCGGTCGTGCCGACGGTGCCCTCCAGTGCGGCCACGCCACCGGAGAAGGTGGCCATCTCCGTCAGCCAGCCGCCCGAGGAGTCGCCCATGATCGCGAAGCGGTTGGGGTCGATCTGGTACGTGGCGGCGTTCGCGCGCAGCCAGCGGATGGCCGCCTTGATGTCGTGCACCTGGGCCGGGAAGATCGCTTGGGCGCTGGAGCGGACGCTGACGCCGGCCACGGCGAAGCCCAGAGGGGTGAAGATGTTCGCGATCGCGTCCGCGCCGGCCTTGCCGTCGTCACTGCTCCAGGCCGAGCCGGTGTGCCAGATCAGCAGCGGCCGGGGCGTGATTCCGGTGGAGGGCAGATAGAGGTCCAGCAGATGCCCCTTGCTGGTGGCCGGCTGTGCGGGCGCGTAGGCGATGTCGGTGATCACCTGCGTGGCGTGAGCCGGTGGCGCGAAGACTGCTGACACGCCGACGGCGGCCAGCATGGTCATCGCCATGCCGACAATCACGGCCGTGCGGATTCGAGCTTGCATGGTACGACTCCGGTTTGTCGGATGCTCGCCGCTCGTCCCCGGTGACCGTCCGTGTTTCCTGCCGCGCCGTGGCGACCTCGATCAGCAGGCCGACCGTAGCGCCTGCGAGAAAAACGTCCTGTTCGAGTGTCGCGGCTCACATCGATATGGGCGGGGCGACGATATGACACGTAAGTGACGATGGTCAAAGTTTTCGATGCATCGTTCCAATGGAACAGGATAAGGGGCATAAATCGTACTTTGAGGATCACGTAGTACGAATACAGTCCAGATCATCCATGGCATGCACAGGCGGTCGGATACGCGCCCGCGAGGCCTTTCAGGGCCGCCACGTCGGGAATTGGACAGCGGCCGGACCTCCGGGGGCAGGTGGCATGGGATTTACCGGCGGTAAACATCCGCGAAACATGTGCGGCCCGCGACAGGACCGATGAAAGTTTCATCCCCCGTCCCGTGAATGATTCGAGTGTGATGATCTTCCCCGGCGCGTGCCGAGTGATAATGTTCACCTTCATGATCTCCCCAGTCACAGGAGGACGAATGCGAAAGGTACGCGCTGTTCTCGTCTCGGCCGTCATGGTCCTCGGAGTTTCTCTGACGACCGGCGCCGCCCCGGCACACGCCGAGAGGCTGGCGGGTGTCTTCAAGGAACACGCGGAGTGCGAGCGGATCGGAACCCACGGCATCACCGAGGACTGGTGGAACGACTACTCATGCGAGTGGGAGGGCCGGTACAGCTACTACTTCCTCTACGCGTGACCCCGTGAGACGCACGCACCCCCGGCTCCGAGAGGTCGAATCGGGGGCGCGTGCCCATGACCCGCGGCTCGTGGGGTCGACTCCCTCCCCACCACGCCGGCCCGCGGACCCGTGGGGAGCCGGTCGGCAGGTGGTCGCCGTCTCCGGTCGCCGGGCTCAGCGCGGCGGGATGCCCCGCTCGACCAGCTCGGTGGGAAGCACCACGGTGCGCGGCCACGACCGATCCCCGCCGATCCGCCGGAACAGCAGCTCGGCGGCGGTCCTGGCCAGCTCACGGGTGTCATAGGCGATCACCGTCAGCGGGTACGGCACCAGAGCGGCCATGTCGAAGTCGTCGAACCCGAGCAACGCGGCGTCGCTGCCGCGCCGGTGCAGTTCCTCGACCGCACCGAGAGTGATCCGGTTGTTCAGGCTGAAGAAGGCGGTCGGCGGATCCGGCAGGTCGAGCAGTTCGGAGACGGCCAGGGCGGCCGCGGCCGGGTCGCGGACGCCGTCACGGACCAGCCCGGTGTCGTACGGCGCGCCGGCCGAGGCCAGCGCGTCCCGCGCGCCGTCGAGCCGCTCGCGCATCGTGTAGACGCCGATCGAGTCGAGCAGGACGCCGATCCGCCGATGGCCCGACTCGACGAGCCGGCACACCCCGGCCCGCGCGCCCCCACGGTTGTCGAGCAGCACCGTGTCGGCGGGCAACCCGCCCGCCGGACGGTCGAGAAAGACCACGGGGGTGCCGAGCTCGACCTCGGCGCGCAGGAACGAGTGGTCCTCGCCGGCGGGCACCACGAGCAGCCCGTCGACGCGGCGGGCGCACATGTCCCGCAGCAGTTGCTGTTCGCGCGCCGGATCCTCCTCGGAACTGGCGATGATGAGCATCGTGCCGTGGTGCCCGGCGACCTCGGCGGCGACTCCCGCGATCGTCGCGTAGAAAGGGTTCGCGATCTCCTCGATCAGCAGCCCGACGGTGGCGGTCGCCTGCCCGGAACGCAGCGAGCTGGCCAGGTGGTTGCGGCGGAAGCCGAGTTCGGCCACGGCGGCGAGCACCCGCTCGACCAGCTCGGGCTGTACGTGCGGAGCGTTGTTCACGACCCGCGAGACGGTCTTCAGGCTCACCCCGGCCAGGGCCGCCACGTCCACCATGGTGGGCCGCCTCGCCCGGCCGCCATCGCTGGTCATCGAATACCTCCAGCGTGGATACTCCGGCCTTCAGGCCGGAGAGGAAACGCGGCACGGTGCCGCACGGATCTGGAATCGAATACATGTCTACTGTTAGCTGATCTTGCTTTGGAATGTGAGACGTGGCGCAGATCGTGAAGCGGGCGTTCAAGTTCCGCTTCTACCCGACTCCCGAGCAGGCCGAAGAGCTTGCCCGGACGTTCGGCTGCGTGCGCCTGGTCTACAACAAGGCCCTCGAAGAGCGCACCCGCGCCTACACGCTGGACGGCCGTCGCGTCTCCTATGTGGAGTCGTCGGCCGCGCTCACGCAGTGGAAGAAGACCGACGATCTCTCGTTCCTGAACGAGGTGTCCTCGGTGCCGCTTCAGCAGGCATTGCGCCACCTTCAGGCGGCGTTCGCCAACTTCTTCGCCAAGCACGCGAAGTACCCGACGTTCAAGTCCCGTAAGAAGTCCCGGCCGTCGGCCGAGTACACCCGCTCGGCGTTCACCTATCGTAATGGTCGGCTCACCCTGGCGAAGATGAACGGTCCACTGAACGTCGTGTGGTCGCGCCCGCTGCCCGAGGGGGCGCAGCCGTCCACGGTGACGGTGTCGAAGGACGCGGCGGGCCGCTGGTTCGTCTCCATCTTGTGTGAAGACGCCATCGGGCCGCTGGATCCAACGACCAACGCGGTCGGGGTGGACGCGGGTATTACGGCGCTGGCGACGCTGTCGACCGGAGAGAAGATCGTCAACCTCAAGCATGAGCGGGCCGACCGGCGCAAACTCGCCAAGGCTCAGCGCAACCTCTCCCGCAAGGAAAAGGGTTCGGCGAACCGGGCCAAGGCGAAACTCGCCCTCGCCCGCGTGTACGCCCGCATCGCCGACCGTCGCCGAGATCACCTGCACAAGGTCACCACTCGTCTCGTCCGTGAGAACCAAACGGTCGTGATCGAAGACCTCACCGTGCGCAACATGGTGAAAAACCACAGCCTGGCCCGCGCCGTCTCGGATGCCTCCTGGCGCCAGATGCGCTCCATGCTGGAGTACAAAGCAGCCTGGTACGGGCGGGAGTTGCTGGTCGTGGACCGGTGGTTTCCCTCCTCCAAGCTGTGCTCGGCGTGCGGCACCCTCCAGCGGTCCATGCCGCTGGGCGTCCGTGATTGGGTGTGTGCCTGCGGCGCGGTCCATGACCGGGACGTCAACGCCGCGAAGAACATCCTCGCCGCCGGGCTGGCGGAGAGGTGAAACGCCTGTGGAGCCGGTGTAAGACCTCAACGAGAGTCCTCTCGGGCGGGCAACTGGCGGTGAAGCAGGAACCCTCACGGGTGACCGTGGGGACTCTCCTCCCTCAGGGAGGGGAGGAGGTCAAATCCGAACCATACCGACAGGCCGTCCGTCACGTTGACAACGTTGTCCGATCCGGCCGTACCTGCTCATCGCCCACGACGCCCGCCCGGCGCGAGGGTGACCACCGGGCGTCATCCACGTGATCGAGTGCCTCTTGACCGGTGTCGACCCGGGAAAGACCAGGGCCGATGGAGGTGCCGGAAGCGCGAAACCTGCAAAAGGCCGCTAGGGGAATGAGAAAGTGACCGACAACCGGGTTGTAAGCGGGTCCCGAAGAATGGCTGTCATGAAGAACCTCCCTCCACGCCTCGCCGCCCCCGTACGGCACGGCGCCTTTCTTGTCCTCGCCCTGGCGGCGTTCACCGGCTGCGGCCTCACCGGCGGCCAAACCGGGGATGGTGCGGCCGCTCCCGCGCAGGTGACGAGCGAGGCGACCACCGCGCCCGTCGAGAGCGATCCCCCGGCCCAGCCGGAAAGCACTCCCGAGCAGGCGGAGACCGGCGGGCAGGACCGGCCTTCCGCGGCCGTCGAACCGGGCGGCACCCTCGTCGACGGCAGCACGGTCTCGGCCGAGCTGACCCGCGCGGGGGAGAGGCACAAATTCACGCTGGATCTGAGCGACGCCAGGGAGTTCTACGTCGCCGACATGGAGGGCGACGGCATCCAGTTCCAGGTGTTCTCCGACGTCGACGACGAGCCCCTGACCCCGGCCAGTGTCGATTTCAGCGCGGGTACGTCGCTCAGCAACAAGCTGACCAAGGTGGGCGGCCACCGGCTGGAGGTCTGGGGGAACACCAACGTGATCGGGGCGTACAGCTTCCGGATCGCGACCGTGAAGGTCCGCACGTTCCCCGCGACGATCGGCCTGAAGATCGGTGAGGGCAGCCCGGAGGGGGCGGGGTCGCTGGACGTCCCCGGACGGATCGACCGCTTCGAGTTCGACGCCGACGGAGCCAAGGCCATCAGGATCATCGCGGGAGGCGGGCCGTGCACCTCCATCGACGTCGAGCTCTACGACGCGGCGGAGAAGAGCCTCGCCGATCCCCGGCAGCCCTACCCGCTGTGCGGCAACGAGTTCGACATGCCGCTCTCGGGCGGGGACGGGCGCTACGCGCTGGTCGTCAGGTCACCCGCGGCGAAGACCGGGTCGTACTCCTTCCAGATCGTGCGCGCGGGCTGAACGACGAGAAGCGAAGCGGGCGGGCGCCTCAGAGGGGAGCGAGGGCAGGGGGCAGGAGCGGGCCGGGCGACCCAGAAGGAGCCGGGCGATCCCGCAGGATACGGGGCGGTCAGGAGCGGCGCAGGCTCCCTCGGTATTCCAGCGAACCCCCGCCCTCCTGCTTCACGCAGTCCAGCGTCTGGGGGTCCTTCAGCGTGAGGGTCATGTCCCCGCTCACGCACTGGTCGCGTTGCGCCACGTTCAGGTCGAGCACGGTGTCGCGTACGCGGGTGAGCGTGGCCTGCTGCTCGCAGTCACCGGACACCCAGGTCCCGGTGGATCCTCCCGGGTTCAGGGTGATCGTGACGCCGGCGGTGCGCTCGCGGTCGTCCTGCGAGACGACCTGTCCCGTCCAGGTTCCCGCGAAGGCCGAGGGGATGCCCCCTCCGGGAGCCGTGGGCGGTGCCGAGGCCGATCCGGAGGCCGGTGCCCGGTCGGGGGTTCTTTCAGGTCCGGAGGCCGGTGCCCGGTCGGCGGTGTCGCCGGATCCGGAGGCCGGTGCCGGGCGAGGGGTCCCTTCGGATTCACTCCGGGGCGCCGCCCCGTTCGCAGGGGAACCTCCGATCGTCCCCGTCGCGTACAGCACGCCGGCCGTCGCCAGACCCGCGAGGACGACGGCGGCCACCGGGATGGCCACGTTCCTCGCCCGCCGGGTGACCCGCTCGCCGTACGGGGGCGCGTAGATCTTCGTGTCACGACCCGCCGTACCGGCGCCGCTCGGGGGTAGGAGCGCCGTGTCCCGTACGGGGCCGGCCGGCTCGGTGGGCCTGGAGTGGACTCCGGGCCGGACGACCGGTGGCGGCTCCGCCTCGACGGGACGGGGCAGGCCGCTCGGGGCGCGATCCGACCAGCCGGCGGGGACGTACGCGCTGGGCACCCGACCGACGTCGGGGACCGTGACGGTGGAGGCTCCGGGGTCGACCAGACGCACCAGAAGCGACCGGGCCGAGGGACGTGCCGCGGGGTCCTTGGACAGGCAGGCGGCCAGGGTCTCGCGCAGGCCCTGGGGAACGCCGGAAAGGTCGGGTTCCTGGTTGATGATGCGGTTGAAGACCGCGGCGACGGTGTCGTTGCCGAACGGTGCCCTGCCGGTCGCGGCGTAGAGCATGGTCGAGGCCCAGGCGAACACGTCGGCCGCGGGTGAGCCGTGCACCCCCGTGAGCTGCTCGGGAGCCATGTAGGGCGGGGTGCCCGACATCGTCAGGGACGCCGTGTCGGCGTCGAGGGGCCGGGCGATACCGAAGTCGACCACGCGTGGCCCGTCGGGGCCGAGAAGCACGTTGGCCGGTTTGAAGTCCCGGTGAACCACCCCCGCGCCGTGGATGGCCGCGAGTGCGGAGGCCGTGCCGACGGCGAGCCGTTCGAGGTCACCGTCGCGCAGGGGACCGTCGTCACGTACCCGTTCCTGCAGCGAGGGGCCCGCCACGAACTCGCTCACCACGTAGGGGTCCGGCCGGTCGAGCTCCGCCGCGAGCACCCGGGCCGTGCAGAAGGGGGCCACCCGGCGGGCCGACTCCAGCTCCCTGGCGAGCCGGCGGCGGATGTCGGGATTCGTGCCGCCCTTGAGGACCTTGATCGCGACACGGTCGCCGGAGGCGCTCCACCCCTCGTAGACGATGCCCTGACCGCCCTCGCCGAGGCGCCCCACGACCTGGAACGCTCCCAGCGTGCGCGGGTCATCCGGTTCCAGCGGGCCAGCGGCCATGAGCTCCTCCATGCACGTCGGCGCGGGTCCCCAGCGTAACGACGGCGGTAGCCGGGCCGCCACGGTCGCGTCGGGTCGAGGGGAGTGGGAGGACCGCACGTCCGCGGGGGGCGACGGGGTGTGGAAGCCGGCCTCCTCGATCGTCGTACGCCGATCGAGGAGGCCGGGGGGACGAGGGCGAGCCGGAAACGGCCGGGTGGGAAGCCCTTCTCCGAGCTGGAGGTGACGGGGCGTTTCGCCGTACGGACGGCTGGTTTGCCGCACCCCTCGCGGGGCAGGCGGCCGGTGATCGGAGACGCCGTCTCCGATCACCGGCGACGGCCAGGGAGGTGCGATCCCGATGAGCGCGCACACACTGTCGGTCGCGTTCAGCTGGGCCCTGCTGGGGATCGGATGCGTGATGGCCGCGCACGGCGTTCGCGTGCTGCTGAAGGGCCGGGTTCCGCTGATGGTTTCCAGGCGGGGCGGGGTCCTGCGGGTGAGGCCGTACGCGTGGTCGCTGCTGTTCTTCGCGCTGTTCGCCGTCTCGACGGCGTCGCCCCGGCTGCTGGAGCGGACGGACGAACTGTCGTTCACCCTCTTCACCCTGCTCGCGCTCGCCTTCGCGGTGGTGGCGCTCACCCTGATGGCGAAGGCGAAAAGGGTGCTGGAGTCCACGACATCGCGCGACCGGGAAACCTGAGGACGCTCCCGGCACTCTGACGGCTGTACGCGGCAAACCGGGAGGAGACCGGCTCCGGACGCGGCCACCGGTCCCGAGGGGAGGCGATGGCCGCGGCCGGCCGCGAACCCGCGGCGAGGGTCAGGGGGCGGGGACCTCGGCGACGAGCTTGGAGGTCCAGGGGCAGAAGAAGCAGCCGGGCAGGAAGGCGCCGCACGCCTCGTCGAGATGATCCTCGACGTACGGGAGCGACGCGTCACAGACCTCGATGGCCATCTGGAAGAAGTCGATCGTGTTCGGATCGAGGTGGAAGCTGTAGGAGGGGTTGTACGGGGCCCGCGTCTTGATGATCCGGCCCAGGACGTGTGTCTTCTCGGTCTCCTCGCCGCTGATGATCCGCCGGGCGTGTTCTATCTTCTTGGCGTCGGTGAGCTTGATGACGAACGGCAGGCGCGAGCCGACGGTCGTCATCGTGAAGTAGGCCGGCTCGACCATGGTGGCCCGCGACGGCGCGTCGGTCCGGGCGAGGGTGGCCTGGGTGGAAAAGGGCATCGAGCAGGCGCGGGTGGTGGCCGTGGCCTGAGCGGGTGCGGCCATCGTGGTGGCGATCACCGCCAGGGCGGCGAGGTAGCCGATCCCGGTGAAGAAGCGTCGCACGGAGGTTCCTCCTGTGTTCTACGGGCCGTGACCGTCACGGTCTCAACGCCCTTGTAGGACTCCTCGCACGCCGGTCACCCGGCTCCACACCGGCCTTGATCGAAAAATCTCCGCCCCTTACCGCGACTTGCCCTGCCCTTCCGACGCGTCTCGTCCCGGCTCCCCCCGTTGGAGCCGGGACCGGGACGCGTCAAGAGGTCGCGAGATGCTCGGCTTCGTGGTGCAGTACCTCGACCAGGATCAGCTCCAGACGGAGGTCTGGATCCGTGAGGTCGTCGGACGGTGTCATCGGATACCTCCAGCCTCGCTGGTGGGGACGCCCCGCCTAGCCCGGGGGTTATCCGCCATAGCAGGCCGGTATGGACGCGAGGGCGCCCGCCCGCCGTGGATCGCGCCTGCCCGCGGCCTCACGAGGGAGGGGCGGACAGGCGCGAGCCGCTGGTCAGGCGCCTAGTCGATCCCCGGTTCAGCCCAGAAGACCGTTCCCTGGCCGCGCAACTCGACGGGCCCCTGGGCGGCGGAGACGAAGACGGACTCGCCGGGCCGCAGGGTGTGCCCGCCGATCTCGGCCTCACCCTCGGTGCACAACAGGATGCGCGGCACGCCGCCCTCCAGGGTGAGGCCGGAACCGGGGACGGCCCTACCGAGGCGGAACTCGGGGGCGGGGGTGCGGTAGAGATCGCCGACCGGCTCGACCTGGAGAGCCGGACGTGAGGGGTCGGTGACCCGCAGCAGCTCCTCCACGTCCATCGGCTTGCCGGTCAGCCCGGCGCGCAGCACGTTGTCGGAGCCGCCCATGATCTCCACGCCGAACCCGCTCAGGTAGCAGTGCAGAACCCCGGCGCCCAGGAAGAGCGCATCACCGGGCCGCAGCTCGTGGCGCCGCAGGAGCAACGGGGCCAGACAGGCGGGGTCTTCCGGATGGATTTCCGTCAGGCGTACGACCAGCTCGTTCTCGGGACCTCCGGCGAAGGAGGCGGCCCGCGCGATGTCGGCCACGAGATCGGCTCTACCGTCTCCTGGCCACTCCACCAGGACGCGGAGCGCGGCGGAGGCGTCTCCGGCCGCCAGCGGCGCGACGACGGGCTCCAGCTCCGGTACGCCCAGCCCGCGGATGAGGGTCGCGGCCTCCTCGGGAGGACGGAACCCGGCCAGCGCGGTGAACGGGGTCAGCGCGCAGATCAGCTCGGGCTTGGGGAACGGGTCGACGTAGATGCCCCGGGCGTGCCCTTCCCTGGCCTGCTCCTGGGAGGGGTGCACCTGGAGCGAGAGCGGCAGGTCCACGGCGATCAGCTTCAACAGGTACGGCAACCGCGAGCCGAACCGCTCGACGGTCTTCCCGCCCAGCTCTGTCTCAGGGGCGGCGGCCACCACCTCGGCGAGGGAGTGCCACGTCCCCTGGCGAAGCACCGACGAGGAGCCGGACGGGTGGGCGCCGAACCACATCTCCGCCTCGGGCAGCTCGGTGGGGGAGGGGTGCCCGGCGAGCGTGGCGATGGCCGTACGCGAACCCCAGTCGTAGTTCTTCACGGGGTTGCGGAGGAGGTCGATCATGACGCCTCCACCGGCGCGGACGCGGTGGTGCCGGGGCGCCCGCCGTCGTTCTCCGGCCGGGAGGAACACCGTGCGGGCGTGCCGCCAGGGCCGATCCCACGTGCCGCGCGGGCGGCGGGGATGAAGGAGTCGTTCATGATCCTCTGTGTCCGTGTGCGTTCGTGAGCAGAAATCGAATGAATGTCGCAGAACGTCGATGCTACGCGCCCTCGATGTCGTGTGGCCGTCGGGGCGTCGGCGGGGCCCGGCGTCGAGCCCGTGAGGAGGGGAGGGTCGCTCCGGGAACGGGTCACCGCGCCGATCGTGAACGCGGTTTTCCCGAGTGCTCCCCCGGGGCGGGCGAACAAGGCTCGTGATGGCCGGAAGTGGCCAGATCGGCCGGTCATCGGCCTGATGGGCGCCCACCTGGGACGATCCACCCGCGCGGTACTGGAACGGTCCCGCGAAGGGTCGTACGCGCCTTCGCGGTGTACGGCGACGGGTTCACAAGGGGTCGGCGGTCGGAGGAGACTCCGCTGGGAAGCACCCGCCGCGCGTGCCGTCAGGGAGTCACCCTCCCCGGATGAGGCGGGGTCACGGAAGGAGAGGTGGGCATGCGTTCACTCGGCATCGAGGGTGCGTGGGTGTTCGAACCGGAGGTGTTCCCCGACGACCGGGGCAGCTTCCACGAGTGGTTCCGCGCGGAGAGCTTCCGTGAGGTCACCGGCCGGCCCCTCGCCCTCTCGCAGGCGAACTACTCGGTCTCGCGCCGGGGGACGCTGCGCGGCGTGCACTTCGCCGACGTCCCGCCGAGTCAGGCCAAATACCTCAAGTGTGTCAAGGGTGCGGTTTTCGATGTAGTCGTCGACATCCGCGTCGGATCGCCCACCTTCGGGCGGTGGGAGTCGGTGGTCCTGGACGACAAGGACCACCGGGCCGTGTACGTCTCCGAGGGGCTCGGTCACGCCTTCATGGCGCTGACCGACGACGCGACCGTGGTGTACCTCTGCTCGGAGGGATACGCGCCGAGGCGTGAGCACGGCATCGATCCTCTCGACCCGGAGTTGGGGATCGACTGGCCCGCCGGAGTGAGGCCGCTGCTGTCGGACAAGGACGCGACGGCCCCGACCCTCTCCGAGGCTCGGCGGCAGGGTCTGCTCCCCGCCTATGAGGAGTGCAACCGGTTCTACGCCAGGCTCCGCGCCTGAGACGGGTCTGAAAAGACGGGCGTGAGACGGCGTGCGGCCCGCGGGCGGTGGCGGGCGCGGAAGGCGCGCCTCGCCCGACCGTCCCTCGGCCTCTGACGAGCGGCCCACCGGAGCCGCTCGCCGGAGGGGCGCCGTCCCCGGCGAAGGCGGAATTTGGATGAACTCGCGGCAAAGAGGTCTTTGCCGAGCGAGATTCTAGAAGCTAACGTCGGAAAAACATCGGAAACACGGCTGTACCGGATCAGCGGATGACCGGGCGCCCGTCCGGAGGTGGCATGTCGATGCCCGCGCGATCCCCGCACGCCCTGCGACGGCGTCTCGAATGTTCCCGGCCACGCTGACGTCGGTGTCGGCCCGGTGCCCGCACGCCACGCTCAAGAAGAGCGCTTGGCTTTCACGACCCCTTTTGGCGAGATTCGGTGACGTGATGAAGCGAGATGGTGACCATGTCGGGACGGATCTTCCATGTCGAGGCCAGGCCGGTGGGTCGGGAAGCGGAGTTCCGCACACTGGTGTCCTGGCTGGAGGGGGCCGCGGAGGGCGGGGCGTCTCTGACGCTGTTGCGAGGTCCCGCGGGATCGGGGAAGACCGCACTGCTGGACGCACTTGAGCGATATGCCCGCAGCGTCGGAGTGACGATCCTGCGCGGCTCCTGCTCGCCCGCAGGGGCCCGCCTGCCATGGGGCGGCGCGGAAAGCCTGTTCGGCGGAGGGCCGCTTCCGATGCGAGATGGCACCGTGCCGCTGTCACACCTGTTGTTCCGGCGTGTCGGCGAGGCGGCCGTGTCGGGACCGGTGGCCGTCATGCTCGACGACACGCAGTGGTGCGACGAGGAGTCGTTGGCATGGCTGGACTTCCTGGTGAACCGCGGGCACCATCTGCCGGTGTTCGTCCTGCTCGCTCAGCACCGCTCCGGCCTGTCGAACGGGCGGGCGGTTCCCGGTGTCGTCGCGCGCGGGCACCGCGTCGTCGACCTTGGGCCGCTCTCCGAGGAGGACGCGGGGAAGCTGGCCCGGCGGTGCTGGGAGACCGTACCAAAAGAGCCGTTCGTTCGCGTATGCACCAGTGTTTGCCGGGGCAACCTCGCACTGCTCGCGCGGCTGTTCAGGCGCCTGAGCGAGGAGGGCGTGCCACCTGACGCCCGAGGCGAGTCCAGGGCCGCCGAACTCGGGGCCGAACTCCACGCCGGACATCTGCTCGCGACGCTCGATCGCCGGCCGGAATACGTGCGTGGGGTCGTGGAGGCCTTCGCGGTGCTGGGGCGCCCCGACACGGAACTGGTGGGCATGCTGGCCGGGGTCCCCGAGCCGCTGGTGTCCGCCGCGATCGAGATCCTGCGCGATGAGGAGATCATCGACGCCGGCCTGGACGAGCTGAACGAGCATCATGTGCGGGCCGCGGTGCTGAACGACATGCCGGCCGCCGCGCTCGACCGACGGCGGGAACTGGCCGCCAGGCTGCTCAACGACGGAGGCCGTCCGGCCGAGGAGGTCAGCGCGCAACTGGCGCTGCTGCCCGGACTTCCCGAGACCTGGATGCGGGGCGTGCTCGGGGAGGGAGCACGCCGTGCCGAGTCGAACGGGGATGCGGAGGTGGCGGCGCACTACCTGGACCGGATGGTGATGGCCGATCCCGCCGACGTCGGCGCGCGGGCCGACCTCGCGCGGCTGGTCGGACACGACGATCCGGCGAGAGCGTACGCGATGCTCTGCGACGGGCTGCGGGAGACGGGCGACGTGCGGGGAAGAGCACGTCTGGCGATCCAGATGTCCAGGGTCGCACCGCCCCTGGGAAGGGAACCGGAGGTGGTCTCGACGTTGAACACCGTCCTGGCGGAACTCGACGGAGCGGCCACCGGGGATCACGAGTCGCGGATGCTGGTGGAGTCCGCGCTGTTGCTGATCGGGTGGAACCGCAGGTCCACCGCGAAGACCGTCTCGGAATGGGCGGTGATGTCGCGGACCCCGGGGGTGTCCGCCGGGGGCGGACGCGAACTGCTCGCCGGGCGGGCCCTGGTCTTCGCCATGTCGGGTTTCTCGTCCCGGACCTGCCTGCCGCTCGCCCGTAAGGCGCTCAGCGGCCCGGACGAGGTCTCCTGGAGCCAGGCGGTCGGTGCCGCCGCGTACGTACTCTCGCTCGCCGACGAGGTCGAGGAGGCGGTGCGGGCCATGGGCCGGGTGATCTCGCACGGCGCGGAGCAGGGGGACACCTGGGGGCAGGTGATGGCCCTGTCCAGGCGGTCGTGGATCCTGGGCGAGGCGGGCAACCTCGACGGGGCGCTGGTGGACGCGATCAGGGCCATGAAACTGGCGGACGAGCAGCCGTGGTCGAGAAGTGTGACGGCACCGCGGACGGCCCTGGCCGCGGTGCTCGCCTGGCGGGGCGACCTCGGCCAGGCCGCTTCAGTACTCGGCCAGATGGGCTCGCCGGAGGCGGAGGATTACCTTCTCGACTATCCACGGGTGCTGATGACGAAGTCGTATCTGGCGGCGTCGCGAGGTGACCACGCGAGTGCGCTGTCGTCCCTGACCGAGTGCGGCGCGCTGCTCGCCGAGGCCGTCGTCAGGCATCCGATGTTCGTGCCGTGGTGGCTGGAGGCGGCCTGTCTCCTCGCCGAACTGGGGCGTGGGAACGAGGCGGGGGAGTTCATCGAGCACGGCGAGGAACTCGCCGAGGCCTGGGGGAACGCGCCTGCCCGAGGGCTCGCCCTGCTGGCGAGGGGGGCGATCGCGGAGGGAGGCGACGGGGTGGAGACGCTCACCGAGGCGGTGGAGACGCTGGCCGGGACCCAGGCGCGCTGGTATCTGGTCCGGGCCGAGAGTCTGCTCGGCGAGGCGCTGCTGCGGATGGACGACCGCGAGGGCGCTCGCGGACATTTCCGTCGCGCCGTGCACCTGTCGGTGCGGTGCGGATTTCGCAGGCTGGCCGAGCAGGCCCGTGGCCGGCTCGTCGCCGCGGGCGGCCGGATGTACCAGGGAGCCGGTGGGGTCAAGAACGTGCTGACCACGGGAGAGGGACGCGTGGCGGAACTCGCGGCGACCGGTGCGACCAATCAGGAGATAGCCCAAGCCCTGCGCATCACGTTACGCACCGTCGAAAGCCATCTCACCAGTGTCTTTCGCAAGCTGGATGTGAGTGGCCGTGCGGACCTGGGATGGGCGCTGGAAACGCTTCCCACCCCCTCGCCGAATCCGCCAGCGGATTCGCGGAATACTATGCAAACACCTAGGTATCGCCGAGGACAATCAGCAGACCTTCGTGGGGAGCATCGACCACGCGGCGAGATCGCAGGATGACGGATCGCGATGATCTCGATGGGATGATCATATCCCATCATCGTGCGATCTTGAGGCAAATGATCTTTCGAGAGCAGGTGAGATCCCGGCGATGTCCAACGGTAGGAGGCGACGACGGCGATTCGCTGACAAACCCAGCTACCATGCTTCCGCGTTCGGCGGCTGGGGCGACTACAGGACCTGGGCCGAGCACCAGTTCCTGCCCAAACCCGCGGAAGCGGAGGCGGAAGACGCGCAGGACGTCGAGGTGGAGGACGGCGCGCGGGACGTCGAGGCGCACGACGGCGCGCGGGATGTTGAGACGGACGACGGTGTCTGGGATGCCGAGGTGGCCGTCGTCGGTCAGGAAGGGGCGTACGGCGCCCCGGAGGGATATGACGCCCCGGAGGGGTACGGCGCCCTGGAGAGATACGACGCTCCGGAGGGGTACGGCGCCCCGGAGGGATACGACGTCCCGGAGGGATATGACGCCCCGGAGGGATACGACGTCCCGGAGAGGTCGTGGGCGGACGCCGACGAGCACCACTATGTCGAAAGTTCCCCGGACGCGGTGCCTCGTGCCACCCCCACGCCGGCAACGGACCCGGACTGGGCGCCTCCGCACTCGACGAGGTACGAGAACGAGAACTCGCGGCCGGTCGGACCACGGCCGTACGTGATCTCCGGAGGGCGTACGCACGGCGACGCCCCGCTGCGCATGGACACGCTGATCTCGGTGACGCCGCAGGGCACGCTGAGCGCCGACGATCCCGCGCTGTCTCCGGAATATCGCTGGATCTGCGACATGTGCCGGGAGCCCATGGCGGTGGTCGAGATCGCGGGACGCCTCAGGATGCCGATCGGGGTGGCCATCGTCCTGATCGGTGACGCGATCGGTTGGAACCTCCTCAGAATGCATCCCCTCGCCGAGGTCGACAACCAACCGTCGCTCAGCATCATCACGCGCGTGCGCGAAGGGCTGCTCCGGCTGCCCTGACGCGAGGCGTCTGTGGATCGACCGGGCAAGACTAGGGGTTTTCCCGGCGCCGCCGCTGGTTCACTTACGGTTCGGACGACGGGCGATTCGCAGAGGTGAGCGATGACATTTCCCTCAGTGGCTGTGGTGGACCGAGATGAGCCGTCCCTTGACCCTCGCGACCCGGCGGTTCGGATGTCACGGCTGTCGGATCCGGGCTCGCTTGAGATCATCCACCGGCGCGAAGGCGTGGGAGTGGCGGTCGCCTACGGCCGGGTCGACGGCGTGCGAGTAGTGATCTACTGCACCGACGCCACCGTGAAGGGCGGTGCGATCGGGGTCGACGAGTGCCCGCTGATCGCCGACGCCATCGACCTCGCGGTGCGCGAACGTTGCCCGGTGATCGGCGTGTGGCACTCCGGCGGCGCGAAGCTCAACGAAGGCGTGTCGGCGATGCACGAGATCGGGGAGATGTTCGCCGCGATGGTCCGGGCCTCGGGCGAGGTCCCGCAGCTGTCCGTCGTGCTCGGTCCCGCGGCGGGCGGCGCGGCCTACGGTCCTGCGCTGACCGACATCGTGATCATGTCTGACGCCGCCCGCGTCTTCATCACGGGCCCGGACATCGTCAGGTCGGTCACCGGCGAGCAGATCGACATGGAGAGCCTCGGCGGGCCGGACGCGCACAGCCGGAAGTCCGGGGTGGCCCACATCGCCACGGGGTCCGAGGAGGAGGCCTTCGCCCACGCCCGCCGGCTCGTCACGCTGCTGGCGAAGCCGGGATTCGTCGACGTGGACTCGGTGCGCGAGGCGAGGCCGCTGCGCGACCTGCTCCCCGACTCACCTCGGCGCGCGTACGATGTTCGCCCGCTGGTCAGGGCGATTCTGGACGGCGAGGACGCAGAGAACGGGGAGCCGGGTTTCGTCGAGTTGCAGCCCAGGTGGGCGCCGAACATGGTGATCGGGTTCGGCCGGCTCGCCGGGCGGACGGTAGGGGTGATCGCGAACAATCCGCTGCGCAAGGGCGGTTGCCTCGACTCGCTGTCCTCGGATAAGACATCAAGGTTCGTTCGGATGTGTGACTCGTTCGGCGTGCCCCTGCTCGTGCTTGTCGATGTCCCCGGCTACCTGCCCGGAGTCGGGCAGGAGTGGGAGGGTGTGGTTCGCCGGGGAGCGAAGCTGCTGCACGCGTTCGCCGAGGCGAGCGTGCCGCGGGTCACGTTGGTCACGCGCAAGTCCTACGGTGGCGCCTACATCGCGATGAACTCCCGGTCACTCGGTGCCACCGCCGTGTTCGCGTGGCCGGAGGCCGAGGTGGCGATCATGGGGGCGAAGGCGGCGGTGGAGATCCTGCACCGCAAGAAGCTCGCCGCCGTGGCGCAGGACGAGCGTGAGGAGCTGCTGGCCGGCCTGGCCGCGGAGCACGAGAGGATCGCGGGGGGCGTGGCCAGGGCGGTGAGCATCGGCGTCGTCGACGAGGTGATCGACCCGGCGTACACCCGGCTGCGGCTCGGCGAGGCCCTGGCCGCCGCTCCGGCGCGCCGGGGCCGCCACACCAACATCCCCCTGTAGACGTCAGGTCGCGGGCGCGCCGCCGTACCGGTGAGGTGTGAGGTCGTCCGTTGTCGTCGTGCCACCGCTCGCCCGCTCCTCCTTCGGAGGGGGGCCGCTTCTCCGAGACGCCGGCCCGGTGTCTCCGGCCATTCGAAGGAGAGGTGGTCAGGCCGTCGAACACAGATAAATAAAGGCAATCACAGGTAAATCCAAGGCAAATGCTTGTAAACCAACATTGCTGTGATTAAGGTCTCCTCAGTAGGCGATCGGAGTGCTTGAGATCAAGCGCATGCGTCGTCGATTCGAGGTGCGAAATGTTCAGCGATACTGGACACAGAGTCGAAGCCAAGGTCACGGACGGATCGGTCGGGCTGAACGGCGAGGTTCCCGCGCCCGTCCGTGGCACTGATGCGACCGTGGTCGGGGCTCCGAGCCTGCCCCGGAGGGCTTCGGCCCCCTCTCGTGTCACGGCAGGCCCCGGCGGGGAGTCCGAAGCGGTCTCGCCGGCCGTCAGCGACGAGCCGGTGTCGTGCGCATGGCGCTAGCGAAGGGGAGAGCCGCGACGCACGGGCCGGCACGCACGTGGTCGGTGAGTGTCACCGAGCGAGGCGCTCGCTGGAGGGATGCCGCACCGGAGTTCCTGGCCGAGAGGGAAGGGCAGACAAGCCTGCTGGGTAAGCAGGTGGCGATGCTCCTGCGTGGCCGTCCGGGGGTGGTGACCGTACTCGGGGCGCCGGGCACGGGAAGGAGCGCGCTGCTCAGGGCGGTCGTCGCCCGCGCCAGGAAGGCCGGGCTGCTCGCTGTCCTCGCCCGCTGCTCGCCCGCCGAGGCCGATCTCCGCTACAGCGTGGTCTCGCAGATCGCCGCCGGACTGGCCGGCGCCGGATATCCGGCCTTCGCGCGGCGCCTGTGGGCGGAGGAACAGCCGGCCACGACCTTGATTCCCGCGCTGTGCGGGGAGTTCGTGGCGCTCGCGGGAAACCGTCCGTTGCTGATCGCCCTGGACGATGCCCGGTGGGCGGACGAGGAATCGAAGGCATGGCTGGCGGCCATGACACACCGGCTGCGATATGCGCCGATTCTCCTGGTGCAGGCCGGAGCTCCCGGCGAAGACTGCGCCGTCGAACCGGTCACCGAGCCCGGGCCGGTCTCCAGCAGCGTGATCCACGTGCCGCCGCTGCGCGAGCACGGGGTCCGGGAGGTGATCGTCTCCCGGTACGCGGGGCCCGTCGACGGGGCGTTCGTGACCGCGGCCACCGAAGCCACGGGCGGCAGCCCGGCGGCCCTGCTCGCCGTGCTCGACCATTTCGTGCGCGCCTCCCTGCCGCCCGTCGCGCGGTACGTCCCGGCTCTGCTGGAGCGGGCCGCCGAGGTGAGCGGTGACCAGGTGACGAGGGGCATCTCCCGCCTGCCCGCGGACGCGCTCGCGCTGCTGCTCGCGATAGCCGTCTGCGAGGGCGGCCTCGACGCCGACCTGCTCGCCTCGCTGGCGCCACCGAGGACGATGTCCTCCGAGCAGGCACTGTCCGTCCTCGTGCGCCTGGGGCTGGTGACCGAGGGGAGGACCCCGTCGCCGTCGAGCCCGCTCATCGCCGCCAGGGCGCTGGCCCGGATGGAGATCGGGGAGCGGCAGGCACTCGCGATGCGCGCCGTCGAGCTCGGGTACCGGGCGGCGATCCCGGAGGAACGGCTCGCCCGGTTGCTGCTCAACACGCGGCCGGTCGGTGCCGAATGGGTGGTGAGCCTTCTGAGCCGGGTGGCCACGCAGCGTCGTCTCGACGGGGATCACGAGGGTGCCGCGGCACTGCTCGGCCGGGCGCTCAGGGAGCCGGTGGGGGACGAGCAGCGGCAACGGCTGCTCATCGAGCTGGCGATGATGGAGGCGGACCGCAACTCGGAGACGAGCGACAGGCGGCTGCAGCAGGTGCTGCTGAACAGCGGTACCGAGGTGTCGGTCGGGACACTCGTCCGGGCGGCCGATCTGCTCGGCTCGCGGGGCGACGCGTCCGCCACGTACCGCGCCGTCGCGACGGCCCACGCGCGCAGAGGGGCGGGTGGAGCCGGCCTCGAATCGCTGGCGGCCATCGGATGGCTCGCGGAGAACGACTGCGCGCCCGGTGATCCCGCGCTGCCCGTGCACTCGTTCCCCGAACCGTCCGACGAGCCGGGAGACCCCGTGCGGGCGGGCGTCGCGGCCTGGATGCTCGCCGCCAGGGGGGAGCGTCTGCCACGGGTGCGGGAACTGGCCAGGACGGCCTTCCAGGTGAGGGGTGAGGAGCAGCCGTTCAGCCCCAGGATCCACGCGGCGAGGGCGCTGCTTCTGGCCGACGAGGTCGCCGAGGCGGTGATCGGGCTGGACGAGGTCCTGGCCGACGCCCGGCGCTGCGGCGCACGGGCACCGGCCGCGCTGGCGCTGATCCACCGCGGCCGATGCGAGATGCGGCGGGGAAACCTCGGGCAGGCGGTGTACGACTTCGAGGCGGCACTGGCGGAGTTGCCGCTCACCTCGTGGCATCCGCGGATGGTCCCCTTCCTTGTCGCGACGGAGGCCTACCTGCATCTCGCCGGCCGGTCCGTGGAGAAGGCCGAGCAGTCGCTGGCCTTCGAGTTCCCTTCGGGAGCGGACCAGGGCGTGGCCTGGGCGGCACTGCTGTACACGCGCGCCAGGGTGCACATGGAGCTGGCGGACCCCGAGGCCGCGCTGCGCGACATCAACGAGTGCGGGCGCGTGCTTCTGTCCAGGGGCTGGACGAATCCCGCGGTGCTGTCATGGCGATCGGTGGCCGCCGTGGCGAACAGCGCGTGCGGCAACACCGAGACCGCCAGGCGGCTGGCGTTGGAGGGGTGGGAGCGGGCGAGGGAGTGGGGCGCCCCCAGTGCGCTGGATGTCGCGCGACTGTGCGCGTCGCAGGTGCTGGACGGTGTCCAGGCGGCGAGCGACCTCGAACACGACGTGCGAATCCCGCGGGAGCCGGCGCCGTACGGCCGCCACGCGACGGTGCCGGCCGAGCCCGCCGCGGCGTCGTCGGCGGCGAGGGGATACATCGTGACTCGGAGTCGATCGGAGGCGACGGTGAGAATCGACGCGCCTGCCGCTAGACTCACCGGACGGTCCGAGCGCCCTGCCGTGGAGGTTGTCGCGGAAGGGGCGTCGGCGCTGAACGAAACGAGGTACCCACTGACCGCCAATGAGGAACGGGTCGCGGGGCTGGCCGCCGCGGGTCACTCGAACGCCTACATCGCGAGCGTCCTGTCGGTGAGCCTCCGGACGGTGGAGCTGCGGCTGACCACGATCTATCGCAAGCTCGCGGTCACCAACCGCAACGAACTCGCCTCGCTCCTCGCCTCGATCCCGGCACCGCGGAACATGGGTGAGTGAATCCATGCTGCTGGAACGGGAAAAGGAGCTGGCGCGGGCGGAGCAGGCGGTTCAGGCGGCCGTGGCGGGCAACGGATCCATGATGGCGGTCATCGGCCCGCCCGGCGTCGGCAAGTCGGCCCTGTTGCGCACCCTGGCCGACGCGGCCGCCCCGCACGCGCGGGTCCTGCGCGCCGGCGGCACGCTCCTCGAACAGGACTTCGCGTTCGGCGTCGTCCAGCAGTTGTTCGAGCCGATCCTGGCCGGGGCGGAGAAGGATCGCTGGGATACCTGGTTCCAGGGCACGGCGAGCCTGGTGCAGGGGATGTTCTTCGGTGAGTCGCACGCGATCGGACCGAACCGGTCGCTCAGGCAGGAGTCGGTCCTGCAGGGGCTGAACTCGCTGATCGCCAACCTCAGCGAGGGCGGCGAGGGCGGCGAGGGCAGGGCCCTGGTGGTGGTGGTCGACGACCTGCAGTGGGCGGACGCGCCGTCCCTTCGCTGGCTGGCGTACCTCGCCAGGCGGCTGGACGGCACGCGGGTTCTGGTCGCCGGGGCCTTCTCCGAGGAGTGCGCGGCCTCCGACCCGATGTTGCTCAGGGAGATCGCCGCCTCGGGCGCTCGTACGCTGCACCCGAGGCCGCTCTCCGTCGGAGGAGTGCGTCGGCTGATCGGCGAGGAGTTCGGGGAGTCCTGCGATCTCGAATTCGCCCGAGCCTGTCATGAGGTGTCCGGTGGGAATCCCGCTTCGTTGGCCGCGATGCTGCACAGGTTGCGCACGGCCGGCTTCCAGCCGGTCGCGGCACGGGCCGGTGAGGTTCACGCCGCGAGCCAGCCGTTCCTCCGCGACCGCCGGATGTTCTGCCTCGGCATCCAGCCCGTGGTCGTCCGGGATCTCGCGCAGGCGATGGTCGTGCTCGGAGACCTGGCGGAGCCGGAGCTGATCAGCGAACTCGCCGGTCTGGACAGTATCGACTACAAGTCCGCGATGCAGACCCTGGACCGCCTGGGCCTGCTCGCCGGCGGCGAATTGCCCCGGTTCGTCCACCAGAGCGTGCGGTACGGCATCGAATCGGGGATGAGCACCGACACGCGCGCCTCGATGCACCGCCGGGCGGCGGCGCTTTTGCACACCGTCGGCCACCCGGCCGAGCACGTCGCCGACCAGCTTCTGCAGGTCACCGCAGGGTACGAGGCCTGGGAGATCGGTGTCCTGCGCGCGGCCGCCGGCGCCGCGCTCGAACGCGGTGCCGGGAGGAAGGCGGCCCGTTACATCCGGCACGCGCTGCTGGACAGGCCGCCGGACAGCGAGGCCAGGGGGCGGCTCCTGGTCGACCTGGCCGCCGCCGAGCGGGGATTCGACCTCGCGTCCTCGGTCACCCACATCTCGCAGGCCGTGCCGATGCTCACCTCGGTGACGGAGCGGGCGGAGGCGGTGCTGTGGATCCCGCCCGTGATCGGCACGGTCAACCCGTCATCGGGCGCGCTCGTCCAGGACGTGGCGCGGCAGCTCCATGAGCGGGGTCCTTCGTACGCGCAGGGAGACCTCGGCCTGCGGCTGGAGGCCCGCACCCGCTGTCTCGGGATGCAGGACGCCGCGCATCTCGGCGCGGCGGCCGACCGGCTACGGGGGTTCGGTGCGGAGGTGCCGGTCTCCACGGGTCCCGGGCGGGAGCTGCTGGCCGTGCTCGCGTACGCGGCGACGATGACCGGTGGTGCCACGGCCGCCGAGATCTCCGCCCTCGTCGGCCGGATCCTGGAGCGGGAGCCGCCGCGCGCGGGGCATGCCTACACCGCTCTCCCGCTGCTGGTCCAGGCACTGGTCCTCGCCGACACGGCGGCTTCGGTGACCCCGTGGCTGGAGGCGATGCGAGAACAGGCTCAGCGCCAGGAGCTCGAAGGGGTCATCGCGCTGGTCAACGCGGAGCGGAGCATGATCCTTCGCGCGTCGGGGCATGTGCTCCAGGCCAGGAGCACCGCGCTGAGCGTGGCCGACAACGCCGGTTCGTCCTGGCCGGAGGCGAGGACGCTGTCCATCTGGACGCTCGCCATGATCGCGCTTGAGACGCAGGACGTCGAGCTGGGCGAGCGGGTGATCCGCACCAGTCCGGAGAGCGGTGACCTCCGGGTGGTGGTCGCGCATCGCATGGTCCGGGGGATGCTGGACGCGGTGCGGGGCGATCTGGCGGCAGCGCTGCACAGGTTCCTCGACAGCGGCAGGCAGCTGTCGCGCTGCGGGTGGACGAACGCGGCACTGTACCCCTGGCGGGTATGGGCCGCGGCGGTGAACCACCGGCTCGGGAGGGTGCAGGCGGCGACCGAGCTGGCCGATGAGGAGTACGCCTTCGCCTGCGAGTGGGGCGCCCCCTCGACGTACGGCCGTGCGCTGCGGCTGCGCGGCATGATCGCTCCTGGTGAGGAGGGCGTCGATCTCCTCAGGCGGGCCGTCGAGGCGCTTCGCCGTTCCGAGGATCGGATCGAGCTGTCCAGGACACTCACGCTCCTCGGCAGAAGACTCGCGGAGATGGGTGCCGACGACGCGGAGGAGTTTGTCTCCGAGGGCACGCGGATCGCGAGGGAACGTGGCGTCTCCTGGGCCGAGGGCGACAGGGACTCGGAGCTGAACGGCCCGGCGCTGCGACTGTCCGCACCCGAGCGAGGCGAGCTGACCAAGACCGAGGAGACGGTCGTCGCCTTCGTACTGCGGGGATGGACGAACCAGCGGATCGCCGACTCACTCGGGGTGACCCGGCGTGCCGTCGAAAAGAGCCTGACGAGCACCTATCGCAAGCTCGGGGTGAGCGGCAGGGCGGCGCTCGTCGAGGAACTGGGCGCGCGGAACGCGGACGAATAGGCGGTGTGACGGCCGCTCCGCCGGATCCCGCCAGGCGAATCGCCGCCTGCCACCTTCTGTGAAGGTCTCCGGGGCGTGGCCCCCGATTCCCGCCGTCGTCCGGCGCGGTCTCCGCCGGTCGGACGGCCGGGTGGTCCGCCGGCCGGATGCCTGTGGGCGGTCACCCGGCGGGGGCCGAGGAGCCGGGAGTCCGCGAAGTCATCGCTTCGGGCCGGTCGGCGGAAATCCGCGCCGGGGACCCCGGTCGGCGCCGGGCATCACGGTTCGCGGGTCCGGCATGATCCGCGTCGCGACGGGTAATTTCCGGCGGGCGGTGTGGTGCCGTCGCCGGTTCGAGGGCCCCGGCCGCACGCACGCTATTTAGTGCGGGACGTGAACTATTTCCCCGGGTGGGCGCAGGGAAGTTCGGTACCGAACGAGACCGCCCCACCGCACCGCAAGGTCCGAACCGGACGCCTCACGCACCACAGTCTTTTACTGTTTGTCGTGGACTTATGTTGACCTGCTTTCGGACCGATTAATATCATGTTAATAAGTGGATTTGGTCGTTACCCCATAGTTATCGGGTCATCGTCTCGTCTGCTGGAGGAGAGGAATGGTAATCAGATGAGTATTGATATCGGCATCGCTCCGGTTGATGAGGAACGGCGGCTTCGGTTAGTCGGCCAACCCGCCGACGGGATAGACCAGTATCGTTCCTTTTTCGACCAGTCGGGGATCTGCGTGGCGAATCTCGACCACGCGACCAGGGTTATCGAGGCGAATCTCGAATTCACCAAGCAATTCGGGCGTTCCCTGGCGGACATTCGAGGGCTGGCGTTCTGCGAGTTACTCCATCTGAGCGTCCGCGACAAGCTGGGACAGCAGTTCACCCATCTGACGGACCACCGGCGCGCCCGCTTCGAGGAGCGGGTGATCGCCGTGCGGCCGGACCAGACCGTGCTCGGCGGTGAGCTCACCGGGATCGCGCTGCACGGCGAGGCCGGCCACGTCGAGAGCGTCATGGTGGTGGTACGACCCGACCGGGAGCAGCGTGACGACCTGCTGACCGGGAAGAAGAGACTGCTCAGCAGCATGGAGGCGCGGGTACTCGAAGGGGTGGCCGCCGGGGTGTCGACCGTGCAGCTCGCGTCGATGCTGTACCTCAGCCGCGGCGGCGTGGAGTATCACGTGACGACGCTGCTGCGGAAGCTGAAGGCCACCAACCGCCCGGCTCTGGTCTCCAAGGCGTACTCCATGGGCATTTTCCGGCTCGGCTCCTGGCCGCCCCGGATTCTGCCCGACTTCGTGAAGTAAGTCCATGTAATCGGCCTGCGGTCGCGTGGTGATCTAGACGACCGCGCCGCCGGAACGGCAAGGGAGGTTTCATCGTGACCAGTGCGAAAATTGTGCTATCCGGTGGGCCGGAGCGACTTTCCGGTCAAAGCCCCGTTCGAACCATGGTCGCCCCGGAGGAGAAGGTGAAGATTCTCTCCGGTGCGGGATACGAGCACTTCGTGCACAACGGTGAATTTCTTACGGTCGACGGGGAGAACCTTCCGGTCTTCCAGTGGTCCGAGCGTACCAAGATAGCCGAGTAAACATACTCGACAACTTTGGAAGTGAGCGGTAAATCGTATGCGGGATAACCGTGGTCGCGCTCCCATCGGAATCGGGAGTGGGTTTCCGCGGTTATCGCAGACGATTATCCGAGCAAGAGGTACCCATTTCGGGAAAACGTGGCTCTGGTGAGGTGCGGTGTGGTGGTAACGGGTAAGCTCGTCAGCTTCGATGAATTTCGCGGATTCGGTTTCATCGCCCCCGACTCGGGTGGCGAAGATGTTTTCATGCACGTCAACGACCTGAACAGCGACAAGCGTCTCCTCTCGATCGACACGAGAGTCGAATTCAGGGTCGAGAACGGCGGAAAGGGACTGAAGGCGTCCCAGGTCCGCGTACTCGACAGGCCTGCCGCACCGAAGGCCGCCCTGTCCTCGCCGCCCTCGCCGTCCCTGTCGTCATCGTCGTCCCTGTCGTCTCCGCCCGCCGTGCCGAAACCCGCGCCGACGCCCGCGTCGATCGCGGCGGCACCGGCATCGGCGCCGGCACCGGCTGTCTCCGCCACCGACCGCCAGGGCAACGACGCCGGTTTCTGTGACGTGCTCTCCGTCGGGGAAATGACGCAGGAGATCACGGAAGCCCTGCTCGTGGCCGTGCCGACGATGACGGCGGAACAGTTGCTCGGCGTCCGCCGATGCCTCGTCGGCCTCGCCCAGACACACGGCTGGGTCGAGGAGTAGCGCTTCCGGCACCGGGCCGCCGATCTTGTCAGCCGGATGGCCCGGGTGCCGATCACGATCTCGCCGACGGTTCCGTGGGAGTTCGCGGTGAGCCCTCCAGTCTCTAAAGTCCCAGAAGTCCCAGAAGTCCCAGGAATCCCTGGAGTCCCGGTAATTCCTCGGCGTTTCCCGGCCTTCTCGACTCTGGTGGCAGGCCACTGTCACCGCCGATCATCTGACACCCGGAAGAACTCCCTCGGTCACGGGCCGGCGGTCCGCCGGCCCGACGGACTCGATTCCCGCTGTGGGCACGCCGTCGGCGTCTTCGCGGTCGCGACGGTGTCCGGTCGGAATCTGTTCGCGGTGCTGAAAGGAAAGTGCATGTCCAGGCGCGCGCTGATCACCGGTATCACCGGTCAAGACGGCTCTTATCTGGCTGAGCATCTACTGTCCCTGGGATACCAGGTTTGGGGGTTGATCAGAGGCCAGGCGAATCCCAGGAAATCCCGTGTCAGCCGCCTTGTCAGCGATCTGTCATTCGTCAACGGCGACCTGCTGGACGAGGGGAGCCTGGTGAGCGCGGTGGACAAGGTGCAGCCCGACGAGGTGTACAACCTCGCGGCGATCTCCTTCGTCCCGATGTCCTGGGACCAGGCCGAGCTGACCACCGAGGTCAACGGCATGGGCGTGCTCCGGATGCTGGAGGCGATCCGCCTGGTATGCGGGCTGGACAAGTCACGTGACGGCAACAGTGGTCAGATCCGCTTCTACCAGGCGTCGTCCTCGGAGATGTTCGGCAAGGTGGCGGAGAGCCCGCAGCACGAGACGACGATCTTTCATCCGCGCAGTCCCTACGGGGTCGCGAAGACATACGGCCATTTCATCACCCGGAACTATCGCGAGTCGTTCGACATGTACGGCGTCTCCGGGATCCTGTTCAACCACGAGTCGCCGCGCCGGGGCACGGAGTTCGTGACCAGGAAGATCTCCCTGGGGGTCGCCCACATCAAACTCGGCCTGCAGGACAAGCTGTATCTCGGAAACCTCGACGCGGTCCGCGACTGGGGATTCGCCGGCGACTACGTCAGGGCGATGCACCTCATGCTGCAGCAGGACGAACCCACCGACTACGTCGTGGGCACCGGGCACATGCACTCGGTGCGCGACGCCGTACAGATGGCCTTCGAGTATGTGGGACTGGACTGGCGCGACCACGTCGTCGTCGACCCGGCGCTGGTGCGTCCCGCGGAGGTGGAGACCCTCTGCGCCGACCCGAGCCGCGCCCGGATCGAGCTCGGCTGGGAGCCCAGCGTGAGCTTCGAGCAGCTGATGCACATGATGGTGGAGTCCGACCTCCAGCACGCCTCGCGCGAGCGGGACTTCGGAGACCTCATCCTCGCGTCGAGCTGGTGAGTTCACGGCCGTCTCTCAAGCCCTCGGCGTACAGGGGGAGAGGCGGCCCGTGAAGCACGGGAAAGGCAAACTCGAACCGCTATGTGAGGCTCAGGGATGAACGAAGTGGAAGATGCCCGTCTGGGGGTCCTAGGGGCCGGAGTGATGGGCACGGGGATCGCGGTCGTGGCGATCGGCCACGGTATCCCGGTCGTACTCGTCGACGTGTCGGAGGACAAGCTCGCCGACGCCCGGCACCGCGTCGACCTCCAACTCCGGCACGCGCGGCTGATGGGCACGGTACCGGCGAAGGGTCAGGTGGCCGACCTGACGACGACCACGGACCCCGCGGCCGTCGCCGGCGCCACCGCGGTCGTCGAAGCCGTCGTCGAGGACGCCGAGATCAAGGCGAAGGTACTGGGCGAGACGTCACAGCTGCTCAGGGCCGGCACCCCGCTGATCTCCAACACCTCCGGCATCCCGATCGGGGAGCTGGGAAGGTTCACCGTCCGCCCGGACGAGCTGGTCGGCGTCCACTTCATGAACCCCGCCTACCTGATCACGATGGTGGAGGTGATCAGAGGCGACCTGACGAGCGACGAGACGATGACCGCGGTCACCGGACTGCTGGCACGGATGGGGCGCCGCGGGATCGTCGTGAGGGACGCTCCGGGATTCGTCACGAGCAGGCTGCTCCACCCGATGATCAACGAGGCGGCACGGATCGTCGCGGCCGGTGTGACCAGCGCCGAGTCGGTGGACGACCTGATGCGAGGCTGCCTCGGACACCCCACGGGGCCCCTGCGCACGGCCGACCTGATCGGGCTGGACAACCTGGTCGACGCGCTGCGAGCCCTGTGGGAGCGCACCGGCGACGCGAACTTCCAGCCCTGTGAACTCCTGCTGGAGAAGGTGGCGATGGGCCATCTTGGGCGTAAATCCGGTAAGGGCTTCTACGACTACGAGAAGGTGCTTTCGTGAACACGCACCCAGAAGAGACGCTTCAGCCGACCCCCGACACCATCCGGAAACAGATCCTCGACTTCCTCCAGGAGCGGATCAAAACGGAGGTCGCCGTCGACAGAGACCTGTTCGCCTCCGGGCTCGTCAACTCGATGTTCGCCATGGAGTTGGTCGTCCACCTGGAGCAGAGGTACGGCATCGCCATCCTCGGCGAGGACCTGAAGCTGGACAACTTCCGCACCGTCGAGCGGATGGCCTCCCTCGTCCTGCGGCTGCTGGACACACCGGTGGCGGACCATGCCTGAATGGCTCGCCCAGGCGCGCCAAGGGGTCACCGACCTGGTCGGCGACCAGGCGGCGGAATGGGACCTCGAAGGTCTCCTTCCCACCGAGACGCTGCGGACCCTCGGCAAGCTGGGCCTGCTCTGCGCCGAGGTGCCGCCCGAATACGGCGGTGTCGGTGCGAACAGCTCCGACAACGGCGCCCTCACCGCGCACGTGGGCAGCCTGTGCAGTTCCCTGCGCAGCGTGATGACGTCACAGGGCATGGCGGCCTGGACGATCCAGCGGCTCGGTGACGCCCGTCAGCGCCAGGAGTACCTTCCGAGGCTGACCGGCGGCGAGCTGGCCGCCGTCGCCTTCAGCGAGCGCGAGGCCGGCAGCGATGTGACGGCGCTGACCACGCGGATACGTGCCGACGGCGACACGGTGGTGGTCGACGGGCGAAAGACGTGGACCACCGTCGCCCGCTACGCCGATCTGATCGTCGTCTTCGGACGGTACGGGGACGAGGGCGCCGCCGTCGTCGTCCCCGCCGAGACCCCGGGGGTCACCGTACGCCCGGTGCCCAACCCCAGCGGCTGCCGGGCCGCCGGGCACGCCGACGTCGACCTCGACGCCGTACGGCTTCCGGCGAGCGCGGTGCTCGGGGGCGGCGGCCAGCAGCTCCAGCTGCTGGTCACCACGGCCCTGGCCTACGGCCGGATATCGGTGGCCTGGGGTTGCGTCGGGATCCTGCGGGCCTGTCTCTCCGCGGCGGGCTCGCACGCGGGTACCCGCAGGCAGTTCGGCCGGCCACTCGCCGAACACCAGCTCGTCGCCCGCCACCTCGCCGAGCTCATGGCGGCGGAGCAGGCGGCGACCCGGGTCTGCGAGCACGCGAGCCGCTGCTGGGACGAGAGGTCACCGGAGATGGTGATCGCCACGGTCCTGGCCAAGTACATCGGCTCGACCGAGGCCGCACGCGGTGCGGCGGCGGCCGTACAGGTGCTGGCGTCGGCGGGGGCGCAGGACGGCCATGTGGTGGCGCGGGCCTATCGGGACGCGAAGCTCATGGAGCTCATCGAGGGCAGCAGCGAGATCTGCCAGCTCATTCTCGCCCAGCACGCCGTCGCACAGTCACACTGACCAAGACGAGGAGGACAGGTGCCCGACAAGACCTCGGTGGTGAAATGCCTGGTATGGGACCTGGACAACACGCTGTGGCAGGGAACTCTGCTGGAGAACGACGAGATCCGCCTGCCGGACTCCATCCGTGAACTCATCCGGGTGCTCGACTCCCGGGGCATCCTGCAGTCCGTCGCGAGCAAGAACGACCACGATCACGCCTGGGCGAAGCTCGAGGCGCTCGGCGTCGCCGAGTACTTCGTGCTGCCCCACATCGGCTGGTCGCCCAAGTCCGACTCGATCCGGCAGATCGCGGACGAACTGCGGTTCGCCCTCGACACGATCGCGTTCATCGACGACCAGGCCGCGGAACGGGCCGAGGTGGCGTTCCACCTTCCCGACGTACGGTGCTACTCCGCCGAACACGTCGCCGAGCTGGTCGGGCTGCCGGAGTTCAGCCCGGAGACGGTGACCGAGGACGCGAGAAGCCGGCGGCGGATGTACCAGGCGGGGTTCCGCCGGCAGGCCGCGAAGTCCGGCTTCACCGGTCCTGACGAGGAGTTCATCCGCTCGCTCGGCCTGGTGATGCACATCGAGCACGCGACGGCCGAACACCTCGCCCGCGTCGAGGAGCTGACCCTGCGCACCAGCCAGATGAACGCGACCGGTGTGCACTACTCGCGGGAGACGCTGGAGCGGCTGCTCGACGATCCCGGGCACCGCGTCCTGGTCACCTCGTTGAGCGACCGTTTCGGGCCGCACGGGGCGGTCGGGGTCATCCTGCTGGAGCTGGGCCGCAGGACATGGCATCTGAAGCTGCTCGCCACCTCCTGCAGGGTCGTGTCCTTCGGCGCGGGCACGGTGATCCTGCGCTGGCTGATCGACCAGGCCGCCCGCGCGGACGTGCACCTGGTGGCCGACTTCCGCCGCACCGACCGCAACCGGATGATGGAGATCGCCTACCGGTTCAGCGGATTCACCGAAGGGAAGTGCCCGTGCGTCGGGAGGCTGCCCGCCTCCGGGGTGAGCGGTCTGGAACGACTCCACCTCGTCCCGGCACCGCAGGGCCCGCCCACCACCATGACCCTCGTCGCACGCGACCTCGGGACCCTCGGGACCTCGTCAGGCCCCCGGCCCTTCGATCTGCGCAGCCCCTCACCCGTCGTCTAGCAGGGCGGTTCGGTCGCTCCCCGCTTGCGCACCAGGGTGATGCCGTCCGCCGCCGGCAGCAGTGAGATGTCCACCCGGTGGTCCTCTCGCAGGAGGGCGTTGAACTCGCGGATGGCCTCGGTGTCCGCGTCCCGCGCCGCCGGGTCGGTGACCTTGCCGAAGAACAGGGTGTTGTCCACCACGATCAGCCCGTTCTCCCTGAGCAGTGACAGGGCGGCCTCGTAGTACTTCGGGTAGCCGGGCTTGTCCGCGTCGATGAACACGAGGTCGACCGAGCCGGGCCCCTCGTCGAGCAGGAGCGCGGCGAGGGTGTCCGAGGCGTCGCCGATCCGCAGGTCGATCCGGTCGAGCACACCGGCCCGGCGCCAGTGGGGCATTCCGACGCGGGGCCACCGCTCGGTGATGTCGCAGGTGATGACGCGCCCCTCGGGAGCGACCGCGCGGGCGAGGCACAGCGTGCTGTAGCCGGTGAAGGTGCCGACCTCCAGCACGGTCCGCGCGCCCACGAGCCGGGCGAGCAGCGTCAACAGCTGCCCCTCCTCGGCCATGACCTGCATCGCCATGCCCGCGGGCAGGGCGGCGGTCTCCTCGCGCAGGGAACGCAGGATCTCGTCCTCCCGAAGCGACATCCGCCGAACGTACTCCGACAACTCTGCTGTGACATGCAGCTGACCGGCCATCAGTTCCTCCCGAGGGGACCGTCGTCTTCAGGCGACGGGGGAATCGGGAGCGGGAGGGCCGCCCAAGCCCGAGCGTGTAGTGGCCTGGCGGGTTCGCGCATTCCGCGTCGCCTCTTTCCGGTGTTCGATACGGTGGGAACAAAGGTTCGAGCGAGGGGGGTGGTGCTCGTGCGTAGGTCGTTGAAGTTCCTGTTGCGTCCCACCGCCCGCCAGAGTGCCGCGTTGGCCGCGTGCCTGGATGATCACCGTGCCTTGTACAACGCCGCGCTGGAGCACCGCCGCACCGCCTACGCCAAGGCGAAGGTGAGCATCCGCTACGGTGACCAATCCGCCGACCTCAAGTACATCCGCGCCGACGACGCGGGCGGTCAGGGCCGGTGGTCGTTCTCCTCTCAGCAGGCCACCCTGCGCCGCCTGGACAAGGCATTTGCGGCGTTCTTCGCCCGCGTCAAGGCCGGGCGCACGCCGGGCTTTCCCCGCTTCAAGGGCAACGGACGCCTCGACAGCGTCGAATGGCCGAAAGACGGCGACGGTTGCCGGTGGGACTCCCAGCCTGAACACCCCACCGCGACATATCTGCGCCTTCAGGGTGTCGGCCACGTCCGCGTCCACCGGCACCGGCCGGTGCGTGGCACCGTCAAGACGATCGGCGTCAAGCGGGAGGGCTCGCGCTGGTATGTGATCTTGTCGTGTGACGACGTGCCCGCCGAGCCGCTGCCCGCCACCGGCACTGCTGTCGGGATCGATCTGGGGGTGGCGTCGCTGGTCACCACCAGCGAGGGTGAGCACCTGGCCAACCCGCGCCACCTGGCCGCCTGCGCCGAGCGCCTCGCCGCCGCCCAGCGCGACCTCTCCCGCAAGAAACGCGGCTCCGCGCGGCGCCGCAAGGCGGTGGCCCGCGTCGCGGCCCTGCATGCCAAGGTCCGCCGTCAGCGCTTGGACGGCGCGCACAAGGCGGCCCTCGCGCTGGTCGGCGGCTACGACGTGATCGTGCACGAGGACCTGCGGATCGCGAACCTGACCCGCTCGGCCTCTGGCACGCTGGCGGCGCCCGGCGTCAACGTGGCGGCCAAGTCCGGTCTCAATCGCAGCATTCTGGACGCGGGGTTGGGGGTGTTCCTGACGATCCTCGCGGACAAGGCTGAAAGCGCCGGTCGAGAGCTGATCGCGGTGAACCCCGCCAACACCTCCCGCACCTGTGCCCGATGCGGGCACTGCGCGAAGGAGAACCGCGTCACTCAAGCCGAGTTCCGGTGCGTGTCGTGCGGGCATGCCGCGCACGCCGATGTAAACGCGGCGACCAACATTCTCAGGGCAGGGCTTGCCCTTCGCGACGCTGCGGAAGCGGCTTAACGAGAAGCCGCTCCCTTCAGGGAGCGGAGGAGTCACTGCGCGAGTGTACGGCCCGGCTCGCTGGTCTTTTTCCCACTCTCGGCGCCGGAGTTACTAATGATTTTCGGGGAGCGCGGAGCCGAGACTGATCCGATGTTGGCGGAGCCTGTGGGTTCGACCGCGGCCGGTGTGGTCCGTCCGGCGGTGCTGTGATCGCCGAACTCGGTTGCGAGGCATCCGGGTCCCGGCGAGTTGATGAGTTCGTGCTGGTCGTTGAAAAGGGTTGAGCTGTGGACAACGAAGCGAAACTCCGGGAATACCTCAAGCGGGCGACCACCGATCTCCGGCGCACCCGTCAACGCGTCCACGATCTTGAGGAACAGAACCAGCAGCCGATCGCGATCATCGGGATGACCTGCCGCTACCCGGGCGGTGTGGCCTCGCCCGAGGACCTGTGGCGGCTGCTCGCCGAGGGCGGCGACCCGATATCCGAGCCGCCCGCCGACCGCGGCTGGGACCTCGACCGGCTCCGCGACGAGTACGGCGACGCCGTACCGCCGTCGCTGTCCGGTGGTTTCCTGCGCGACGCGGCGGAGTTCGACGCCGGCTTCTTCGGCATCTCCCCCCGGGAGGCGCTGGGCATGGATCCGCAGCAGAGGCTGCTGCTCGAAGCCACCTGGGAGGCCGTCGAGAGAGCGGGCATCGACCCGATCGCGCTGCGGGGCAGCCAGACGGGCGCCTTCATCGGCGCGATGTCCCCCGACTACCGCGACACCCTGCCGCACGACATCGACGCCTTCGGGCTCACCGGTACGGCGAACAGCGTGATGTCCGGCAGGCTGTCGTACACGCTCGGCCTGGTCGGCCCGGCGGTGACGGTGGACACGGCCTGCTCGTCCTCGCTGGTCGCGCTGCACTGGGCCGCGCACTCGCTGCGGATGGGCGAGTGCACCCTCGCGCTCGCGGGCGGTGTGACGGTCATGTCGACGCCCAGCACCTTCATCGAGTTCAACCGCCAGGGTGGTCTGTCGCCCAGCGGGCGGTGCAGGGCGTACGCCGACAGCGCCGACGGCACGGGCTGGTCCGAGGGCGTGGGCGTGCTGGTGCTGGAACTGCTGTCGGACGCCCGGCGCAACGGGCACGAGGTGCTCGCGGTCATCCGTGGTTCCGCGGTGAACCAGGACGGCGCCTCCAACGGCCTGACCGCGCCGAACGGCCCCTCACAGCAGCGGGTGATCCGTGATGCCCTGGCGAACGCGCGGCTGTCGGCGGCGGACATCGACGTGGTGGAGGGACACGGGACCGGTACGACGCTGGGCGACCCGATCGAGACCGAGGCGTTGATCTCCACGTTCGGCGAGGACAGGGAACGACCCCTGCTGCTGGGGTCGGTGAAGTCGAACATCGGTCACACGCAGGCCGCCGCCGGTGTGGCCGGTGTGATCAAGATGGTGCTCGCGATGCGGCACGGGGTGCTGCCGAAGACACTGCACGTCGACGCCCCCTCGTCGCGGGTGGACTGGTCCGCGGGCACGCTGGAGCTGCTGACCGAGCAGCGGTCCTGGCCCGAGACCGGGCAGCCGCACCGGGCGGGGGTGTCCTCCTTCGGGGTGAGCGGCACCAACGCCCACGTGGTGCTGGAGGAGGCGCCGGAGCCTGAAACGGACGCGCCCGCGGCCGGCAGGACGCCCGCGGGCGTGGTGCCCGTGCTGCTGTCGGGCCGGACCGACGAGGCGCTGCGGGCCCAGGCCGCGCGCCTGCTCGCCCATGTGGACGGTGCGCCCGAGACGTCGCTGGACGACCTGGCGTTCTCGCTGGCCACGACGCGGTCGGCGTTCGAGCATCGAGCGGGGGTCCTCGCCGCCGATCACGCCGAACTGCGAGCGGGGCTGACGTCGCTCGCGGACGGCGGCGCCGCCGGTGTGATCAAGGGCCATGGCAGGCAGGCCAAGCTGGCGGTGTTGTTCACCGGTCAGGGGTCGCAGCGGGCGGGGATGGGCCGGGAGCTGTACGAGCGGTTCCCGGTGTTCGCGGCCGCGTTGGACGAGGTGGTCGCGGAGCTGGATCCGCTGCTTGAGGGCTCGTTGCGTGAGGTGTTGTTCGCCGAGCCGGGGTCGGCGGAGGCGGGGTTGCTGGATCGGACGGGGTGGGCGCAGCCCGCGCTGTTCGCGGTGGAGACGGCGCTGTTCCGGCTGGTGTCCTCGTGGGGGATCCGGCCGAACGTGCTGGCCGGGCACTCGGTCGGGGAGATCGCCGCTGCTCATGTGGCGGGGGTGTTGTCGCTGCAGGACGCGTGCGTGTTGGTGGCGGCGCGGGCGCGGTTGATGCAGGCGCTTCCCTCCGGTGGGGCGATGGCGTCGGTGCGGGCCTCCGAGGGGGAAGTCGTCGAGCTGCTGGCCGGACGTGAGGAGCAGGTGTCGGTCGCGGCGGTGAACGGTCCCGCGTCGGTGGTGATCTCCGGGGTTGAGCAGGCGGTGCTGGAGGTGGCCGCCGCCCTGGAGGAGCGGGGTATCAGGGCGAAGCGGTTGCGGGTGTCGCACGCGTTCCACTCCCCGCTGATGGACCCGATGCTGGAGGAGTTCCGCGCGGTGGCCGGGTCGCTCTCCTTCAGCCCGCCGGAGATCCCGATCGTGTCGACGTTGACCGGGGAGTCGGCGACGGCGGAGCGGTTGTGTTCGCCGGAGTACTGGGTGGAACAGGTGCGTGGCGCGGTTCGCTTCGCCGACGGCATCCGTACCCTGCACGGCCAGGGGGTTCGGGCCTACCTGGAACTCGGCCCCGACGGGGTGCTCACCGCGATGGCCGCCGACACCCTCGCCGCGAGTCCGGACTCACGTGACACCGACTCGACGCCGGATTCGCACCTACACGCCACGGACCCCGCAGGGGAGGCGGACGCGGTGCTGGTGCCGGTACTGCGTGGGGGACGCGACGAGCGAACGGCGGTCATGTCGGCGCTGACGGCCCTGCACGTGCGTGGGGTGCCGGTGGACTGGCAGGCGGTTTTCCCCGGCGCCCGCCGGGTGGAGGTGCCGACGTACGCCTTCCAGCGCGAGCGGTACTGGCCGAACCCGACCTCGACCGGGGATGCCCGAGGGCTCGGCCTGACGGCTGCCCGGCATCCGCTGCTGGGTGCGGTCATGGGGTTGGCCGACAGTGATGAGGCGTTGTTGACGGGTCGTGTCTCGTTGGGGTCGCATCCGTGGTTGGCGGATCATGTGGTGGGCGGGATGGTGATTTTTCCGGGTACGGGGTTTTTGGAGTTGGTGGTGCGGGCGGGGGATGAGGTCGGGTGTGGGGTGGTGGAGGAGTTGACGTTGGTGGCGCCGTTGGTGCTGGGTGAGGACGATGCGGTGGCGGTGCAGGTGCGGGTGGGGGCTGCGGATGGGGTGGGTCGGCGTGAGGTGAGTGTTCATGCTCGGCCTGCGGGGGCCGGTGAGCATGATGCCTGGGTACGGCACGCGAGTGGTGTGCTGGCCGGTGGGGGGATCGGCGCGGGAAGTAACGGTGCGGCGGCCGGTGGCCGGGCCGGGGAGGAGTTCGAGGCTTTCGAGGGTGAGGCGTGGCCGCCGAGGGGTGCGTCGGTGGTCGAGGTGGACGGGTTGTACGAGCGGCTGGCCGGCAGCGGGTTGAATTACGGGCCGGTGTTCCAGGGGGTGCGGGCGGCGTGGCGGGGGGTGGACGGTGCGCTGTTCGCCGAGGTGGTGGTGCCTGAGCAGGTTGCCGATGCGGGTGGTTTCGGTTTGCATCCGGCGTTGCTGGACGCGGCGTTGCATGTGGTGGCTTTTGCTGATCTGGATGGTTTTGAGGGTGTGCGGTTGCCGTTCTCGTGGGGTGGGGTGCGTCTGCACGCGGGTGGGGCGTCGGTGCTGCGGGTGCGGTTGGCGTGGGTGGGTGATGGTGAGCTGTCGTTGAGCGCGGTGGACGTGGTCGGGGAGCCGGTGCTGTCGGTGCGCTCACTGGTGCTGCGCCCGATCCCGTCCGACCGGCTTGGCGCGGCCTTCCAGAGCGGGGGAGTCGAGCGGGAGGCGCTGTTCGGGGTGGAGTGGACGCCGGTGGCGGAGCCCTCTTCGGCTGATGTGTCACCGGTGGCGGTGCTCGGCCCGGACGTGCTGGGTGTCGCCGAGGTATGGCGGGCGGCCGGGCAGGCGGTTCCGGCTCATGAGGATCTGCCCTCGCTGGTGCCGGTGCCGGACGCGGTGGTGGCCGAGGCGGTCTCGGATCCGGCGGGCGCGGTGGTGGGGGCGGTGCGTGCTTTGACCGTTCGTGTTCTGGGGTTGGTGCAGGGGTGGTTGGCCGATGAGCGGTGTGTGGGTTCGCGGTTGGTGGTGGTGACGCGGGGTGCGGTGGTCGCGGGTGAGGGTGAGGTGGTTGCGGATTTGGGGGCTGCGGCGGTGTGGGGGTTGGTGCGTTCTGCGCAGGTGGAGAATCCTGGTCGGTTCGTGCTGGTGGACATCGATGAGGAGTTGTCGTCGTCTGTGTTGGCGGGGGTGCTGGCCTCGGGTGAGCCGCAGGTGGCGGTGCGCAGGGGTGAGGTGCGGGTGCCGCGCCTGGCGCGGGTGACGCCCGCCTCCGAGCGCGGCGTTGATCTCGGGTCCGGTTCCGTCTCCGGCTTGGGTGAGGGGCGGGTCTGGGATTCCGAGGGGACGGTGTTGATCACTGGTGGTACGGGTGGTCTGGGGGGTTTGTTCGCGCGGCATGTGGTGGCCGAGCGTGGGGTGCGTCGTCTGCTGCTGACCAGCCGTCGGGGGTTGGATGCCCCTGGCGCGGTGGAGTTGCGGGCGGAGTTGATCGCGCATGGGGTCGAGGTCGAGGTCGTCGCGTGTGATGTGGCCGATCGGGATCAGGTGGCGGAGCTGCTGGCCGAAGTGCCGGAGGAACACCCGTTGACGGCGGTGATCCACACCGCGGGTGTGCTGGCCGATGGGACGATCCCGTCGTTGTCGGCTGAGGATCTGGATGTGGTGTTGCGGCCGAAGGTGGACGCCGCCTGGCATCTGCACGAGCTGACCCAGGATGAGGATCTGGCCGATTTCATCGTGTTCTCGTCGGTGGCGGGGACGTTCGGTGGGGCGGGGCAGGGCAACTATGCGGCGGCGAACGCGTTCTTGGACGCGTTGGCTGAGTATCGGCGCGGGCTGGGGCTGGCGGGGGTGTCGTTGGCGTGGGGTCCGTGGGAGCAGGGCGCGGGGATGACGGGTGGGTTGGACGAGGTTCAGGCGCGTCGGTTGACGCGTGCCGGGATGTCGGCGATCACGCCGGAGCAGGGTGTGGTGTTGTTCGAGGCGGCGATCGGGTCCGGCGGGCCCGCCGTGGTTCCGGTGCGGTTGGACCTGGCGGCGGTGCGGGTGGGTGGTGAGGTGCCGCACCTGCTGCGCGGGCTGGTGCGCGGGGTCCGCAGGTCGGCGGTGTCAGGGATGGCGTCGGCCGTGGCCGGCGACGGCGCGCTGGTGGGACGGCTGATCGGGGCGGAACCCGCCGAGCGTGTCCGGCTACTGGTGGACCTGGTGCGTACCGAGGTGGCACTGGTACTGGGGCACACCTCGCCGAAGGCGGTGGACGTCCGGCGGGAGTTTCGGGAGCTGGGCTTCGACAGCCTGACCGCGGTGGAGTTGCGCAATCGGTTGAACGCGGCGACCGGGCTGCGCCTGCCGGCCACGCTGGTCTTCGACCATCCCACGCCCGCCGTGCTGGCGGAGTTCCTGCTGGAGGAGGCGCTGGGCGAGCGGGACGTCGCCGTTCCGGCCACGATCACGCCGGTCGCCGACGACCCGGTCGTGATCGTCGGGATGGGCTGCCGCTATCCGGGTGGCGTCGCCTCGCCGGAGGACCTGTGGCGGTTGGTGGCGGAGGGCCATGACGCGATCACGGGCTTCCCGGTCAATCGCGGCTGGGATCTGGGGGTGCTCTACCACCCGGACGCCGACCACGCGGGCAGCTCGTACACCAGGCAGGGCGGCTTCCTGCACGACGCGGCGGAGTTCGACGCGGACTTCTTCGGAATGAGCCCGCGGGAGGCACTCGCGACGGACGCGCAGCAGCGCCTGTTGCTGGAGACCTCCTGGGAGGCCGTCGAGCGGGCGGGAATCGACCCGGCCACGCTCCGGGGCAGCCGGACGGGCGTGTTCGCCGGGGTGATGTACACCGACTACAGCGGGATCCTGGGCGCGGGCGAGTTCGAGGGCTACCGGGGTACGGGGACCGCCGCGAGCGTCGTCTCCGGCCGGGTGTCCTACACGCTGGGGCTGGAAGGGCCGGCCGTGACGGTCGACACGGCCTGCTCGTCCTCGCTGGTCGCGGTGCATCTGGCCGCACAGGCACTGCTCTCGGGGGAGTGTGAGCTCGCCCTGGCCGGCGGTGTGACCGTGATGGCCACGCCCGGGGCCTTCGTGGAGTTCTCCCGGCAGCGAGGGCTGTCCGCCGACGGGCGATGCAAGTCGTTCGCGGACGGCGCGGACGGCGTGAGCTGGGCCGAGGGCGTCGGGGTGCTGGTGCTGGAGCGCCTGTCGGACGCCCGGCGCAACGGTCACGACGTGCTGGCGGTGGTGCGGGGTTCCGCGGTGAACCAGGACGGCGCGTCCAACGGGCTGACCGCGCCGAACGGCCCCTCGCAGCGGCGGGTGATCCGCCAGGCCCTGGCCGGAGCGCGCCTGTCGGCGTCCGAGGTGGACGTGGTGGAGGGGCACGGGACCGGGACCACTCTCGGTGACCCGATCGAGGCGCAGGCGCTGCTCGCCACCTACGGTCAGGACCGGCCGGAGGACCGGCCGCTGCTGCTGGGGTCGATCAAGTCGAACATCGGTCACACGCAGGCGGCTGCGGGTGTCGCCGGTGTGATCAAGATGATCATGGGGATGCGGCACGGCGTCGCGCCCAGGACCCTGCACGTCGACGCGCCGTCCTCGCACGTGGACTGGGCCGCGGGCGCGGTGGAGCTGCTGGCCGAGGCGCGGGAGTGGCCCGAGACGGGTCACCCGCGCCGGGCCGCCGTGTCTTCGTTCGGCTTCAGCGGCACCAACGCCCACCTCATCATCGAGCAGGGCGTCGAACAGGACATCGCCGAGGGGACCCCGTCGGCCGACGGGGAGACGCCCTCGGCCGCCGGGTCGCCGACGGCGGGCCTGCCGCTGCCGCTGCCGGTCTCCGGCAGGACGGAGGGGGCGGTGCGGGCGCAGGCCGCGCGGCTGCTGTCCCACCTGGAAGGCCGTCCCGAGGCGTCCCTCGCCGATATCGCGTTCTCGCTGGTGACCACCCGTTCTCTCTTCGAGCACCGGGCCGTCGTGCGGGCCGAGGACCACGCCGGAGCGCTGGCCGGGTTGCGTGCGCTGGCCGGAGGCCTGACCGCGCCGGGAGTCGTACGAGGCCAGGCCAAGGACGAGCCGAGGCCGGCGTTCCTGTTCACCGGCCAGGGCGCCCAGCGAGTGGGCATGGGCCTGGAGACCTACGAGCGGTTCCCGGTGTTCGCGGAGGCGCTCGAAGGCGTGCTCGCGGCGCTGGCTCCCCGGATGAGTCCTCACCTGGACCGCCCGCTGCGGGAGGCGCTCTTCTTCGACGCCGAACTGCTCGACCGCACGGCGTACACGCAACCGGCGCTTTTCGCCCTTGAGGTCGCGCTGTACCGGCTGGTCGAGTCGTGGGGCGTGCGTCCGGCCGCGCTGGCGGGGCACTCGATCGGGGAACTCGCCGCGGCGCACGTCGCCGGGGTGCTGACGCTGGAGGACGCCTGCGCGCTGGTCGCCGCGCGGGGCCGGTTGATGCAGGCGCTCCCCGCCGGTGGCGCGATGGTGGCGATCCAGGCGAGTGAGGAGGAGATCCGTCAGGCGCTGGCCGGGCGCGAGGACGAGGTGTCCGTCGCGGCGGTGAACGGCCCGGCGTCGGTGGTGATCTCCGGGGTCGAGGCCGCGGTGCTGGAGGTCGCCGCCGGGTTGGCCGCCCAGGAGCGCAGGACCAAGCGGCTGCGGGTGTCGCACGCGTTCCACTCCCCGTTGATGGAGCCGATGCTCGCGGAGTTCAGGGCGGTCGCCGAGACGGTGTCGTACGCGCCCCCTCGGATCCCGATGATCTCCAACGTGACCGGCGGGTTCGTCACGGACGAGGTGTGCTCCCCCGACTACTGGGTGCGGCACGTGCGGGAGACCGTCCGGTTCCGGGACGGCGTGCGGGAACTGCACGGGACGGGCGTGACCGCGTTCCTGGAGATCGGGCCGGACGGCGTGCTGACCGCGATGGCCCAGGACGCCCTCCCCGAGGAGGCGGAGGCGCTGCTACTGCCCGTGCTGCGCGGCGACCGCGGCGAGGGCGCCGCGCTCATGACCGCGTTGACCGAGCTGCATGTGAACGGCGTGCGCGTCGACTGGCCGGCCCTGCTGCGCGGGGCCCGCCGGGTGGACCTGCCGACGTACGCGTTCCAGCACGAGTCGTTCTGGCCGGAGCCGCCGCCCGTCGCGAACGACGCGGTCGCCGATCCGGCCGACGCGCGGCTCTGGGACGCGGTCGGGCGCGGTGACGCCGGGGACGTGGCCGCGATCCTCGGCCTGCGCGACGAGCACGCCTCCTCGCTGGACACCCTGCTCCCGGCCCTGTCGTCGTGGCGGCGGAGCCGGAGCGAGGTGGCGACGCTCGACTCCTGGCGCTATCGGGTGGAGTGGAAGCCCCGCCGTACGCCCCCTCTCGCCGTACTGGAGGGCACCTGGCTGGTCGTGACCGCCGACGGGATCTCGGACGGCGACGTGGTCGCCGCGCTGGAGGGACACGGGGCGCGGGTGCAGCGGCTCGTGCTGGAGGGGACGGATGCCGATCCAGCCGACCCCGCGTCGCTCGCGGCCCGGCTCGGGGAGCTGGACGAGATCTCCGGTGTGGTGTCGATGCTCGCGCCCGCGGAGGCGCCCGTCGAGGACGGTGGGGCGGTGCCGAGCGGTCTCGCACTCACGGTCGCGCTCCTGAGGGCGCTCGGCGACGCGGAGATCGATGCGCCGCTGTGGTGTGTCACCCGTGGCGCCGTGTCCGCGGCTCCCGGCGATCGGGTGACCCGTCCTGTGCAGGCGCAGGTGTGGGGCATGGGCCGGGTCGCGGCCCTGGAGCATCCGGAGCGCTGGGGTGGTCTGGTCGACCTGCCCGAGGTCGTCGAAGGACGCTGCGCCCAGGGGCTGGCGAGCGTGCTGGCGGGCCTGGACGGCGAGGACCAGGTGGCGGTGCGGGCGTCGGGCGTGTTCGGGCGGCGGTTGCGGCGTCACCCCGCCGCGTCCGGCCAGGCCGGCCCGACCGGCGGTGCCGTGCGTGGTTCCGGCGGTGCGGTGTCGAATTCCGATGCTGTCGTGCGGGATTCCGGTGGTACGGCGTCGGGTTCCGGTGGTGGGATATCGGGTTCAGGCACCGTCGGGTTGGGCTCCGGCGGCACGGTGCTGATCACCGGTGGGACCGGTGCCCTCGGCGCGGCCACCGCGCGGTGGCTGGTACGCGGCGGCGTCACGCGTCTCGTGCTGACCGGCCGGCGCGGCATGAACGCCCCCGGGGCGCCGGAGCTGCGCGACGAGCTGCTCGCGCTGGGTGCCGAGGTGAGCGTCGTCGCCTGTGACGTGGCCGACCGCGACGCGCTCGCCGCCGTGCTGGCCACGATCCCGGCCGAGCACCCGCTCACCGGGGTCGTCCACGCGGCCGGGGTGGGGCAGGCCGTCGCACCCCTTGAGCGGGCGGACGCCGCCACCCTCGCCGAGGTGACGACGGCAAAGGTGGCCGGTGCCGCCAACCTGGACGGCCTGCTGGGGGATCGCGAGCTCGACTTCTTCGTGCTGTTCTCCTCGATCGCCGGGGTGTGGGGCAGCGCTGGGCAGGGCGCCTACGCGGCGGCCAACGCCTATCTCGACGCGCTGGCCGAGCACCGGCACGCGCGAGGTCTCGCCGCGACGTCGGTGGCCTGGGGCGCGTGGGCGGAAGCGGGCATGGCCGTCGCGGGGGACCTCACGGGGGACAGTGCGAGGGGCGCTGCCGCGGAGGGAAACACGGCTGCGGCGGGCGACACGGCCGGGCAGGGGGACGCCGCTGCGGCCGGGGACATGGCCGCGGAGGGAGGCATGGCCGGTTACCTGCTCAGGCGCGGCCTGGCCCTGCTGCCCCCCGATATCGCGATCGGCGAGATGAACCGGGCGGTCGGCGGCAGGGACGCGGTGGTGACGGTCGCCGACGTCGACTGGGACCGGTTCTATCCGATCTTCACCTCGACCCGGCCCAGCAACCTGTTCGGCGAGCTCGCGGAGGTGAGGGCGCAGCGCGAGAGCGAGGACGGGCCAGGAGCCTCCGGCGACCCGGAATTCGTCGCGCGGCTACGTGGCCTGACCGACAAGGAGCGCCGGCGCGAGCTGCTGAACCTGGTACGCGCCGAGGTGGCGGCCGTGCTGGGACACGCCTCGGCCGAGACGGTCTCCGAGCGGCGCGCCTTCCGAGAGCTGGGCTTCGACTCGCTCACCGCGGTGGAGCTGAGAAAGAGGCTCGTCGCGGTGACCGGTCTGGCGTTGCCGAGCACGCTGGTGTTCGATCACCCGAACCCGGCCGCGCTGGTGGAGTTCCTGCGGGCGCGGGTCGCGGGCGCGGAGGGTACGGCCGGTGAGGACGGCGAAGACGGCGAAGACGGCGAAGACACAGCCGGAGGCTCCATCGCCGTCCGCGCCGACGAGCCGATCGCGATCATCGGGATGGCCTGCCGCTTCCCCGGCGGCGTCGGCTCTCCGGAACAGCTGTGGGAACTGGTGACCGAGGGGGGCGACGCGATCTCCGGATTCCCCGCGGGCCGGGGCTGGGACGCGGAAGGGCTCTACGACCCCGACCCCGATCACTCCGGCACGACCTACTCGGTCGAAGGGGGGTTCCTGCACGACGCCGGCGACTTCGACCCCGGGTTCTTCGGTATCTCACCGCGTGAGGCGCTGACCATGGACCCGCAGCAGCGGCTGCTGCTGGAGACCGCGTGGGAGGCCATCGAGCGGGCCGGCATCGATCCCCTCACGCTGCGCGGCCACTCCACCGGCACGTTCATCGGCTCCAGCTACCAGGAGTACGGCTCGGACTCCGCCGACGCCGAGGGACACCAGGTCACCGGCACCATCCCGAGCGTGCTGTCGGGCCGGGTGTCGTACGTACTGGGCCTGGAAGGTCCCGCGGTCACGGTCGACACGGCGTGCTCGTCGTCGCTGGTGGCGCTGCATCTGGCCTGCCAGTCGCTGCGCGAGGGCGAGAGTTCGCTCGCCCTGGCGGGCGGCGTGACGGTGATGACCACCCCGGCGGCCTTCGTGGCGTTCAGCCGCCAGCGGGCACTCGCCGCCGACGGCCGGTGCAAGGCGTTCTCCGACGCGGCCGACGGGATGAGCCTGGCCGAAGGGGTCGGCCTGCTCCTGGTGGAGCGGCTGTCCGACGCGCGGCGCAACGGCCACCCGATCCTCGCGGTGGTGCGCGGTTCCGCGGTGAACCAGGACGGCGCCTCCAACGGTCTGACCGCGCCGAACGGCCCCTCACAGCAGCGGGTGATCCGCAAGGCGCTCGCGGGCGCGCGGCTGTCGGCGGCCGAGGTCGACGCGATCGACGCGCACGGCACGGGGACCGGCCTGGGCGACCCCATCGAGGCCCAGGCACTCCTCGCCACATACGGGCAGGACAGGGAGCGCCCGCTCCTGCTCGGGTCGGTCAAGTCGAACATCGGCCACACCCAGTCCGCGGCGGGCGTGGCCAGCGTGATCAAGATGGTCATGGCGATGCGGCACGGGACGCTGCCCAAAACGTTGCACGTGGGCACGCCGTCGTCCCACGTGGACTGGACGGCGGGCGCGGTCGAGCCGCTGACCGAGGCCACCCCGTGGCCGGAGACCGGAAGGCCGCGCCGGGCCGCCGTGTCCTCCTTCGGGATCAGCGGCACGAACGCCCACGCGATCCTCGAACAGGCGCCGGACGCGGAGGAGCCGGTCGGCGAGGTCGCGCTCGCCGGTCCCGACGGCCGCGAGGATTCCGCAGCCGCGGCTTCCGACCCCGTTCTCGCTCTCGGCGCGGTGCCGTGGGTGGTGTCGGGCAGGACGAAGGAGGCGCTGCGCGCGCAGGCGCGACGGCTCGCCTCGCACATCGCCGACCACGGCACCGTGGGTGATCTCGATCCGGCCGCCGTGGGCTTCTCCCTGGTGACGTCGAGGTCGGCGTTCGAGCACCGCGCGGTCGTGGTGGGCGGTGACCGCGAGTCGCTCTCCGCCGCGATGAGCGCGGTGGCCGCGGGCGAGCCCGCGCCGGGTGTGATCCAGGGCATGGCGGACGCCGAGGGCAAGACGGTCTTCGTGTTCCCCGGCCAGGGCGCGCAGTGGGCCGGTATGGGCGCCCGGTTGCTTGAGCAGTCCCCGGTGTTCGCCGAACGTGTCGCCGAGTGCGCCCTCGCCCTGAGCCGGTACGTCGACTGGTCGCTGATCGACGTGCTGCGCCAGGCGGAGGGCGCGCCGTCGCTGGACCGGGTGGACGTCGTGCAGCCGGTGTCGTTCGCGGTGATGGTCTCGCTCGCGGCGATGTGGCGCGCTCACGGGGTGGAGCCCGACGCGGTGATCGGGCACTCCCAGGGGGAGATCGCCGCCGCCTGCGTGGCGGGCGCGCTCTCCCTGGACGACGCCGCGAGGGTGGTGGCGGTGCGCAGCCAGGCCATCGCGCGGCGGCTGGCCGGCGCCGGAGGGATGATGTCGGTCTCGCTTCCGCTGCCCGACGTCGAGGAGAGGCTGCGCCCCTGGGACGAGCGGATCTCGGTCGCGGCGGTCAACGGGCCGCGTTCGGTCGTGGTGTGCGGCGATCCCGGCGCGCTCGACGAGCTGTCGGAGCGGTTGACCGAGGAGGGGGTGCGCTCCAGGCGGGTCGCGGTCGACTACGCCTCGCACTCGGCCCACGTCGAACGCCTCCAGGAGGAGCTGCCGCGAGCCCTGTCGGAGATCCGGCCGGAGCGGGCCGAGGTGCCCTTCCTGTCCACGGTGACCGGGGAGTGGCTGGACGGTACGGAGCTGGACGCCGGCTACTGGTACCGCAACCTGCGCCGAGCCGTCCGGTTCGAACCCGCGGTGCGGTGCCTGCTGGCCGAGGGGCACCGGGCGTTCATCGAGGTCAGCCCGCACCCGGTGCTGACGGGCGCGATCCAGGAGACGGCCGAGGAGGCGGCCGAGGAGCCAGGCGGGACCTCGGCGGTGGTCACAGTGCTCCCAGTGGTCACCGGGACCCTGCGCCGCGACCAGGGCGGCACGGAACGCTTTCTCACCTCCCTGGCGGAGGTGTTCGTACGCGGTGTGCCGGTCGACTGGCGAACGGTCTTCGAAGGCACGGGCGCCCGCCGGGTGGAACTACCGACGTACGCCTTCCAGCGGGAACGGTTCTGGATACAGCGCGCCGAGGCGCCGACGGCCGGCGCGGCGGACCCGGCGGACGAGCGGTTCTGGGCGGCGGTGGAGCGGGAGGACCTCGACTCGCTCGCTTCCGGACTGGACGTGGGCGCGGGGGCACTCGCCGAGGTGGTACCCGCGCTGTCGTCCTGGCGTCGCCGGCAGCGGGCCCGGTCCACCGTGGACTCCTGGCGCTACCGCGTCGCCTGGCGGCCGGTGACCGGCCCCGCCTCCGCCTCCCTGTCGGGCACGTGGCTGCTCGTCACCCCGGAGGGCCTGGAGGGCGACGACGTCGCCGAAGCGCTCACCGCGCACGGCGCGCGGGTCCGCAGGGTCGCGCTCGACGAGTCGTGTACCGACCGCGCCCTGCTGGCACGCGTGCTGACCGGTCCGCCGTCCGGGGCGCCGGGCGATGCCGGTGCGCCTGGCGATGCCGGGGGACCGGGCGCCGGGCCGGACGTCTCGCCCGGCGAGGGAGAACACATCTCCGGCGTCGTGTCCCTGCTCGCCCTCGCCGAGCAGCCCGCCGGCCGCCACCCGGAGCTGGCCGTCGGTCTGGCACTCACCGTCGCGCTCGTACAGGCCCTGGGCGACGCGGAGATCGACGCGCCCCTGTGGTGCCTCACCACGGGCGCGCTCTCCACCGGCCGGTCGGACCAGGTGACCAACCCCGTCCAGGCGCAGGTCCACGGCGTGGGCTGGACGGCCGCGCTGGAGCACCCGCGACGCTGGGGCGGGATGGTCGACCTGCCGGGGACGCTCGACCAGCGCGCGGCGCGGCGTCTGGCGAGCATCCTCGCGGGCGGCGGCGGCGAGGACCAGCTCGCGATCAGGACCTCGGGCGTGTTCGCCAGACGGGTGGTGCCGGCGCCGGCGGCCGACCGGAAACCGGCGCGTGGGTGGACGCCACGCGGGACCACCCTGGTGACCGGCGGCACGGGAACGCTCGCCCCTCACCTGGCCCGCAGGCTCGCGGCCGAGGGGGCCGAGCACGTGGTGCTGACCAGCCGCCGCGGCATGGACGCCCCCGGCGCGGCCGAACTGCTGGCGGAGCTGGCCGCACTCGGCACGACCGCGACGATGGCGGCGTGCGACGTGTCCGATCGCGACTCCGTCGCCGGCCTGCTCGCGCGGCTGCGGGCGGAGGGCCACGTCGTCCGTACGGTGGTGCACGCCGCCGCCTCCATCGAGCTGCACACGCTGAACGACACCACCGTCGAGGCGTTCGCCGAGGTGGTGCGGGCCAAGGTCCTCGGCGCCAGGCACCTGGACGAGTTGCTGGACGCCGACGAGGTCGAGGCCTTCGTCCTGTTCTCCTCGACGGCGGGGATGTGGGGCAGCGGGCGGCACGCGGCGTACGTGGCGGGCAACGCCTACCTCGGCGCGCTGGCGGAGAACCGGCGTGCCAGAGGGCTGCCGGCCACGTCGATCTCCTGGGGTATCTGGTCGGACGACCGCGATCTCGGACGGGTCGATCCCGAGCAGATCCTGCGCAGCGGGCTCGTGTTCATGGAGCCGGACCTGGCGCTCGAAGGGTTCAGGCAGGCGCTGGACGGCGAGGAGACCGTGCTCGCGATCGCCGACGTCGACTGGGAGCGGTACTTCCCCGTCTACACCTCCGCACGGCCGAGCCGGCTGTTCGGCGAGGTGCCCGCCGTACGGCGACTGGAGGAGGCCGCGGAGCGGCCGGCGATCGCCGCGAGCGACGGGGAGTTCGTCACCCGGCTGCGCGGGCTGCCCGCGTCCGAGCGGGACCGTCTGCTGCTGGAGCTGGTGCGCGCCCAGGCGGCGACCGTGCTGGGCCACTCCTCGGCCGACGCCGTCGCCGAGCGGCAGGCGTTCCGTGACATGGGCTTCGACTCGGTGACCGCGGTCGACCTGCGCAACCGGCTCGCCGGTGCGACGGGCCTCGCGCTGCCCAGCACGCTGGTGTTCGACCACCCGAACCTGGAGGCGCTCGCGGGGTACCTGCGCGCCGAGATCGCCGGGGTGCGGGCCACTCCCGTCGCCGTGGCCGGTCCCGCGCGGGCCGCCTCGGACGAGCCGATCGCGATCATCGGAATGGCCTGCCGCTACCCGGGCGGGGTTCGCTCCCCCGAGCGGCTGTGGCAGGTCGTCCTCGACGGGGTCGACGCGATCTCCGGGTTCCCCGGCGACCGCGGCTGGGACGCCGAAGGGCTCTACGACCCCGATCCGGGCCGGCCGGGGAAGACGTACTCCACCTGGGGCGGCTTCCTGCACGACGCGGCGGAGTTCGACGCGGACTTCTTCGGGATCTCGCCGCGCGAGGCGCTCGCGATGGACCCGCAGCAGCGGCTGCTGCTGGAGACGGCCTGGGAGGCCGTCGAACGGGCCGGGATCGCCCCCTCGTCGCTGCGCGGCAGCCTGACCGGCACCTTCGTCGGGGCCAGCTACCAGGACTACGCTCTGGCGATGGCCGGCGGAAGAGAGGGCCTGGAGGGCCATCTGATCACCGGCACCATCTCCAGCGTGCTGTCCGGCCGGGTGTCGTACCTGTTCGGCCTTGAGGGGCCGGCCGTCACACTGGACACCGCGTGCTCGTCGTCGCTGGTGGCGCTGCACATGGCCTGCCAGTCGCTGCGCGACGGCGAGAGCTCGCTCGCGCTCGCCGGTGGAGTGACCGTGATGTCCACCCCCGACGCCTTCATCGGGTTCAGCAGGCAGCGGGCGATGGCCCCCGACGGCCGGTGCAAGGCGTACTCCGACTCGGCGGACGGGATGAGCCTGGCCGAGGGGGTCGGCCTGCTGCTGGTGGAGCGGCTGTCCGACGCCGAGCGCAACGGGCACCCGATCCTCGCGGTCATCCGAGGGTCGGCGATCAACCAGGACGGTGCGTCCAACGGGCTGACCGCGCCGAACGGTCCCTCGCAGCAGCGGGTGATCAGGCAGGCGCTGGCCAACGCGGGGATCGCGGCGGCGGACGTCGACGCGGTGGAGGGCCACGGGACCGGTACGGCGCTGGGCGACCCGATCGAGGCGCAGGCGCTGCTCGCGACCTACGGCCAGGACCGGGACCGCCCGCTCCTGCTGGGGTCGGTCAAGTCCAACATCGGGCACACCCAGATGGCCTCCGGTGTCGCAGGCGTGATCAAGATGGTCATGGCGATGCGGCACGGCCTGCTGCCCAGGACGCTGCACGTGGACACCCCGTCGTCGCACGTGGACTGGTCAAGCGGCGCGATCGAGCTGCTCACCGAGCCGAGGGAGTGGGTGCGGGCGGGGCATCCGCGCCGGGCCGCGGTGTCGTCGTTCGGACTCAGCGGCACCAACGCCCACGCGGTGCTGGAGGAGGCGCCGTCCGTCGCCGCGCGGGCCGGGAAGGCCGCGCCCGTCGTCGTCCCCGTTCTGGTGTCGGGCAAGAACGACCAGACCCTGCGCCACCAGGCGGGACGGCTGCTGTCGCTGCTCCAGGAGTCGCCGGACCTCCACCCCGCGGACGTCGCCCTCTCCCTGGCGACCTCGCGCTCCCACCTCGACCGGCGCGCGGCGCTCGTCGGACGGGAACGCGAGGAGATCGTCGACGGGTTGCGGGCGCTGGCGGAAGAGCCGCCGGACGGCGCCGTCGTCGCGGGGACCGTCCTGCGCGGCAGCGCGGTCCACGGCTCCCTCGCCTTCATGTTCACCGGCCAGGGCGGGCAGCGCGCGGAGATGGGCCGCGAGCTGTACGGTCGCTTCCCCGCGTTCGCGGACGCGCTCGACGAGGTGCTCTCCCACCTGGACGCGGACCTGGACCGCCCGCTGCGCGAGGTGCTGTTCGCCCCGGCCGGTACGGCACAGGCCGCCCTGCTGAACGAGACCGGCTACACCCAGCCGGCGCTGTTCGCCTTCGAGGTGGCCCTGTTCCGGCTGCTCGAATCGTGGGGGGTGCGGCCCGACCACCTCACCGGCCACTCGGTCGGGGAGATCGCCGCGGCGCACGTCGCCGGCGTGCTCTCGCTGCCGGACGCGTGCACCCTGGTGGCGGCCCGCGCACGCCTGATGCAGGCGCTGCCCACGGGCGGGGCGATGATCGCCCTTGAGGCCCGTGAGGAGGAGGTGCTCCCGCTGCTGGCCGGCCGCGAGGACGAGGTGTCGATCGCGGCGGTCAACGGCCCGACCTCGCTCGTCATCGCCGGCGAGGAGGACGCCGTCCAGCAGATCGCGGCGCGGCTCGCCGCTGGAGGGCGCAGGACCAGGCGGCTCCAGGTCTCCCACGCCTTCCACTCTCCTCGGATGGAGGCGATGCTCGACGACTTCGGCCGGGTCGCTCGCGGCCTGTCGTACGCGCCCCCGCAGATCCCGGTCATGTCGAACGTGACCGGCGAGCCGGCGACCGCGGAGCAGCTCTGCTCGCCCGACTACTGGGTGGAGCACGTCCGCAGGCCGGTCCGCTTCGGCGACGGCGTGCGCCGGCTCGCGGAGCAGGGCGTCGTCACCTTCCTCGAACTCGGCCCCGACGCGGTGCTCACCGCGATCGCCGCCGACTGCCTCGCGGACCGCGCGGACGTCCGGACGATTCCCACGGTGCGCCGGGACCGGGGCGAGGAGCAGCCCCTCACGACCGCGATGGCCCGCCTGCACACCCTGGGCGTCACCGTGGACTGGCGGGAGTTCTTCGCCGGCACCGGCGCCGAGACGGTCGACCTGCCGACCTACACCTTCCAGCGCCGCCGGTTCTGGCCGGAGGCGAGGGCGGCGGCCGTACCGGCGTCCTCCGGTGCGGCGGACACCGACTTCTGGGACGCGGTGGAACGCGGTGACGTGGCGACGCTGGCGGAAGGGCTCGGCGTCGACGGCGGCACGCTGGAGACGCTGCTGCCCGCGCTGTCCTCGTGGCGCCGCCACCGATGGGAGCACTCGGCCGTGGACGGCTGGCGGTACCGGTCCGTCTGGAAGCCGCTGCCCTGGTCGCCACCCGCCTCGCCCTCCCCGAACGCGGGAGCCCGGTTGCTCGTGGTGATCCCCGAAGGGTACGCGGACGAGGAGTGGGTGACCTCGCTGGCGGGCGCGCTGGGCGCGGAGGCCGACCGGATCGAGGTCGGGGAACCCGACAGGGCGGCGCTGGCCTTACGGGTACGGGAGCTGTGCTCCGCGGGGCCCCGGCCCGTCGGGATCGTGTCCCTGCTCGCCCTGGACGAGCGCGACCTCGCCGGTCATCCCGGGGTTCCCACCGGTCTGGCGCTCACGGTCACGCTGGCGCAGGCCCTCGGCGACGCCAGGGCCGAGGTCCCCCTGTGGTGTGTGACCCGAGGCGCGGTGTCGGTGGGGCGCTCGGAACGGGTGTCCCGGCCGCTGCAGGCCGCCGTGTGGGGGCTCGGCAGGTCCGTGGCGCTGGAGCAGCCGCATCTGTGGGGCGGGCTGGTCGACCTGCCGGAGAGCCTCGACCCGGGCACGATCTCCCGCCTGGTCGGCGTGCTGTCCGGCATCCGGGGCTCCGGCCTTGAGGGCGAGGACCAGCTCGCCGTACGCACCCCCGGGGTCTACGGCCGCCGCCTGGTGCACGCCCCGATCGGCGAGAATCCCGTCGCGCGGGAGCTCACCCCGCCGGGCACGGCCCCGATCGGCCCGGGCACCGTACTCATCACCGGAGGCACCGGTGCGCTCGGGGCACGCGTCGCCCGCTGGGCGGTCCGCGCGGGTGCCGCGCACGTCCTGCTGGTCGGCCGACGCGGGCCGGACGCCCCGGGCGCGGCCGAACTGCGGGACGAGCTGACCGGCCTCGGCGCCGAGGTCGACCTCGTGGCCTGCGACGTCGCCGACCGCGACGCCCTGGCCGCCGTGCTGGCCGGCATTCCGGGGGACCGGCCGCTGAGCGCGGTCTTCCACGCGGCGGGCGTGGTCGACGACGGGGTGCTCGACGGACTGACGCCCGAACGCCTCTCGTCGGTGCTGAGGTCGAAGACGGCCGCCGCGCTCAACCTGCACGAGCTGACCGAGAACCTGGACCTGCCGGCGTTCGTGCTGTTCTCCTCCACCTCCGCCACCTTCGGCTCGCCGGGGCAGGCGAACTACGCGGCCGCGAACGCCGTGCTCGACGCGCTGGCCGAGCATCGGCGCGCGCGGGGCCTCGCGGCGACCTCGATCGCCTGGGGACCGTGGGCCGGGGCCGGCATGGCGGCGGACGCCGCCGGCGTGGAGAACCGGATGCGCAGGGCCGGACTGGAGATGATGTCTCCTGACCTGGCGATCCACGCGCTGCGGCAGGCGATCGAGCAGGACGACACGACGCTGACCGTCGCCGACGTCGACTGGTCCCGATTCGTCGGCGCCTTCGCCGCGATCCGGCACAACCCGCTGGTGAGCGACCTGCCCGAGGTCGCCGCGGCCGCGGCGGTGGCGGACGCGGGGGCGATCGGCGCCGGAGGGGACGGGGCCGCCACGACCGAGCCGGCGTTCCGGCGGCGGCTGGCCGGGCTGCCCGCCGCCGAGCGGGGCCGGGCCGTCCTGGACCTGCTGCGCGGCTGCGTGGCCGCCGTGCTCGGCCACGCCGACGCCGACGGCATCGCACCGGACCGCCCCTTCAGGGAGCTGGGCTTCGACTCGCTCACCACCGTCGAGCTGCGCAACGTGCTGGCGGCGACGACGGGGCTCACCCTGCCGGCGACGCTGGTGTTCGACTATCCCGCCCCGAGCGCGCTGGCGGACTTCCTGCTGGCCGAGCTGCTCGGCTCGATGTCGCAGGAGGGTACGGCCGCCCGCACGCCGGCCGTGGCCGTCCGCGCCGACGACGGCGATCCCATCGTGATCGTCGGCATGAGCTGCCGGTTCCCCGGCGGGGTGAGCTCCCCCGAGGAGCTGTGGCGGCTGCTGGTGGACGGGAGAGAAGGTCTCTCCCCGTTCCCCGACGACCGGGGATGGGACCTGGAGACGCTCGCGGGAGGGCTGTCGTCCACGAACGTCGGCGGCTTCCTGCGGGACGCGACCGAGTTCGACGCCGAGTTCTTCGGCATCTCGCCGCGTGAGGCGCTCGCGATGGACCCGCAGCAGCGCCTGGTCCTGGAGGCGTCCTGGGAGGCGCTGGAGCGGGCGGGCATCGACCCCCTCGACCTGCGGGGCCGCGACGGCGGGGTCTTCGTGGGCACCAACGGCCAGGACTACGTCGGTCTGCTCAAGGGCTCCGACGCGGACGTGCAGGGGCACGTGGCCACCGGCACCACGGCGAGCGTCATGTCGGGACGGCTCTCCTACACGCTGGGGCTGGAGGGACCCGCCGTCACCGTCGACACCGCGTGCTCGTCCTCCCTGGTCGCCCTCCACTGGGCCGCGCAGGCCCTGCGCGGCGGGGAGTGCTCGCTGGCGCTGGTGGGCGGCGTCTCGGTGATGTCGAGCCCGGACTCGTTCGTCGAGTTCAGCGTGCAGGGCGGCCTCGCCCCGGACGGGCGGTGCAAGGCGTTCTCCGACTCGGCCGACGGCACCGGCTGGTCGGAAGGTGTCGGCGTGCTCGTGCTGGAACGCCTGTCTGACGCGCGGCGCGAGGGGCATCCGGTCCTCGCCGTCGTACGCGGCTCCGCGGTGAACCAGGACGGCGCCTCCAACGGGCTGACCGCCCCGAACGGCCCCTCACAGCAGCGGGTGATCCGGCAGGCCCTCGCCGTGGCCGGGTTGTCCCCGGCCGAGGTCGACGCGGCCGAGGCGCACGGTACCGGTACGGCGCTGGGCGACCCGATCGAGGCACAGGCCCTGCTGGCGACGTACGGCCAGGAGCGGGACCACCCGCTGTTGCTGGGGTCGATCAAGTCCAACCTCGGCCACACGCAGGCGGCGGCGGGCGTCGCCGGTGTGATCAAGATGGTGCTCGCGATGCGGCACGGCCTGCTGCCCAGGACGTTGCACGTCGAGGTGCCTGCGTCGCACGTGGACTGGTCGTCCGGGGCCGTGGAGCTGCTCACCGAGGCCAGGCCGTGGATGCGGAAGGATCGGCCGCTGCGGGCCGGTGTCTCCGCCTTCGGGATCAGCGGCACCAACGCCCACGTCATCCTGGAGCAGGCGCCCCCGGACGAGCGGTTCTCCGATGAGCGCTCTCCCGGCGAGCCGTCTCTCGACGGACGGACTTCCGGCGAGAGGTCCCTCGGCGAGCTGTCTCCCGACGGGCGGCTGCCCGAGCCGCTCGGCGGGCCGAGGGTTCCCGCGGTCGTGCCGTGGGTCGTCTCCGGCCGGACCAGGGAGGCGCTGCGAGCCCAGCTCGATCGGCTGCCGGCCGCCGACTCCGGCCTCGATCCGGTGGACGTCGGCTACTCGCTGGCGAGCCGGTCGATGTTCCGGCACCGTGCGGTGCTGCTGGCCACCCCGGACGGTGCGTCGGAGATCGCGCGTGGCGAGGCCACCGCGGTGGCGGGCAGGTCGGCGATGCTGTTCGCGGGGCAGGGCTCCCAGCGTCCCGGCATGGGCCGGGAGCTGTACGCCAGGTTCCCCGTGTTCGCGCAGGCACTGGACGTGGTGCTCGCGCAGTTCGACGTCGAGCTCGACCATCCGCTGCGGACGATCCTGTTCGCCGAGGCGGGCTCCGCCGAGGCCGAGCTGCTCGACCGGACCCAGTGGACGCAGCCCGCGCTGTTCGCGGTCGAGGTGGCCCTGTTCCGCCTGGCGGAGTCGTGGGGACTGCGCCCGGACCTGGTGGCCGGGCACTCGATCGGCGAGATCGCCGCGGCGCACGTCGCCGGCGTGCTGACGCTGGCGGACGCGTGCACCCTGGTCGCCGCGAGGGGGCGCCTGATGCAGGCGCTGCCGGCCGGGGGCGCGATGGTCTCCGTGCAGGCGGGTGAGGACGAGGTCGTGGCGATGCTCGCCGGACGCGAGCACGAGGTGTCGATCGCCGCGGTCAACGGGCCGTCCGCAGTGGTGATCGCCGGGGTGGAGGGGCCGGTCACCGAGCTCGCCGCCCACTTCGCGGCCGAGGGCCGCAAGACCACCCGGCTGGCTGTCGCTCACGCGTTCCACTCGCCGTTGATGGACCCCATGCTGGAGGAGTTCCGCCGGGCCGTACGAGGGATCGGCTTCTCACCGCCGGCCATCCCGCTCGTCTCCGGTCTGACGGGCGAGCCGGTCGCCGTCGAACGGCTCTGCTCACCCGGCTACTGGGTCGACCACGCCCGGCAGGCGGTCCGCTTCGCCGACTGCGTGCGCACCCTGCGTGGCTCCGGCGTGAGCACGTTCGTCGAACTCGGCCCGGACGGCGTGCTGTCCGCGATGACCCAGCACTGCCTGGCGGCCGACGACACCGAGACCGGCACCCTGGTCGTGCCGCTGCTGCGCAAGGACCGCGGCGAGGAGGCGTCGGTCGTGGACGCGCTGGCCAGGCTGCACGTTCACGGGCTGCCGGTGGACTGGCGGTCCCTCTTCACCGGATGCGGCGCGCGCCGCGTCGACCTGCCCACCTACCCCTTCCAGCGCCGGAGGTACTGGCCGGAGGCCGCCGCCGTGCGGGATGGAGGTCCGGTGGCGGACCCGGTGGACGCCGAGTTCTGGGCCGCGATCGAGCGTGCGGACCTGACGTCCGTGGCGGCCACGCTGGATCTGGAGGCGGAGTCGCTGTCGACGGTGCTTCCCGCGCTGTCGTCCTGGCGCCGCGCGCGTCGCGAGCGCACCCTCGTGGACTCCTGGAGCTACCGGGTGGCGTGGAAGCCCCTGGACGCCGTGCCGTCCGCCGTCCCTTCTGGGAGGTGGCTGGTGGCCGTACCGGCGGGCCTGTCCGAGGAGGGGAGCTGGGCGGAGGTTCTCGACGCCGTGGGCGCGGCCCTGGGCGACCCCGGCGCACTGACGCGTCTCGACGTCACGAACGCCGACCCCGTGCGGCTGGCCGCGAGGCTCGCCGAGCTACTCGATGATCCCGACGGTCCGGCGCCGGTGGGGGTGATCTCCCTGCTCGCGCTCGCCGGGACGGGCGGTGCCGGTCTACCCGGGGACGGTCTACCTGAGGGTGGTCTGCCCGGGCTGGCGTTCACGGCCGCGTTGGTGCGGGCGCTGGGCGTTGCCGGTCTCGACGCGCCGCTGTGGTGCGTCACCCGGGGCGCGGTGTCGGTGGGCCGGTCCGACGCCCCGCCGAGCCCGGGGCAGGCCGCGGTCTGGGGCCTCGGCCGGGTGGCGGCGCTGGAGCACCCTCGGCGCTGGGGCGGCATGATCGACCTGCCGGGACAGCTCGACCGGCGGGCCGTCGCCAGGTTCGCCGGTGTGCTGGCCGGCGGTCCTGACGGCGAGAGCGAGGTCGCCGTGCGCGCCTCGGGAGTGTTCGGCCGCAGGCTCGTCCCGGCTCCCGCCGGGGACGCCGACCGCTCCTGGCGACCTCGCGGCACGGTGCTGGTCGCGGGGGACACGGGAGTCTCCGGCGAACGCGTCGCCCGCTGGCTGGCCGACGCGGGCGCCGACCGGGTCGTACTGGCCGGGCGTCCGGTCCCGGCTGAGCCCGGGGAGACCGGGGAGGCCGGCGAGCTCGCGGGTCGGGTGGAATCCCTGGAACGGCTGGAGGCCGCCGACCGGGTGGAGGCGGGGAAGACCGCCGCCCCGGTGGAGCTTGAGGAACCACGGGAGAGCGCCGGTCGGGCGGAACCCGCCGACGCCGATCTCCGGGTGACGATCAGGCACTGCGACCTCGCGGACCGGGAGGCCGTGGCCGCCCTGCTGGCGGAGTTCCCGCCGGACGCGGTCGTCTACGCCGAGGAACCGGCAGGGGCCGCCCCCCTCGAAGGGGCCGAGCCCACGGACCTGGCCGAGACCGCCGCGGCCCACGTCGCCGGGGCGCTCCACCTGGACTCCCTGCTGGAAGGCCGGGAGCTGGACGCGTTCGTGCTGTTCTGCTCGCTCTCCGGAGTCTGGGGTGTCGCCGGCCGGGGGGCCGCCGCCGCCGCGGAGGCGGTGCGGGACGCGCTGATCGAGGCGCGCCGCGCCCGGGGCGCGGTGGGGACCGCCGTGTCCTGGTCGGCCTGGGCCGACAGCGGCGTGACCGCGGACAGGGGAATGGACCTGCACCTACGGGCGAACGGGCTGCCCGCCCTCGCGCCCGCCCTCGCGCTCGGGGCGCTGGGCCGGGCCGTCGCGAACGGCGAGAGCGCGGTGACCGTCGCCGACGTGGAGTGGGACCGGTTCGCCCCGGCCTTCCTCGCGCTGCGGCCGACCCCGCTGCTGGACGAGCTGCCCCAGGCCCGGAAGGCGATCGAGGCGGCGGGCGGTGCCCGCGACGGCGAGCCCACCGTGGCGGCCGAACTCCGGGACCGTCTTCTCAAGCTGCCCGCGGCCGAGCGTACGGGCCTCGTCCTCGAACTGGTCGTGGCCAGGGCGGCCTCGGTCCTCGGGCACGCGGACAGCGCCGCGATCGAGGCCGACCGGGCCTTCCGTGACTTCGGGTTCGACTCCCTCACCGCGGTCGACCTGCGCAACCAGCTCAACGCCGCGACCGGACTGACCCTGCCGGCCACACTCGTCTTCGACCACCCGACCCCGGTGGACCTCGCGGGACACCTGGCTGGCCTGGTACTCGGCGAGGAGAGCCCCGACGAGGGCGGTCTCGGCGAGGGGAGTCCTGCGCCCGTACCGGCCGCGCTCACGGACGACCCGATCGTCATCGTCGGTATGAGCTGCCGGTACCCGGGCGGTGTCCGCTCGCCGGAGGACCTGTGGCGGCTGGTCACCGAGGAGGCGGACGCGGTCGGCGCGTTCCCCGCCGACCGGGGCTGGGACCTGGCCACGCTGTCCGGCGGGGACGCCGAAGGACGCGGTCGCAGCACGGCGGCCGGAGGCGGCTTCCTGTACGACGTCGCCGACTTCGACCCGGGCTTCTTCGGCATCTCGCCCCGTGAGGCGATGGTGATGGACCCGCAGCAGCGGCTGGTGCTCGAAGCCGCCTGGGAGGCGTTCGAACGGGCGGGCATCGACCCCGCCGGCCTGCGGGGCGGCGACGTGGGCGTCTACGTCGGCGCCACCGGCGGAGACTACCGGCCACCCCGCGATCACCACGGCCACGCGCAGACGGCACAGGCGGCCAGCGTGATCTCCGGCCGGCTCTCCTACACCTTCGGCCTGGTGGGTCCCTCGGTGACCGCGGACACCGCGTGCTCCTCGTCGCTGGTGGCGTTGCACCTCGCCGCGCAGGCGCTGCGGTCGGGGGAGTGCTCGCTCGCTCTCGCCGGCGGGGTCACCGTGATGTCCACCCCGGTGGGTTTCGTCGAGTTCGGCGAGATGGGGGCGCTCTCCCCGGACGGCCGGTGCAAGGCGTTCTCCGACGCCGCCGACGGCACGGGCTGGGCGGAGGGCGTCGGCATGCTCGTCGTCGAACGGTTGTCGGACGCCAGGCGCAACGGCCATCGCGTGCTCGCGGTCCTGCGCGGTTCCGCCGTCAACCAGGACGGCGCCTCCAACGGGTTCACCGCGCCGAGCGGTCCTTCGCAGCGCAGGGTGATCCACCGTGCCCTCGCCGGTGCCCGGCTGACCCCGTCCGAGGTGGACGTGGTGGAGGCGCACGGCACGGGGACGACGCTGGGTGACCCGATCGAGGCGCAGGCCCTGCTGGAGACCTACGGTCAGAACCGCGAGCGGCCGATGCTGCTCGGGTCGATCAAATCCAACATCGGCCACACGCAGGCCGCGGCGGGAGTCGCCGGACTGATCAAGATGGTGATGGCCATCAGGCACGGGATCGCGCCGAGGACGCTGCACGTGCAGGCGCCGTCGTCGCACGTGGACTGGTCGGCGGGCGCGGTGGAACTGCTCACCGAGGCGAGGCCGTGGCCGGACTCCGGACGCCCGCGCCGGGCAGGGATCTCGTCCTTCGGAGCCACCGGCACGAACTCCCATGTGATCATCGAGGAGGCGCCTCCCGCCGACCTCACCGGGGTGTCCGAGGCGGTCGAGCCATCGGGGTTCCACAGGGCGCCATCCGCCGCCCTCGGCGGGGCACCGGGGTCCGCTGTGGGACTCAACGGGACGTCCGTCGGGCATCTCGCGGACCGGGCCGAGACGGTTCCCGGCCTCCTGCCGGTCCCGTTGTCGGCGAAGACCCCGGCCGCGGTGCGGGCACAGGCGCAGCGCCTGCTCGACCACCTCGCCGAACACCCGGACCTCGGCCTGGCCGACCTCGCGTACTCCCTCGCCACCACCCGGTCGAGCTTCAGGCGGCGGCTCGTCGTCCTGGCCGGCGGTCGTACGGAGCTGGTGGACGGTCTGAGGGCGGCGGCGGACGGAACCCCGGCCCCGCACGTGCTCGACGGCGGGATCGGGCGCCCTGGCAAGACGGCGTTCCTGTTCACCGGCCAGGGCAGCCAGCGGCCGGAGATGGGCCGCGAGCTCTACGACAGGTTCCCGGTCTTCGCCGACGCGCTCGACGCCGTGCTGGCGCAGCTGGACGCCAGGCTGGACCGCCCGCTGAGGGAGATCCTCTTCGCTCCGGCGGGAACACCCGAGGCCGAGCTGCTCGACGGGACCGGGTGGGCACAGCCGGCGCTGTTCGCGGTCGAGGTGGCCCTGTTCCGCCTGCTGGAGTCGTGGGGGCTCACCCCTGACGTGCTGATCGGACACTCGGTCGGCGAACTGGCCGCGGCGCACGTCGCGGGCGTGCTGTCACTCGGGGACGCCTGCGCGCTGGTGGCGGCGAGGGGCGCGCTCATGGGAGCGCTTCCGGCCGGCGGTGCGATGGTCGCCGTCCAGGCAGGCGAGGAGGAGGTGCTGCGGGCACTGTCCGGATACGAGGGACAGGTCTCCGTCGCAGCGGTCAACGGCCCGGAATCCGTGGTGATAGCCGGGGCGGAACGGGCGGTGCTCGACGTGGCGGGCGCGCTGGCCGACAGCGGGCGCAGGACGAGGCGGCTGCGGGTCTCGCACGCGTTCCACTCGCCGCTGATGGAGCCGATGCTGGCGGACTTCCGCGCGGTCGCGGAAGGCGTCTCCTACTCCGAGCCGCGAATCCCGGTGATCTCGAACGTCACCGGCGGCGCCGTCACGGCCGAGCTGTGCTCCCCGGACTACTGGGTGACGCACGTGAGGAACGCCGTACGGTTCGCCGACGGGATCCGGGCGGCGCACGAGGCGGGGGTGACCCGCTACGTCGAGATCGGCCCGGACGGAACCCTCACCGCGATGGCACGGGAGACCGTCCCCGCGGAGGCCGAGGCCGAGCTGGTCTCCCTGCTGCGCAGGGACCGCGACGAGCACCGAACCGTCGTCACCGCCCTCGCCCGGCTGCACGTGCACGGGATGAGCCCTGACTGGACCTCGGTCCTCGCCGGTACCGGCGCCCGGCAGGTGGACCTGCCGACGTACGCGTTCCAGCACGAGCGGTTCTGGCCCGACGCCGGTCACCCGGGCCAGGCCCGCGCGGCGGACCGGGACGGCACGGTGGACCCGACGGTGGACCCGGTGGACGCCGAGTTCTGGGCGGCCGTCGAGGAGGAGGACGCCAAGGCGCTGGCGTCGCGGCTCGACGTGGACGGCGACGCGCTGACCAAGGTGCTGCCGGCGCTGTCGTCGTGGCGCCGGGAGCGGCGCCGGAAGTACACGATGGACGCCTGGCGGTACCGGATCGTCTGGAAGCCTCTCACCGGTGACGGCGCGGCCGCACCCGGCCGGACTTCGCGGACCGGTCCGGCCGGACCCTGGCTGGTGGTGCTGCCCGAGGAACTGCGTACCGACGCCTGGACGGGCTCGGTGATCGACGCGCTCGGTGCCGACGTGGTCCGTGTGGAGGTGGCCGACCTCGCCGCCGTGCCTTCGGATCGGGCCGCGCTGGCGGAGTGGCTGGGCTCGCACGCCGACGGCCGGCCGCTCGCCGGAGTGGTCTCGTTCCTGGCGTTGCGGGAGTCCGCGGCCGCCGGAAACGCCGGGAGCCTCGGGAACCTCGGGCACGCCGGGAACACAGTGCTTCCCGACGGCCTGGCCCTCACGACGCTGCTGATCCAGGCGCTGGGCGACGCCGGTGTCGAAGCGCCGCTGTGGTGCCTCACCCGGGGGGCTGTCGCGGCCGAGCCCGGCGACGTCCTGCGCGATCCGGCGCAGGCCGCGATCTGGGGTCTGGGCAGGGTCGCCGCGCTGGAGCATCCGCAGCGATGGGGCGGCCTGATCGACCTGCCGGAGGGGTTCGGCCGGGAAGCGGCGCGGCGGCTCGCGAGCGTGCTGGCAGGTCTGGACGGTGAGGACCAGGTCGCCGTCCGGGCCACGGGCACGTACGCCCGGCGGCTGGTGCAGGACCCGGCGGGCCAGAGCGGCGAGCCCGGCGAGTGGACACCGTCGGGAACCGTACTGATCACCGGTGGCACCGGCGCGCTCGGTGGACACCTGGCCCGCTGGCTGGCCCGGCACGGCGCGGAGCACCTGGTGCTGGTCAGCCGGCGGGGAATGGCGGCCCCCGGGGCCGCCGAGCTGTGCGAGGAGGTGTCGGAGCTGGGCGCCCGGGTGACCGTCGCGGCCTGCGACGCGGCCGACCCGGACGCGCTCGCCGCCGTGCTGGCCGACATCCCGGCCGAGTTCCCGCTGACCGGTGTGGTGCACGCCGCCGGCGTGGTCGACGACGGTGTGGTGGACGGCCTGACCAGGGAACGGTTCGAGACGGTGTTCCGAGCCAAGGTGGCACCGGCGGTCGTGCTGGACGAGCTGACGCGGGACATGGATCTGCCGGTGTTCGTGCTGTTCTCCTCCGCGGCGGGGACGCTCGGCACCCCCGGCCAGGGCAACTACGCCGCCGCCAACGCGGTGCTGGACGGCCTGGCGGAGCGGCGCCGCGAGCGCGGGGCCGCGGCCACGGCGGTGGCGTGGGGGGCCTGGGCAGGCGGAGGCATGGCGGAGGTGGCCGCGGCGCAGGAGGCGTCCCGGCGCATGGGCGTACGCCCGATGGACCCCGAACTCGCGGTCGCCGCGCTGAGCGGCCTCGTCGCCGGAGGCGAGCCGATCGCCGTGGTCGCGGACATCGAGCACGAGCGGTTCGTCCGCTCCTACACGGCGGGACGGCCCAGCCGGCTGCTGCGTGAGCTGCCGGGCTACCGTGAGCTGGTCGAGTCGGAAGGCTCGGCGCAGGAGACCTCACGGTCGGCGTCCGCCCTGCGGGACAGGCTGGCCGTCCTCGCGGGACCCGAACGGCTCGGCGTGCTGCTCGACGTGCTGCGCGATCAGATCGCGATGGTCCTCGGGCACTCGGGTCGCGAGGTGATCGGCGCCGACCAGGCGTTCAGAGACCTCGGATTCGACTCCCTCAGCGCGATCGAGCTGCGAAACCGGCTCACGGCCTCGACGGGGCTGAAGCTGCCCTCCACGCTGATCTTCGACTATCCGACCCCGCAGGCCCTCGCCGAACACGTGATCGCCCAGCTCCTGCCGGAGACGGGCGCGGCCTCGGGCGTGAACGGCGTGAACGGTGGCGGCGAGGAAGAGACGCGGGTCCGGGCGCTGTTCGCCTCACTGTCCATGGCGAGGCTGCGGGAGATCGGCGTGCTGGACGCGCTGCTGCACCTGGCCGGTGACCAGGAGAGCTCCGTCGACGACGATGCCGACGAGGACGCCGACGACGCGCTCGACGCGATGGGACTCGACGAGCTGGTGCGGGCGGCCCTCGAGGGCGGGGGACAGTAGCTCGGGGCCGGGACGACGATCAGGACCGGCACCTCGGGGGCGCGGGCGGCCCGCGACGGCGGAGCTCGACGAGCTCCGCCGTCCCGTCGTCTCGGGTTTCCGCGGTCCTGCCGCCTCGGCGTCGTGGTCCCGACCGCGTGGGGGACCACCGTATCCAGAGAGACAGGGGAACGTCAGTCTTTGCAAGGTCACGCCCGCGCGAGGGGATCACCGAGGGCGGCGGGACCGGAGGGGAACGGCCGGGAACGCGAATCGACCCGGCCAGGTGTGCGTCGACCCGGCCGGGTCGGGTTCGTGCGGGCGGGGTGCGATCACCCGCCCGGTACGGTCCTCAGCTCTCGGTCAGCGAGATGGACCTCGACGGGCAGGCGAGGACCGCCTCCCGGGCGCCGATCTGAGCGGAGTCGTCCAGGGTCTCGACCAGGACCATGACGGTTCCCTCGTCGCTCTGGTCGAAGACCTCCGGCGCGATGAGCACGCACTGGCCGGCACCGACGCAGTGCTGGGCGTTCACATTGACACGCATGACATTCCTCATCCTTGGGAGACCGGGGCGGACGGCGACCGGCAGTGATCGACAGTGACCGGTGGGGGCCTGTGGCGCCGTCACCAGCGGACCGGGAGCGCGTGCAGCCCGAACAGCACACCGTCGTACTTGAACGGCAGGTCCTCGACCGCGCCGTCGAGCCGAAGGGTCGGAATCCGCCGGAACAGGGACGTGAAGACGGCCTCCATCTCGATCCTGACGAGGTTCTGCCCGAGACACTGGTGCACGCCGTACCCGAACGCGACGTGCTGGCGGGCCGAACGGCTCGGATCGAACTCGTCGGCCCGCTCGAACGCGTCATGGTCGTGGTTCGCCGCGGCGCCGAGCGGCACGATGCCCTCGCCGGCCTTGATGACGTGCCCGCCGATCTCGACGTCCTCGACGGCCACGCGGAGCGCGACCCGGTCGGCGACGGACAGGTAACGCAGCACCTCCTCCACCACTCCGGGCGCGCCGATCCACTGCCGGTTCAGCAGCAGCATGACCACGCCGAGCGCGATGTTGTTCGCCGTCGTCTCGTGTCCGGCGATCAGCAGCAGCAGGGCGACACCGGAGATCTCCTTGGGGGTGAGCACCCCGGCCGACAGCAGCCGGCTGGTCAGGTCCCTGCCGGGGAACCGCTGCTTCATGGTGATCAGCTTGGAGATGTACAGCAGCAGATCCTTGGTCGCGGACTCGCGTTCGTCGTCGGTCGACGTGAGGGTCACCAGGACGCGCGTCCTCGACTCGAAGAGCTCACGGTCCGTACGCGGCACGCCGAGCAGCTCACAGATGATCAGCGAAGGCACCGGCAGCGCGAACGCGGACACCAGGTCGGCGGTGGTACCGGCGTTGAGCATGTCGTCGATGCAGGCGTCGACGACCCGCTGGACGGCCGGACGGAGCTCGGCGACCCGCCGTACGGTGAACTCGGGGATGAGGGCCTTGCGGAAGCGGGTGTGCTCCGGCGGGTCGTACGCGACGAACCAGCCGGGAATCTGGTCGGGCGGAGGCACCGTCCCGTTGCGCCCGATCGTCGGAAAGCCCGCGTGCAGGGGGCTGGCGCTGATCCGGGGATCGGTGAGCACGGTGCGCACGTCATCGTGCCTGGCGACCAGCCACACGGTGCTGCCTCCTGGCAGCGCCGACCTGACCGGTCCCGGCTGTTCCCGGAGTGAGGCGTACTCGTCCGGCGGAGAGAGCTGCCCGCGCCGCCGCCTCGGGAACTCGATGGATGTCGGGTCGCCGTTGTGCGTTTTCATGGTGTCGCCACGTCCTTCGGCAGTACCTGGTCGGATCATTTCAGCGCCGGGTTGCCCAGGATCAGATCGGCGGCCACCCTGGTGCCTCCCGCCTCCTGCTGCGCCTTGGCGAAGAACTCGGCGCGCTCACGGAAGGAAGGGGTGTCCAGCACCTGAGTGATCTTGCCGACCACGTCGTCGACGTCGATGGTCTGCGGATCGTCGAGGGTGAGGCTCACCCCGCTGTCCACGCCGCGCACAGCCTGGTCGTAGCAGTCGACCCACAGCGGGCGGATGATCTGCGGCTTGCCGAAATACAGGCTCTCGTGGAAGGCGTTCGCGCCGCCGTGGTTGAAGAAGAGGGCGACGTTGGGATGGGCCAGCACGTCAAGCTGGGAGGGAATCCAGCTCTCGATCCTGAGATTCGGCGGCAGCTCCTCCCGGGGAGGGAGGAACTGTTGCTGCCCGGCCGGGAGCTTCCACAGCACGGCGTGCCTGCCGTCCAACCGGCGGGCGACCTCCACCAGCGCGTGCACCTCGGGGCGGGTCAGCCGGGTGATGGTGCCGAGTCCGACGTAGATCACGGAGGGGTTGGCGTCGAGCCAGCCGGACAGGTCGCGGTCGTCCTGCGCCTCGGGTAACGGCGGGATGATCGCGCCGACCAGGTGGAACTTGTCCGGAAGGGGAAACGGGTACTCCAGCCCGAAGACCGTGTAGCACAGGACGAGATCGGCGCGGTCGACCTTCGCCGACGGACGGAGCGCCTCCTTCGGAAGCTGGATCTGCTTCGCGTACGAGATGCCCTTGAGCGCGAGCCTCAGCATCCTCGGGTGCAGGAACATCAGCGCGGCCCGGATCTTGAACACGTTGCTGCGGACCCGCTGCGGGAACGACATGTTCAGGGGCAGCCCGGTGTGCAGCATGGGGAATCCGCGCGGTGTCCTGGTGATGAGCAGATTGCTCGGCAGGAAGGGCGAGCTGAGGACGTACGGGATGTTTCTCCTGAGCGCGATCATGAGCGCGACGGGGTTCACGCTGTCGAAGACCATGAGAGCCGGGTTCAGCTCTTCGACCAGGGCGTCGAGTGCCAGATACTTCTGCTCCCCGCTGTCGGGGTCGAAACCGCGCCGCACCACCGCGTGGTGTGCCTTCCAGCGGGACCGCTGGGTGGCCAGCCGGTACATCTCGTCGTCCCAGTCGGCGGGGGATTGCAGTGGATCCGTCTCGCCGAGCGAGGCGAACCGTACGCCGCTTCCCTCGTTGATGCTCTCGATGTCGGCCCTGCAGGACTCATCCGTCGCGAACCACAGATCCTCCGTACCACGCCTGGCCAGCTCGGCGGCGATCACACGCAGCGGGTTGAAGACACCGGCCCCGGGATTGCTGACGAACAGCACTGGCTTGCGGCCCTCGCCCATCACACACACCTCCATCGCGGGAGCCGGGCTGTTCGAACAGCCAGTGACGCGCGGGCGCCTGCTCCGTGCGGATCCGTCCTCGCCGTGCGCGTCTTCCCTGCTCTGACGCCGGCGTGCCCGCACGGTATCGCGGCGACATTAGGGGGATCACTAGTTTTCCCGGGGCGCGGGGCGGTGGGCGCGGCAGGTCTCTCCCGGAGGTGGTCCGCGCGGTCGGGGTCGCCCGGAGGCGGTCCTGTGGGCGCGGCCGGCTCGCCGGGCTTTCCAAAGACTAGGCGTTTGCCGAGTCGCCATCGGCCTAACTTCGCCGAATGGATGGCATGCTCGACGACTTCTCTCTCAACGGGAGTCCCGTCGTGCATACCGCCGGTCATCCTCTCCGACCATGTGGAGACCCGTGCTACCGCCCCCCCTCCCCGGTGGGGACGCCTCGCCGGGTGAGAACACCGCGTGCCGGTGCGTGCGGAGAGGGCCGTGGTGACTGACGCGATCGACGCGGCGGTGGTGGGTGTCCTGGTACCGGCGACGCCGGACGCAGGTTTCCCGACCCCGCCCGACGTACGGAGGCTGTGATGGATACGCCCAGTGAGCAGGTCGTACAGGCGCTCCGGACCTCCATGAAGGAGGCCGAACGGCTAAGGCGTCAGTACCAGAAGCTGGTCGCGGTCACCACAGAACCGATCGCCATCGTGGCGATGAGCTGCCGGTTCCCCGGTGGAGTGTCCTCGCCCGAGGACCTGTGGCGGCTGATCGCCGAAGGTGGTGACGCCACCTCGGGCTTCCCGTCCGACCGCGACTGGGATCTCGATCTGCTGTCGGCTCCCGATTCGGATGGCCGGCCTCGGAGCGACACCGACAAGGGCGCCTTCGTCAGCGACATCGCGGACTTCGACCCCGGTTTCTTCGGGATCTCGCCGCGTGAGGCGCTGGCGATGGATCCGCAGCAGCGGTTGCTTCTTGAGGTGTCGTGGGAGGCCGTCGAGCGGGCCGGGATCAACGCGGCCAAGCTGCGCGGTAGCCGTACCGGGGTCTTCGTCGGCATGAGCGGCCAGGACTACTCCTATCTGATGGTCGGCTCGCTGGCCGATCTTGAAGGCAACATCGGGACCGGCATGGGCGCGGCCGCGGCCTCCGGCCGGCTCTCGTACACGCTGGGCCTGGAGGGCCCGGCGGTGACGGTGGACACCGCCTGCTCGTCGTCGCTGGTGGCGGTGCACCTGGCGACGCAGGCGCTGCGCAGCGGTGAGTGCTCGCTGGCGCTGGCGGGCGGGGTGACCGTGATGGCCACCCCCGGCGCGTTCGTGGAGTTCACCCGGCAGGGCGGGCTGGCACCCGACGGCCGATGCAAGGCGTTCGCCGACGCGGCGGACGGCACGGGGTGGGCCGAGGGCGTGGGCGTGCTGGTCCTGGAGCGGCTGTCGGACGCCCAGCGCAACGGCCACCAGGTCCTCGCGGTCCTGCGCGGTTCCGCGGTGAACCAGGACGGCGCGTCGAACGGCTTCACCGCGCCGAACGGTCCTTCGCAGCAGCGGGTGATCCGCCAGGCGCTGGGCAGTGCCGGGCTGAACCCCGCCGACGTGGACGTGGTGGAGGCGCACGGGACCGGCACGACGCTGGGTGACCCGATCGAGGCGCAGGCGCTGCTGGCGACGTACGGTCAGGATCGGCCGGAGGATCGGCCGCTGCTGCTGGGTTCGGTGAAGTCGAACATCGGTCACACGCAGGCGGCGGCCGGTGTGGCGGGTGTGATGAAGATGGTGCTCGCGATGCGGCACGGGGTGCTGCCTCGGACGTTGCATGTGGACGAGCCGTCGTCGCACGTGGACTGGGCCTCGGGCGCGGTGAAGTTGCTGACCGAGCCGACGCAGTGGCCGCGGGTGGAGCGGCCGTGGCGGGCGGGTGTGTCGTCGTTCGGTCTCACCGGCACCAACGCTCACGTGATCATTGAGCAGGCGCCGCACAGCAAGCGAGTCGAGGTGAACACGGAGGACTGGTACCCGGCGGTGACCCCGGATGTGCCTCCGGTGCTGATCTCCGGTCGTACGGCGGAGGCGCTGCGGGCACAGGCCGAACGGCTGGTGTCACACCTGGACGCCGAACCTGATTTTGATCTGACCGACATCGCCTTCTCCCTCGTCTCGACGCGATCGGTCTTCGAGCACCGGGCCGCCGTACTGGCCGGTGCTCGCGAGAATGTCGTGGCCGGGCTACGAGCCGTGGCCGAGGGGCGACCGGGCGCGGGCGTCCTGCTGGGACAGAGCGGGCGGCAGGGCAAGGTCGCGTTCCTGTTCACCGGTCAGGGCAGCCAGCGCGCCGGGATGGGCCGGGAGCTGTATGAGCGGTTCCCGGTGTTCGCGGCGGCGTTGGACGAGGTGGTCGCCGAGTTGGATCCGCTGCTCGATGGGTCGTTGCGTGAGGTGTTGTTCGCCGAGCCGGGGTCGGTGGAGGCGGGGTTGCTGGATCGGACGGGGTGGGCGCAGCCGGCGTTGTTCGCGGT
>NZ_JBEYID010000032.1:0-87659 GCF_040635605.1 Streptosporangium sp. NPDC006930 | reverse complement strand
GCTCAGCGTGTCGCACCACCGCCTCGCGGAGGCGGCGGCCTTCCTGACCCCGCGCGTCGGCCGGGCCACGGTGCTGGTCTTCGGCAACGTCTGGACCGAGCCGCCGGCCGCGATCGGCGACCTCCCTGTCGACCAGGTCGCCTGGGGCTTTCCCGGCTCCGGCGGCGGTTTCGGCGCGGACGGCGTGCTCCGTGGGACGTTGCTGCCGTCGGTCGTCTTCGGCACCCTCGGCCGGCCGCCGACCGACCGGGAGCGGGCCGTACGCCAGGCGTTTCGCGAGGCCGGACTCCGGCTCAGGGAACAATCCGATTTCCGCGGCTGGTTGTGGATCCATTTCGCGTCGGGTGCCGGTCTGCTCTCACAGGGCCTGCGGCTGGGTTCCCTGTCCAAGCTGATAGGGGCGACGGGCGACCTGCGCGAGGCGCTGCTGGCCGGCCGGGAGCTTCTGCCGCTCCTCCAGGCGCGCGGTGTCGACCTGCGACGTCACCGCGGTGTGCTGTCGTTGCGTGTGCCCACCTGGCTGACGGCCCCCGTGCTCGCTTGGCTGACCGCTCATGTCGCGCTCGCGCGCGTGAATTTCGCGGCGCACTCCGACCCCGACGCCGAGGAGCCGCGTGAGGTCTGCCGGGACACCCTGGCCGAAGCACGACGGTTGGGCATCTCGGTACCGCGACTGGAAGCGGCGGAACCGCACTTCGCCCGCGAGGGGACGGGTCGAGTCTGAATCCACCGATATTTGTCGGTCCCGGTGGTCCATTGCGGCTCCTTGGTCCGCCGCATCCCAGAGCCGAACCCGGTCGCACCGGTCGACCAACCGCCGTTCACATGCGGCTTTTCGTTGTCCGGCCTCTATCGCCCGTCCGTGACGCCGTGGAAGGAAAAGTCATGACCACCGCAGAGAAGCACGAGTTCCCCATGGCCCGTACGTGTCCGTTCGCGCCGCCGCCGGCGTACGAGGAGATCCGTGAAGGAGAGCCGGTCTCGCGGGTTCGTCTGCCCGACGGCGGGTGGGCCTGGGTGGTCAGCCGCCACGAGGACGTGCGAACCGTGTTGAACGACCGGCGGTTCAGCGCCGACCGGGAACATCCGGATTTCCCGTCACTGGTCAAGGGCGAGGCGGGGTTCCGGCGGCCGGACGAGGAGCGCTTCCTGATCTCGATGGACGCGCCCGAGCACGGGCCGTCGCGCAAGGCCGTACTCGGCGAGTTCACGGTGCGCCGGTTGGCGGCGCTGCGGCCGCGGATCCAGGAGATCGTCGACGGGCAGATCGACGCGCTGCTGGCCGGGCCGCGGCCCGGTGACCTGGTGGAATCGCTGTCGCTGCCGGTCCCGTCACTGGTGATCTGCGAGATGCTGGGTGTGCCCTACGCCGACCATGAGTTCTTCCAGGAACACACGGTGAAGGTGATCAAGCAGTCGACGCCGCCCGAGGAGCGGGGGGCGGCCATGATGGCCATCCAGGGCTACATGACCGACCTCATCGCGCAGAAGGAGGAGAACCCGCCGGACGACCTGCTCGGGCGGCAGATCGTCAAGCTGCGCGCGGACGGCACCTACCGGCGGACGGCACTGGCCCGTATGGGCTTGCTGCTGCTCGTGGCCGGCCACGAGACGACGGCGAACATGATCTCGCTGTCGACCGTGGCGTTCCTGCGCGACCCGGAGCAGCTCGCGATGATCAAGGCCGACCCGGGCAAAACGCTCAACGCGGTCGAGGAGATGCTGCGGTACTTCACGATCATCGACGTGGCGACGGCCCGGCTGTGCGTCGAGGACATCGAGGTCGGCGGGCAGCTGATCCGCGCCGGCGAAGGATTGCTGGCGCTCGGGTATTCGGCCAACCGGGACCCGCGGGCGTTCGAGAACCCGGACGAGCTCGACATCGAGCGCGGCGCGCGCCACCACGTCGCGTTCGGATTCGGGCCGCACCAGTGTCTGGGCCAGAACTTGGCTCGGATGGAGCTGCAGATCGTGTTCGACACGCTGTTCCGCCGCGTCCCCACGCTGGAGCTGGCGATGGATGTCGACGAGCTGCCGTTCAAGGACGACGCGAACATCTATGGCCTGTACCAGCTCCCGGTGACCTGGTAGCGGACGAACCGCCATCCCCGTCTCAGGAGGAGAGGGCCATGAAAATCATCGCGGACACCGACAGGTGCGTCGGTGCCGGACAGTGCGTGCTCACTGAGCCCGCGCTGTTCGACCAGAGCGAGGACGACGCCACAATCATCGTGCTGAACGAGACACCGGAGGGCGAGCTGGTCGAGAAGGCCCGCGAAGCGGTGCACCTGTGCCCTGGCCAGGCACTCTCCCTGGAGGAGTGAGGCAATCCGTGGATGGCCGTACAGCCTGAAAGAATCACACTGATCGGTGTGGGACGCCGAACGGCGCGTCTCCGCTCGAACAGGGCAGTGGCGCGGTCGCGGCGGCACCGGCCACCACGGCGGCGCCCCGCAACAGCGAACGCCGGTCCCATGCTCCGTTGTCAGCCACAACCTTCTCCTTTTCATGGTCACCTTCGACGCGACGTTCCGATCAGCGGACGGAACGTCGCGTCCACTGTCGACCGGCCGTGTGCCCGCCTCGTCCTCGCCGCGTCATGGTCGTGTCACTGCCCTGCAGACGGTCGCGCCGACGGTCGCCGTCGTCGACGAACGGTGACGTGCGGCGGGCAACGCGGGCACATTCGGCGCCGATCGTGGTGCGTCATGAACGAGCCACGCATGATCCCGTCTCGGCCCCGTGACCGGCTGTACGCCGTGGTCACGCTGGTGCTCGCCGTGCTCCTGCTGCCCGCGGCGTTCGTCCGCGCCCCCGGCCGCGCCCGCGAGATCGCCTGCCGCTGGGCGTTACGGATGCGATTCCCCGCCGAGGACCTCACCGGGCTCACCGAGGGTGCCCTGGCGGCTTTCACGGCGGCGCGTACCCAGGCGCTCTGGCGTCACGGCCGGCTCATCGGCCTCACCTCGGGATACCGCGATCCCCATGTCCAGCAACGGATGTTCGACGAGGAGGTGCGCCGCGCGGGCTCCCCGGCGCTGGCGCGCATGCTCGTGCTGCCACCGGCGGAGTCCGGCCACGTCAGGGGCGTCGCGTTGGACGTGCGCCCCCACGAGGGCGCGCGCTGGCTGGAGGAACACGGCGCCCGCTACGACCTGTACCGCATCTACGACAACGAGTGGTGGCACTTCGAGCACCGCCCGGACAGCGGCGGCAGGCCACCCCGGCGGCTGCCCCACCCCGGCGTGGGTTACGCCGGCGAGTACACGGACCGGCTGTAGCCCGGCCCTGGTCCGCGCATGCGGGGCGATTCGGGGGAGTCGGACCGGTCGGTCCGGCGGGCACGGACCTCGGTGGTTAGCGGGGGACGGCCGGCTCGCCCCGCATCGGGACCCAAGGCCGCCGGCCGTGACACGACCATGACACGGCGCTGACGAGGCGGGGACACGGTCACCCGACAGTGGGTGGGGTTGACCGGCTCCCGTTCCCCAGCGGTGGGTCCGGCTCTCTCCGTGCCGTCGAGGAAGGCTGATCGATCGTGACCGAACGCGTACGCGTGGCTGTGCTGGCCGGAGGGCCGTCCGCCGAGCACGAGGTGTCGCTGCAGTCGGCGCAGGCGGTGCTCAACGCTCTGCCGAAGGATCTGTACGAGCCCGTCGCGGTCATCATCGACCGGCGGGGCCGGTGGCCGGTGGAGCTGCGACGCGGTCTGGTGGACGTGGCCTTCCCCGTGCTGCACGGGCCGTTCGGCGAGGACGGCGTCGTCCAGGGCCACCTGGAGACGTTGGGCATCCCGTATGTGGGCTGCGGCGTCATGGCCTCCGCCGTGGCCATGAACAAGGTCGCGATGCGGCGCGCGTTCCTGGCAGAGGACATTCCGGTCACGCCGCATGTGTGGTTCACCGAGCACGAATGGGTCACCGCCACCGACCACTGGGAACTGGTGAGGTCGCTCGACTGGCCGATGTACGTCAAACCGGCCGGTATGGGCTCCTCCATCGGCATCTCACGTGTCACCTCCATGGAGGAGTTGCGCGCGGGCGTGGATCTGGCGCTCGCCTACGATCGGGTGGTCGTCGTCGAGCAGGGTGTGACCGCGCGTGAGGTCATCTGCGGCGTGCTCGGCGGCTACGACACCCCGGATGCCTCGGTGCCCGGCGAGCTCATCGTGCCCGGCGACTGGCTCGACTACGAGGCCAAATACCTCAGCCGGGCAGAGATCGCCACCATCCCCGCCGTGCTGCCGGAACGGGTGGCCGAGGACGTGCGCGAGCTGACCCTGTGCGCCTTCCGGGCGATCGGCGGCTACGGCCTGTCCCGTGTCGACTTCCTCTACGAGGAGGACACGGGACGCCTGTACGTGCTGGAGATCAACACCATGCCCGGCTTCACCTCACGTTCCGTCTACTCCAGGGCGTGGGCCGCGAGTGGTGTCCCGTACCCGGATCTGCTGCGCCGCCTCATCGACCTCGCGTTCGCCAGGAGCGGCTCATGATCCCCATGACGCTGAACGAGATCGCCCGGGTCGTCGGCGCGAGCCTGCATGACGTGCGCGACCCGCAGGCGCCGGTGACGGCGCCCTCCGCGGTCGACTCTCGCGAGGTGGTGCCCGGCGGCCTGTTCGTCGCGACGGCCGGCGCCCGCGTCGACGGTCACGACCACGCGGCCGGTGCCGTCGCGGCCGGCGCCGTCGCCGTGCTGGCCTCAAGGCCCGTCGGCGTGCCCGCCCTCGTGGTCGAGGACGTCCAGCTCGCGATCGGCCTGCTGGCCAGGCACCTGCTCGAACACATCGGTCCGACCGTGATCGGCATCACCGGCTCCGTGGGCAAGACCACGACCAAGGACCTGCTGGCCCAGGTGCTCGAACGGCACGCCGCGACGGTGGCCACCGACAGGTCGTTCAACAACGAGCTCGGGCTGCCGCTCACCGTGCTGCGCGCCGATGCCACCACCCGATACCTGGTGCTGGAGATGGGGGCGGGCCGCAAGGGCGACCTGAGGTATCTAACCGGGCTCGCACCGCCCAGGGTCGGGCTGGTGCTCAATGTCGGCACCGCGCATGTGGAGCGCATGGGAGCCGGGCCGGCCGACGTGGCCGAGGCCAAGGGCGAGCTGGTCGAGGCACTTCCGGCGGATGGGTTCGCCCTGCTCAACGCCGACGACCCGTACGTCATGGGCATGGCCGGCCGTACCAGGGCCCAGGTGCTGTTGTACGGCCGGTCGGCGCAGGTGCGGGTGCGAGCCGAGAACGTGCGGACGGCCGATCGCGCGCGAACCGCGTTCGAGCTGGTCACGCCCTCAGGACGCGCCCCGGTCGAGCTCGACCTCATCGGTGAGCACCAGGTGGGCAACGCCCTGGCGGCCGCAGCCGTCGCCACCGTACTCGGCCTGGAGGTCGCCGAGATCGCCGACGGGCTGAACGCCGCACGGCGGCGCTCCGCGGGCCGGTTGGAGATCGTCGAACGACCTGACGGCGTCACCGTCGTCGACGACGCCTACAACGCCAGCCCCGAATCCATGCGGGCCGGGTTGCGGGCGGTGAGGGCCCTGGCAGGCACCCGCCGTACCGTCGCCGTGCTCGGCGCGATGGGGCAGCAGGCCGGCGCCTCCCGCGCCCGGCACGCGGAGATCGGCCGGCTCGTCGCCGACCTCCGCTTCGACGTGCTGATCGCGGTCGGACCGGGGGATCCGCTCGCGATGGCGGAGGCGGCGGAGTCCTCGAAGCAGGGCGTGGCCGTCCACACCGCCCAGGACGTGACCGAGGCACTCAGTCTGGCCGGCGCGCTTCTCGAACCGGGAGACGTGGTGTTCGTCAAGGCCTCCAGCGAGATCGGGCTCGGTGCCTGCGCCCGTGCGCTGGCCGGAGCCTGACCGCCGGCGCTTCGCCGAGGGGCCGAGCGGATCAAGTCCACGCCGACGCACCGCCTGGCCGGTCGCGGCACCAGTCATCGAAACGGAGTTCCATGCGTACGATCGGTCTCATCGGCGGGTTGAGCTGGGAATCGACGGTGATCTACTATCAGATCATCAACCAGCGGGTCCGCGAGCGGCTCGGCGGCAGCCATTCGGCCAACAGCCTCATCTGGTCGGTCGACTACACGACCGTCGAGGACCTCGTCTTCGCCGACCGCTGGGACGAGGTGAGCACGCTGCTCGCCGATGCCGGAGGGAAGCTGGAGGAACTCGGCGCCGAGGTTCTGCTCGTCTGCAGCAACACCTTCAGCCGGGTGAGCGACGACGTGGCGCGGGCCGCGAGCGTGCCCGTGCTGCACATCGCCGACGCCGTGGGCGCGGAGGTCCGCGCGAGAGGGATGCGCAAAGTCGGTCTGCTGGGCACTCGCTTCACCATGGAGCAGCCCTTCTACCGGGATCGGCTGGCCGCGCACGGCCTCGACGTGGTCGTGCCGCGACGCGAGCAGCGGGAACTGGTCCACCACGTGATCTTCGACGAGCTGGTGCGCGGGGTGCTCAGGGAATCCTCCAGGGACGCGTACGCCCGGATCATCGCCGATCTCGCGGTGGAAGGAGCCGAAGGCGTCGTCCTCGGCTGCACGGAGATCGAGCTGCTGATCACCGAGAAGGACACCGCCGTCCCGCTGTTGCCGAGCGCTCGGCTGCACGCGGAGGCGGCGGCCGGCTTCGCGCTCGCCGAGTGACGTACCCTCGGTCGCGTCCCCGCACAGCGCGTTGACGCCGTACGAACCCCGGTGCCGCAGTTCGGCGCCGAGGACGGGTCCCCACCGTCACCCGGGAGGGTTCCGGGGAGCGAAGGTGATCGTCGTGGTCGGTGCGACGCGTCCGCTCGGCGGGTCGCCGGCCGGGATGACGTCGCTGGGCCGCACGCCGCAACCGGCCACGGTGACGAGCGATACGAGGCCCACGGCGAGCACGCGGCGGGCGGACCCTGTCCTCACTCGGAGCCTCCGTCCGGATCGGGTACCCGGCGCGGCAGGCGCAGCGTGAACACGGCGCCTCCGTCCGGGGCGTTGGTGACGGTGAGGTCACCTCGGTGCAGACGGGCGTTCTCCCGTGCGATGGCCAGGCCCAGGCCGCTGCCCTCGGACCTGGCCCTGGCCGCGCTGGCCTTGTAGAACCGGTCGAACACGTGCGGCAGCACCGCCTCCTCCAGCCCCGGCCCGTGGTCACGGACCTCAAGAACGATCCGGTGCGGGTCGGCGCGAAGCCGTACCGACACCGGTGGCTCGCCGTGCCGCAGGGCGTTGCCGACCAGGTTCGCGAGGATGACGTCCACCCGGCGCGGGTCCAGCCGCGCCGTCACCCCGACGGGAACCTCGGTGCGCACCCGCTCCGACCAGCCCCGAACGCGCAAGGTCGCGCCCACCAGCTCGGCCACGTCGACCTCGTTCGGCGCGAGGGCCGCGACGCCGGAGTCGAACCTGCTGATCTCGATGAGGTCGTTCACCAGGGCGGTGAGGTTGAGCGTCTCCTGGCCGACCAGCCTGGCGGCCCTGTCAGCGGGCTCGGGCAGCCGGGCCGCCTCCTCCTCCAGGACGTCGGCGACCGCGGTGAGCGCGGCGAGCGGGGTGCGCAGCTCGTGGGACACGTCGGCCACGAACCTGCGGGCGTCGGCCTCCATCTCGCGCAGCTGCCCGACGAGCCGTTCCAGCTCCGCGGCGGTGTTGTTGAACGTGCGCGCCACGTCGGCGAGCTCATCGGAGCCGCGCACCGCGATCCTGGTCCGCATCTCACCCTCGCCCAGCAGGCGCGCCGCCCGGCCGAGCTCGCGCACCGGGCCCAGCACACCACGGGCGGCGAGCAACGCCAGGACGACCGCGAACGCGAGGGCCGCCCCGCCGATCAGCCGGGCGATGGCGGCGAGCTCGTCGATACTGCGCTGTTCGGGAAGCAGGCTGCGCGCGATGTAGACCTCGATACCGGACACCCGCGTCGTCCGGTCCTCCTCGATGATCAGCAACGGTATGCCGATGATCAGGGTGGGCTCACCCTGCCGCACCACCCTCTGCCACGCGGTGCGGCCACCGGCCACCACCCGCCGCAACTCCGGTGAGGCCACCCCGAAATCCAGGGCCCGGGCCTCCTCGCCCGGCCTCCAGCGTCCCAGCGGCGGCGAGGACGGTGGAAGCGGCGAGTGCGTCTCGCGGTAGACGGCGACCGCGAAGCTGTCGCGGTCGGTCGCGGCCTCGGCGATCTCGCCGAGCTCCTCCGGGCCGGGCGTCGCGCTCCGCAACGGGTAGAGCGCCTGCAGGCGGCCGGTCATCGCCTGCACCGCGGCATCCTGGGTCCTCTCCAGGATGGCGTTGCGCGCCTGGACGTAGATCCCGCCGGCCACCGCCGCCGCGGTGACCACGCACAGCAGCGCGAAGGAGAACAACAGCCGGGCACGCAGCCCCAGGCTCGGCCGAGGTGTCACCGGCGGATCACACCGGCCCGAACCGGTACCCGAACCCACGCACCGTCTGCACGTAGACGGGCGCCGCCGAGTCGTCCTCGATCTTCGCGCGCAGTCGCTGCACGCACGCGTCCACCAGACGCGAGTCGCCGAAATACCCGTGCTCCCACACCGACTCCAGCAGTTGCTGGCGGCTGTGCACCCGGCCGGGAGTGCCGGAGAGTTCGAGCAGCAGGCGCAGCTCGGTCGGGGCGAGGTCCACCGGTACGCCGCGTTTGGCGACCACGATCCCGGCCCGATCGATGGTCAGCTCCCCGTGCCGCTCCAGCTCCGCCTGGTCCCGGCCGACCCGCCGCAGCACGGCGCCGATGCGTGCCTCAAGCACCCTGGGCTGCACCGGCTTGACCACGTAGTCGTCGGCGCCCGCCTCAAGCCCGGCCACCACGTCCATGTCGTCGCCGCGCGCGGTCAGCATGATGATCGGTGTCTGACCGGTGGCCCGGATACGGCGGCAGACCTCGAACCCGTCCATGCCGGGCAACATCAGATCGAGCACGACGACGTCGGGAAGGTCCGTACGCAGCCGCTCCAGCCCCTGCTCGCCGGACTCCGCCGCGCGCACCCGGTATCCGTGCCGGGTCAGGGCCAGCTCAAGGCCCTCCCGTACGGCCGGGTCGTCCTCGATCAACAGCACTCGCGACACGCCGCCGAGTTTCACCGCACGCCCCTGTAACTTGTCCGCCGGTCGACCCCGTCCAGTGTCGGCCGGCCGTGTCCTCGCCTCGTCTTCGCCATGTCATGGTCGTGTCACGGTCTTGCCGACGGTCGCCGCCGCCGGCAAGTGGTGATATGCGGCAGGTGAGGCGCGTTCGGCGCCAATCGTAGTTCGGCACGAACGAGCCACGCACGCTCCCACCTCGGCCCTGTGACCGGCTGTGTCCGGCACGGCCCGGCTGTATCGACCGGGCGAGCACCGGCGAGCGGCGCTCGGGCGAGGGGGCGGCGAAGTCTTCTTTTCGTCAGGCCAGAGGGGAGGTCACCGTGAAGGATGCGTCGGAGGCGAAGACCGAGGTGGACGCTTTCAGGTCCAGCCGCATCTCGTAGTTGTAGTGGCGCAGATAGCGGCCCGGCAGGTTGTACGACTCGAACGAGGTCGTACCGCCGCCGGCCAGCCCCGCTCTGCCGCAGAACGTGGCGTCGCCCTTGAAGATCGCCGTGCCGTCGTCACGCTGCAGGGTGAGCCGCATGTTGTAGTGCCGCAGGTAGTAGCCCGGCAGATTCACCGCCTGGAAGGAGTAGCAGCCGTTGTTGGCCAGCCCGGCGGTCACGGTGAACGTGGCGTCCCGGCGGTCGGTGAGCGGGCTGGAGGCGCTCAGCGGGTCGATACGGGCAAGATTGTCGCGGTGGCGCAGATAGCGATCGGGGAAGTTGGCCGAGCGCAGTGAGCGGTTACCCGTCGGCACCGCGGTCGTGTCACCGACGTCCTCGCGCAGCACGGTGAAGTGCCTGGCGACGCCGGACAGGCCGGACAGCTCGACCTTGGCCGAGAAGGTGGACAGGTCGGAGCTGTCGGCGTAGTAGTAGCGGCCGCCCGTGTAGTTGTCGAAATAGATCCGCCACCTGCCGTCGGGCAGTCGTGTCAGCGCGGGCCCCTCAAGTCCCGAGCCCCAGCCCGCCCAGTTCCCGACGCCGGTGAACTGCCAGGGGCCGGTGAGCGAGGTGGCGGTGGCGTGCTCGATGTACTTCGTCGTCTCGTTCTTGAGGAAGTTGTGGTAGGTGGAGCCGACCTTGACCACGAAGCTGTCGATGTAGTTCGCCGGGATGCCCAACGCCGTCGGGGCGCTCCAGGACGACAGGTCGGCGTTGGTGGCGGTGATCCGGTACGGCCTGAACTGTCCCGCCGTGCCGGTCGTCGAGGCCGAGAAGATCACGTGGACGCTGCCGTCGGAGTCCTTGAACCACTCCGGAGCCCAGGTGCTGCCGGTGGCACCGTTCAGCCCGACGGTCACGTTGCGAAGGAACGTCCAGCTCACGGAGTCGGCGCTGCGAGCGAAGCCGATGGTGTCACCGGTCCAGTTCGTCGTGTAGACGAGGTAGTAGTAGCCGTCGATGTGCCGCAACACGCTGGGATCCCTGATCAGCCCCGACGGTGGTGTGTAGGCATTGGCCCGCACGAGGGAGAAGGTGGAGGCGTTGGGGGAGTCGTAGACGTACATGTTCGATTCGCTGCTGTTGGTGAAGGCCGTCATCAGGTAGTGGGGGACCGGACCGGCGGCGTGGGCCGCCACCGGTGTCAGGACAACGGCCATGACGACGGTGAACAACGCGGCCAAAACTCTGTGATACCTACGCATTCCGATACCTCCACGATGTTAGCGATAACATTTCACGGCGAGCGTACGGAGACGGTGATTCGAGCGTTGGCGCATTCTTAGCCCGGCGAAGGGGCCTTCGTCAATGAGGTGATCTAGGAGCTGTTCGAGGTTCGGATCATGTGGGTGAGGTGAGGAGTTTCAGCCACATGATCGAGCCTCGGAGGTGGAGTACGGCCTCGTGGCTTTCCGGGGTTTTGTCATAGCGGGTGGCCAATCCGCGCCAGGTCTTGATCTTCTGGAAACAGCGTTCGACGGTGTTGCGCCGGCGGTAGCGCTCGGGATCGAAGTCGACGGGCCGCCCGCCCGCTGAACCTTTCTTCTTGCGGTTGGCCCGCTGGTCGGTCTTCTCCGGCGTGCCCGCCATTCGACAACGGCGGGCACGCCGGGTAACGCTGGACATGACAATCCACAGGTACGACCAACGCCGCGATCACCTGCAACAACGCGACCGGCCGGTACGGCCGTCCGTCACCGCCTTCACCCGCACGTGACGAACCGGTGGGGGATCGCCGACGGTGACGAGCGGGTACCGGTCAGACCCTGCCCGGATGCGGCCGGAACCGCGGGCCGCCGATCGGTTCGTACCAGCCGGCGACCTTGTCCCCGGGCGGGGCCACCGCGTCGATCGCGTCCAGATCCTCGGCGGTCCACTCGATCGCCGAGGACTCCGCGCACGAGTCGAGGTCGGCCAGCCGCTCCGGCCCGCACAGCACACTCGTCACACCGGGCTGCCGTAAGACCCAGGAGAAGGCCAGCTGGGCCATGGTCACGTCATGACGGGCCGCGATCACCCGCAGCACGTCGAGCACGTCGAACACGGCCTCGCTGAATCGGTCACCGGCGAAGTCGGCGAGCACGCCACCCGCGCCGTACCGGCTGCCCGCGGACGGCGGCTCGCCGCGCCGGTACTGGCCGGTGAGCACTCCTCCGCCCAGCGGCGCCCACGGGTTCACCGCGAGCCCGAACGTCGCCGCCATCGGGAGCAGCTCACGCTCGATCCGCCGGTCAAGGATGTTGTACGGCGGGGTCTCGGCCACGATCCGGTTGAACCCGAACTCCTTGGCCACCCACAGTGACTCGACGACCTCCCACGCGGCGGAGGTGCTTACCCCCAGGTAGCGGACCTTGCCCGCACGCACCAGGTCGTCCAGGGCGCGCAACGGCTCGTCGACCGGTACGTCGGGGTCGAACCGGTGCAGGGTGAACACGTCGACGTGATCGGTCCGCAGTCGCCGCAGGCTCTCCTCGCACTGGCGGATCAGGTGCCGTCGGCTCACACCCCGCCCGTTGGGATCCTCGGTGTCGACCGGCATGTACGCCTTGGTGTTGATCACCACTCGATCGCGCTTGGACGGCTTCGCCAGGGCGGCCCCGACGACGGACTCGCTGCGCCCGGGGGCTCCGCCGTAGTTGTTCGCCGTGTCGAAGAAGTTGACGCCGAGATCGAGCGCCCTGTCGATGATCCGGACCGACTCGGCCTCGTCGGCCCTGTCGCCGAACATCCAGCACCCCAGGCCCAGGGCGCTCACCCGCACGCCGGTCCGCCCGAACGGCCGGTACTCCATAGCGGTCACCCCTTTCAGTCCAGGCCCGCGACCGCGCGCACGGCGTCGGCCAGCGGGACGAACGGTTCGGCGCCAGGCGGGGCGCCGAGGAACATCCGGTTGTGGGTGATGACGACGGCCAGCCCGGTCGCGAGGTCGGCCCATCCCATCGACCCGCCCACCCCGGCGTGGGCGAGCACCTGGGTCGAACGGCCGAGCAGCGGGTCGGCCGGGGGCGACTCCCCGCCCAGCCAGTAACCGCCGGTGCCGATCCAGGTGGTTCCCTGGTAGACCTCGTCGAACTCGCCGGCGTTCGGCCGCGGCGACGTCAGGGCGAGCAGGCGGTCGGCCGCGATGTACCGGCGACCGTCGATCTCGCCGCGGTTCGCCAGCATGCTGAAGAACCGCGCACCGGCGCGGGCCGACATCACCGCGCCGGCCGCCGGGATCGACGACGACCGGAACCGGGGATCGTTCCAGCGGTCGGCGTCGGGGCGGATCTCCGGGGGCATCGACAGCAGCGGCACCCCGGTCATCGGCGCGCGCTTCGGCGGGTTCGGCCCCCAGGTCAGGCGAGCGACCCGGTGCTCGTGCTCCGCCGGGAGCACGTCCCAGACGTCGTCGGCGCCGATCGGCAGGCACAGTTCCTCGCGGAGGAACCGATGGTAGGGACGGTGGCTCGGGTCGGTGCGGCGGATGACCTCACCGAGGATGTGCCCGAAGCTGATCGAGTGGTACATGGAGCGTTCACCCGGCGGGTGCAGCGGTTCGACGTCCGCGAGCCAGGCGGTGATCGCCTCCTGGTCCGCGAGTCCGCCGGCGTCCAGGCCGGGCGGCATGTGCGGAACGCCGGCGCGGTGCGTGAGCACGTGGCCGACGGTGATGTCCTGCTTGCCGCGCCTGCCGTACTCCGGCCAGTACGTCGCGATCGGCTGGTCCATGTCCACCAGCCCTCGCTCGCACTGCAGCTGGATCGCCGTGGCGAGAAGCGCCTTGCTCACCGAGAACACGGGGAACAAGGTGTCACCGTCGACCGCCCGGCCGCTCCGCGGGTCGGCGACGCCGGTCCACGCGTCGACGATGAGCTCATCGCCGAGGTAGGCGGCGACCTGCACACCGACCTCGCCCAACTCGACGGCGCGGGCGAGCGCGGCCTCGATCCGATCGTCGGACCTCATTGTTCGACTTCCTCTCTCTCACGCCCGGGTTCGGTCTCCTGCGACTCGGTCTCGTCGCCGAGGTAGGCCGCGATGACCCGCGGGTCACGGCGTACCTCCGCCGGCGTCCCGTCGGCGATGATCCGCCCGCGCTCCATCACGATCAGCCGGTCGCACACCCGCATCACCAGCTCCATGTCGTGCTCGACCACCAGCACGCCCATGCCGCGTTCGTCGGCGAGCCGCCGGAGCAGGGTGCCGAGTTCGGCCGACTCCGTCGAGCTCAACCCGGCCGCCGGCTCGTCGAGGCAGAGGACGGACGGTTCGGCGGCCACCGCACGGGCGATGCCGATCAGCCGACGCCGGCCGTACGGCAGCTCGGTCGGCAGCCGGTCGAGATCCGGACCGAGCTCGAACAGTTCGACGGCGGCGAGCGCTCCGGCGGTGAAGGCGGTCGGGCGCGGCCAGACCAGGTCGGTCAGGTAGGCGCTGCCGGACCGCGCGTCGACCGACGCCTTGAGGTTGTCGGCCACCGTCATGTCGTCGAACAGCTCAAGGCTCTGGAACGACCGCCCGATCCCCTCGCGGACCCGGCGGTACATGGGCATCGATCCGATCGGCTTGTCAGCGAGCGTGACCGTGCCGGACTTCGGCCTCGTCGCGCCGGTGAGCGCGTCGATCAACGTCGTCTTGCCCGCTCCGTTCGGCCCGATGAGCCCGACGATCTCACCCGGACCGACGTGCAGCGAGGCGTCGTTCACCGCGACCACGCCGCCGAAGGCCACCGTCAGCCCATGGCCGCGCAACACCTGTTCGGGCACCCGGCCGGGTGCTGCCGCGACGGTGTCCGCGCTCGGCCGAGCCGGACGGCGCCGGCGCGGCAGGTGCAGGTGCCGGGAGAGGCCCTCCGCGGCTCCGTCCGGGCGTGCCTGCAGGTACCAGATGGACAGCACACCTCCGATGAGTGCGATCCACAGCGGCATCGTCGCGCTGTCCGAATCGAGCAACGTGGAGATGAAACCGCCGGGGTGTCCGAGCACACCCAGCAACGGGCCGGCGATGTAACCGATGCCGCCCAGGACGACGTAGGACAACCCCAGGATCGAGTCGAAGGCCGCGAATCCCCGCTCGAACACCATGGTCGGCTGCCGGAACACCACCAGGATCCCGCCGAGCGCGGCGATCGCCGCGGAGAGGGCGAACGCGTAGAGTCTGACCCGCCAGGGGTTCAGCCCGACGGACTCGGCCGCCCGCTCGTTGGTACGGACCGCGATCATGCGGCGCCCGACACGGCCGCGCCGGACATTGGCGACCACGAGGCCGGCGAGTACGAACGCGACCAGGCACACGATCGCCCAGCGCCCGGGGTGGGTGAGCGAGTCGATTCGCCAGCCGAACAGCTCCAGCGGGTTCGGCAGGGGCGTGTAGGCGCCGGAGTAGGCGGGGTTCTGCAGCAGTACCCCCTGGATCGCCACGGCGGAGCCGAGTGTGGCCACCGTGAAGTTCACGCCGCGGGTACGCAGCAGCGGCACGCCGAGCATCGCGCCGACGACGAACGTCGCGACCAGGCTCAACGCGACCGCCAGGATGAACGGCATCCCGGTGCTGGTCAGCAGCAGGCCGGTGATCACCGCACCGATGCCGGCGAAGCTGAACTGGCCGAGCGACAGCTGCCCGGTGTATCCGGTGATGACGACGCTGGACAGCAGGATGATCCCGTACGTACAGGTGATCGTCGCCGCCGTGATGTACGACAGCTCGAACACCGTGGTGAGCAGGACGATGCTGCCCCCGAAGAGCGCGAGGAGGACGAGAGGACGGACATGTCCGTCGCCGACCTTCGGCCGTCGCTCGACGATGGCCGTGCGTATCCGCTCGCCCCCGCCTCGCCACACCATCACCAGCACGATCAGCAGGAAGGGCACGGCGTCCGCCCAGCCGGGCGTGGCCACGTAGCGGGTCACCTCGGCCTGGCTCACCCCGATCAGCAGGGCACCGAGGTACGTCAGCGGGAACGAGCGCAGGCCGCCGATGAGCGCGGCGGCGAGCGCCGGCACGATCAGGTGGGTCAGCGTGACGATCTGCACGCCGACGATCGGAGCGAGCAGGACGCCGGCGATGCCGGCGAACACCGAGCCGATCACCCAGTTGGTGGTCGCGATCCTGACCGGGGAGATGCCCAGGGCCGCCGACGCGATGGGGTTCTCCACCTGCGCCGAGGTGGCCAGCCCGAACCGGGTCCGGCCATAGCCGAGGGTGAGCAGGCCGACGAGCACGGTGGCGATGAGGAAGGTGATGATCCGATCCTGGCCCAGGTGGATCCCGAACAGCGACACCGGATCGGTGGGGAAGATGGACTGGACGAGGCGCTCGTCCGCGCCGTAGCGCAACGTCAGTGCGGACTGCACGACGACGAGCACGATCAGGGAGACGATGGTGCGGCTCAGCGCCGAGGTGCGTGCCATGCGCTGGATCGCGAGGCGGTAGGTCAGGTAACCGCACAGCGCGGCGGCGAGCAGCGCACCGGGCACCGCGAGCACGGGCGAGAGCCCCTGGCCCGCGTTGAGTTCCCAGTAGGCGAACGCCGCCACGGTTCCGACGATGCCGTGGGAGAAGTTGATGATCCCGGATCCGCGGTACGCGATCACGATGCCGAGGGCGGTCAGCGCCAGCAGCGAACCTGAGGACATCCCGACCAGCGCGAGCTGGATGGCGCCGTTCATGTGGCGTGGTCTCCGCTCGCGCTCGTCTGGCCTTCGGCCACCTCGGAAAGGTAGCTGGCCTCGATCTCGGCCAGCCGCGACCCCATCTCGGACGCCTTCCCCTCGATCACGATCTCTCCTCGTCGCAGTACGCAGACGCGGTCGGCCACCTGCAGGGCGCGCGTGACCCGCTCTTCGACGATGAGCACGCCGACGCCGCGGTCGGCGGCGGCGCGCAGCCGGGTGAGCAGCCGCGCGACGATCAACGGGGCGAGGCCGAGCGTCAGCTCGTCGGCGAGAAGCACCTTCGGTGCGCCGGCCAGCGCGCGCGCCAGGGTGAGCATCTGCTGCTCGCCTCCCGACATCAGCCCCACCTTGCGATCCAGCAGCGGCTCCAGCTCGGGCATCAACGCCAGGCTCTCCTCGATGCCTCCCCGGCCGAGGCGGAGGTTCTCCCGGCAGGTCAGGCCCATGAACACCGAGCGGTCCTCGCAGATCAACGCCAGGCCGGCGTCGGCCCTGCGATGCAGTCCCTCGGGCGCGGGCCGGCCGTCGAGCAGGACCGAGCCGCTGATCGGTGTCAGAACCCCGGCCAGGGCGAGCAGGGTCGTGGTCTTGCCCGCGCCGTTCGCGCCCAGCAGTGCGACGATCTCGCCCGGACGTACCGCCACCGACAGGCCGTGCAGCACGGGGAGGTGGCCGTAGCCGACCTCGAGGTCGACCGCGGCGAGGATCGGTTCGGCGCTTCGCCGGGGATCGGGCGTCACCCGATCCCCGCCCTGGATCACCCGTTCTCCCTGAGGGCGTCGAGCACGCTGAACGGCTCGGCGGCGTCGCTGTAGGTGCCGTTCTTGACCGTGTACGTGACGACGTTGGTGTTGAGAATACGGTCGAAGTCCTTGAGGCCCAGCGGCGTGGTCAGGTTGAGGGCCGGCCCGACTCCCGTATCCACGGAGCTGAGCTTGCCCAGCGCCTCCTGCACCGACGCGGCGTCGACCGTCCCCTGAACGGATTCGGCGGCCGCCTTCACCGCGGCCACCGCCGACCACACGACCACGCCCGCCGACGTCGGCGTCGCGTCCGGCTTGTACTTCTTCATCGCGTCGCGGAAGGCGACCATGCCGGCTTCGTTGCTGTTCACGGGCAGGAACGAGTCGGACAGCAGCACGTCTTCGGCGGCCTTGCCGATCTGGTCGATCAGTGCCTGGGTGAGGGAGGCCGCGGCGAGCCCGGTCTTCACCCCCGGCGCGCCGGCGCCCAGGGCGGCGATCGCCTTGCCGGCCTCGCCCGGCGGGAGCGCCAGCACCACGCAGTCCGCGCCGTTCGACACGACCTGGGCGACCGGGGGTCCGTAGTCGGCGTTCGTGGTCGGCACCGCGATCTTCGCGTTCAGTTTCATGCCAAGCGATCTGAGCCCGGCGTCGGCGAAGTCGGCCGAGGCGATCGAGGACGGCAGCGACTGCGTGATCGCGTCGACCTTCTTGCAGCCGTAGGTCTTGACCAGTCCGATCGCGGCCCCGCTGAACGAGACCGGTGTGCCGCCGGGGATCGGCCAGGAGGTCTTGCTGGTGAATTCGAGCGGGTTGATCGGGTGGCTGAGCAGCGGGATGCCGGCCTGTTCGAGCACCGGCACCATGCCGCTGCCACCGACCGACAGGCCGCCGATCACGGCGATCGCGCCTTGACCGACCGCGTCCTGAGCGCATTTCGCGCTCACATTCGGGTCGGCCTGGTCGTTGCAGACCGTCAACTCGACCTTGCGGCCGGCTATGCCGCCGGCGTCGTTCACCGCGGACACGGCGGCCTCGATCGCCGCCGCCTGGTCCGGGAACCCGACCGACGGTGCGGACACCGTCAGGATGCCGACGAGCTTGAGCGATGCCGATTCCGACGAGACGGCGGAGGTGGCAGAGGTGACGGGCGTCTCGTCGTCCGGGGTGGCCGAGCATGCTGCGGTCAGCGCCAGTGTCGACGCCACTGCGGCGGCGGCGGTGAGCCGTCGGGTCCAGTCGGGGTGATATATCCTGTTTGTCATGGCGATGTCCCATTAGCTCGTTATGGCGTTGGTCCCCCGATGCGGTAGGGGGAGCGTCGTCAGCCTCAGTTACCGGCGGCATTACCGCGGCGCCCCAGGGGCTCGATAACAGGTCCCGTGCCCTGAGCCCGGATGCGCAATGTGCCGGATAACGCCATCCGGCGCGCCGTGTGCACCCGGTTGGGAGGGCTTGGTTCTTAGGCACCGTGACCGCATAACTCACGCTGGTCCACCTCGTCTTCGACACGATCGCCAACCTGCTCACCCAGGCCGAGCAGGTCGAGTGCTTTCGCAATGCCGCCCGCCACCTCACCCCCGGCGGCCGGTTCGTGATCGAGCTGTGGGTGCCTGAGCTGCGCAAGCTCCCACCGGGGCAGCAGGCCCTGGTCTGGCACAGCGAGCCGGGCTACATCGGTTTGGACACCTACGACGTTCTGCGCCAGCACGTCGTATCGCATCACTTCAGGTTCGACGAGAGCAGGCAGGCCCAGCTGTATCGCAGCCCGCACCGCTACATCTGGCCGACCGGGCTTGACCTCATGGCTCAGCCGGCCGGGTTCGTACTGGAGAGCAGGCACGCCGACTGGGCCGGAGCCGACTTCACCGCCGAGTCGCGTTCCCACGTGTCCCTCTACCGCATTCCGCCGGACCGCTGAGAGCGCCACCGCCAGAGTCAAGGTCGCTGATCAGGTCTCGTGCCGCTCCGAGAGCGGAAGGGAGAAAATAGGGCATGACGCGATACGTGGCGCTGCTGCGCGCGGTGAACCTCGGCAGCCACAAGAAGATCTCCATGCCCGACCTGCGCGCGGTGTGCGCGGAGCTGGGGCACACCGACATCCAGACCTATCTGCAGAGCGGCAACGTCGTCTTCACCGCCGACGAGCCGGAGGCGGGGAAGGTCGCGGCGCGGCTTGAGGGGCGGCTCGCCGACGGGCTCGGGCTGAGCACGAAGGTCATCCTGCGGACCGCCGGCGAGCTGAGGGCGATCGTCGAGGCGAGCCCGGCGAAGGCCGACGATCCGACCGGATACTCGGTGTGGTTCCTGCTCGACTCCCTGTCGGCGGACTGGCTCGACGGCTTCGACGCCGGGAGGTTCGCACCCGAGGAGATGTGGACGGCGAGCCGTGAGATCTACCTGAGCCTGCCGAACGGTTCCGGCCGCGCGAAGCTCCCGGTCGCGCTCGAACGACGTCTGAAGACCCCGGCCACCATGCGCAACTGGAGAACCGTCACCAACCTCGTGGAACTGGCCGAAGGTTGAGCCGGTGAGGGGGCCGCCCGCGGCGCGGACCGGCCCTCTCACCGAGAGCGCCGCCCGCGCGGGCTGGAGGACCTGTCCGTACCGGCCTGGCTTGGAAAGTACTTGACGATATGGAAAGTAGAAAGTACTTTCCATGTAGGAAAGAGCGAAGGAGCGGACATGGAAATCTCCCCGGAAGAGGCTGCGCGGACGCTGGAGCAGATCCACGAGACGCGGCGCAGAGCTCTGCGCGCCGCGCCGCCGATGTTCCCCGCCTGGTATCCCGTGGCGGTATGGGTCTTCGTCACCGGAATACAGTTCGTCACCGAGGTCCCGCCCGCCTGGTGGATCTGGATCGCGGTGCCGGCCCTGTCGGCCGGTCTCGCCGTCGCCGTCCTCAAGTTCGTGAGAGACGTCAGGAACGCGAACCTGCGCCCGCACTCCTCGCTGACGGACCCGTGGGCATGGGTTGGCTTCACCGGCTGGCTGGTCGCCACCGGTGTCGGGGCCGCCCTGATGGCGTTGTGGTTCACGGAACTGGGCCTCGCCTACCCGCGTACGCTTATGGGTGTGATCATGACTGTGGTCGCGGCGATCACCACGCCTCTTCTGGCCCGCTGGATGTCCGGGCGGACCGTTCACCGGGCGGAGACGGTGGCGCGATGACGCCGCGACTCGACCCGGCGATCCACGCGCCGACCCGGTTGGGGATCGTCTCGCTGCTGGCCGCCGCCGACGAGGCGGAGTTCGCCTTCGTCCGCGACAACCTGGGCGTCAGCGACTCGGTGCTGTCCAAGCACGCGAGCGCCCTGGAGGCGGCCGGTTACGTGAAGATCCGCAAGGGGCATGTCGGCAAACGCCCGAGGACATGGTTCAGCCTCACTCGCGAGGGGCGCGCGGCCTACACCGGCCACGTCGCCGCACTTCAGGCCATCGTCGCCCAATCCGGCCTCTCGGTCCTCCCCAGCTGAGGCGGAACAACCAAGACGAAACTCCCGCCGGGCCGTTCCAGGCGGCCGAAGTCGCCGGTCGGAGCCGGTCCTCAGGTCCTCGGGGGAACCCGGATCGCCTCCTCGCCTGGCGGGGCTCTAAATTTGCATTGTTCATTATCTTGAACTCTTCGTGTTTATGGCGCTAGATTTGGTCCCATGACCGCACCTGGCACTCCAACCACCGCCGATGAGCTGCGCGGGGTGGGCCTGCGGGTGACGGCCGCGCGGGTGGCCCTGCTCGAGACCGTCCGGGACGGCAACCATCTCGGAGTCGAGGCGATCGCCTCCGGGGTGCGCGATCGGGTGGGCCACATCTCACTCCAGGCCGTGTACGAGGCCCTCCAGGCGCTCACCGCGGCCGGGCTGTTACGCCGCATCGAGCCGGCCGGCAGCCCGGCCAGGTTCGAGGGGCGTGTCGGCGACAACCACCATCACATCGTGTGCAGGTCGTGCGGTGTCGTCGCCGACGTCGACTGTGTGGTCGGTGAGGCACCCTGCCTGACCGCGTCCGACGACCACGGCTTCTCGATCGACGAGGCCGAGGTCATCTTCTGGGGCCTGTGCCCCGGCTGTTCCACCCCTCGCGGCTCCTGAGCGCCGCGACTCCCTGAAACAGAAGATCCAGAAGGATTCCATGTCTGAGAACCATGATGCAATCGTCACGGACGCGAAGGCGGAGGGCGAAGGTGGCTGCCCGGTCGCGCACGAGCGTGCCCCGCACCCGACTCAGGGCGGCGGAAACCGCCAGTGGTGGTCGGAGCGGCTCAACCTGAAGATCCTCGCGAAGAACCCCGCCGTGGCCAACCCCCTCGGCGAGGAGTTCGACTACGCCGAGGCGTTCAAGTCCCTCGACCTCGCGGCCGTGAAGCGGGACATCGCGCAGGTGCTCACCACCTCGCAGGACTGGTGGCCGGCCGACTACGGTCACTACGGCCCGTTCATCATCCGGATGGCCTGGCACAGCGCGGGCACCTACCGGATCAGCGACGGCCGCGGCGGCGCCGGTGCCGGTCAGCAGCGTTTCGCCCCCCTCAACAGCTGGCCCGACAACGCCAACCTCGACAAGGCCCGCCGCCTGCTGTGGCCGGTCAAGAAGAAGTACGGCCAGAGCCTCTCGTGGGCCGACCTCCTCGTCCTGTCCGGCAACGTCGCCCTGGAGTCGATGGGCTTTGAGACCTTCGGTTTCGCCGGCGGTCGTGCGGACGTCTGGGAGCCCGAGGAGGACGTCTACTGGGGTCCGGAGACCACCTGGCTCGACGACCAGCGCTACACCGGTGACCGGGAGCTCGAAAGCCCCCTCGGTGCGGTCCAGATGGGTCTCATCTACGTCAACCCCGAGGGCCCGAACGGCAACCCGGACCCGCTCGCCTCGGCCCGCGACATCCGCGAGACGTTCCGCAGGATGGCGATGAACGACGAGGAGACGGTCGCCCTGATCGCGGGCGGTCACACCTTCGGCAAGACCCACGGCGCGGGCCCGGCCGACCACGTCGGCGCCGACCCGGAGGCCGCCTCGATCGAGGAGCAGGGCCTGGGCTGGAACAACACCTACGGCACCGGCAAGGGCGGCGACACGATCACCAGCGGTCTTGAGGGTGCGTGGACGAACACCCCGGTGACGTGGGACAACAGCTTCTTCGAGATCCTCTATGGCTACGAGTGGGAGCTGAGCAAGAGCCCCGCGGGCGCGCACCAGTGGAAGCCCAAGGACGGCGCCGGTGCCGGTACGGTCCCCGACGCCCACGACCCGTCGAGGAGCCACGCCCCGACGATGCTCACGACCGACCTCGCGCTGCGCGTGGACCCGGTCTACGACCAGATCTCGCGGCGCTTCCTGGAGAACCCCGCCGCGTTCGCGGACGCCTTCGCCCGGGCGTGGTTCAAGCTGACCCACCGCGACATGGGCCCGGTCGTGCGCTACCTCGGCCCGGAGGTCCCGACCGAGACGCTGCTGTGGCAGGACCCCCTGCCCACCGCGACGTACCAGCCCATCGACGCCGATGACGTCGCCTTCCTCAAGAGCAAGATCCTCGCCTCCGGCCTGCCGGTGTCCCAGCTGGTGTCCGCCGCGTGGGCGTCGGCCTTCTCCTTCCGCGGCAGCGACAAGCGCGGCGGCGCCAACGGCGCGCGCGTCCGCCTTGAGCCGCAGAAGGGGTGGGAGGTGAACGACCCCGACCAGCTGGCCACCGTGCTGCGCGCCCTGGAGGAGATCCAGGAGGCGTTCAACGCCGCCCGGAGCGGGGGCAAGCAGGTCTCGATCGCCGACCTGATCGTGCTCGCCGGTAGCGCTGCCGTCGAGCGGGCCGCCAAGGACGCGGGCTTCGACATCGAGGTCCCCTTCACGCCGGGCCGCGTGGACGCCTCGCAGGAGCAGACCGACGTGGAGTCGTTCGCCGCGCTCGAGCCGACCTCCGACGGGTTCCGCAACTACGTCGGAAAGGGCGACCGGCTGCCCGCCGAGTACCTGCTGATCGACCGGGCGAACCTGCTCACCCTGAGCGCCCCCGAGATGACGGTCCTCGTCGGTGGCCTGCGCGTCCTGGGCGCCAACCACGGGCAGTCCTCGCTCGGCGTCCTCACCACGACCCCCGGGGTCCTGACCAACGACTTCTTCGTCAACCTGCTCGACCTGGGCACGAGGTGGAAGGCGACGTCGGAGGACGAGAGCACGTTCGAGGGTCGCGACCTCGCCACGGGCGAGGTCAAGTGGACCGGCAGCCGCGCCGACCTCGTCTTCGGGTCGAACTCCGAGCTGCGCGCGCTCGCGGAGGTCTACGCGAGCGACGACGCGAAGGAGAAGTTCGTGAAGGACTTCGTCGCGGCGTGGGTCAAGGTGATGAACCTCGACCGGTTCGACCTCGTCTGATCATGACGTTCAGGCCGGCCTCCGCCGGCCGGCCTGAACGTCGGTCCCCCTCCCGGTGTCGTCCACCTGTGGTGTCGGCGTCGAGAGGGGGACTCCTCGGATCGTGCCCTCCGGACCGTCGATCCGGTGGCCCGTCGTTCGTGTAGGGGTGAGAGCCAGGACCAACCTGGCGGACCCCGAAGGAGACGGAGACATGGGCAAGGTCATCGTGATCGAACATTTGACGCTCGACGGCGTGATGCAGGCGCCGGGACATCCCGAGGAGGACCCCCGCGACGACTTCCGGCACGGCGGCTGGGCGACTGTGCGCCAGGACCCGGCCATGCAGGAGGCGATGGGGGCCCGCATGTCGAGCGCGTGGTCCCTGCTGGCCGGCCGCACGACATACGAGCGTTTCGCGGACTACTGGCCACGGCAGGCGCCGAACCCGTTCACCGAGGCCCTGAACGGGGTCCGGAAGTATGTGGCCTCGACCACGTTGGCCGAGCCGCTGCCCTGGCAGCACTCCACCCTGCTCAAGGGCGACGCCGCCGACGCCGTGGCGGTCCTGAAGGAGAAGGTGGAGGAAAACCTGGTGGTGTTCGGCAGCGGGATGCTGGTCAGGTCACTGATGTCGCGTGGCCTCGTCGACGAGCTGCTTCTGCTCATCCACCCGCTGGTGCTGGGGTCGGGCCGCCGCTTGTTCTCCCCCTCCGGCTCGGACCTCTCCGCCTTCCGTCTGGTCGACTCCGCGGCGACGGGCACCGGCGTGATCATCGCCGGCTACCGGTCCGCCGGAGATTGACGGATGAGGGAACGCCCGCTTTCGCTGTCCGGGGGTGGGCGTTCCCCTTTCTCTCGCGGGGACGGAGTCAGGTGCCGGTCACCCCGCCAGGCGCGGCCGTTCGGTTCCTCAGGAGCACGTTGCCCGAGATTCTGGCCTCGCACAGCCTCTCCGCCTCCGGGGTGCCGGCCACCACGGTGAAGCCGGTCGGTGCGAGCCGCAGCTCCATCACCGCCGCCCGTTCGGCGACGGGCAGCGCCGCGTAGCGGGCGAGCAGCTCCTCGTCGTCGAACAGGTCGGCGTCCGACAGGAACACCGGGGAGGTGGGGTGGCGGCGGCCCAGGTCCAGGATCTTGCCGCCGCCGTCCCAGTTGACGCCGTTCAGCGCGACCCAGCCGATCCCGTCGAGGCCCTCGAACAGGCGGGCCGCGTCACCGAAGCGGTGGGTGCGCATGACCGGGTGCAGGTAGGCGTCGGCGTCCAGCACGTCCTGGTCGCGCGGGTCGGCGCCGGGCGCGGTGCCCGTGCCGTAGCGGCCCGCGGAGCGGCCGAACCCCAGCCGGTGCACCACCGACAGGCCCTCCTCGCCGGTGTCGCCGCCCGACAGCAGCCGCACCAGCTCGCGGTCGATCAGCCGCTGGTGCTCGCCGAAGCTGTGGAACAGCCACAGGTACATCAGCCCGCCGGGCGACAGCCGGTCGGCGAGCCAGGCCAGGCCCGCGCGGGGGTCGTCCAGGCAGTGCAGCACCCCGGTCATCACGATCAGGTCGTAGGGGCCCTCGAACCCCTCCCCGCCGATGGCGCCGCGCACCAGCTCCACGTTGGTCAGCCCGTTGCGCTCGCGTAGCTCCTCGGCCACGTCGAGTGACGACTGCGACAGGTCCATGCCGGTGAAGTGCGCCTGGGGATACTGCGAGGCGAGCCCGAGCAGCTGGTGCCCGGTGCCGCACCCGGCGTCCAGCACCCGCCTGCCCGCCAGGGTCTTGTCCCTGGCGACCATGCCGATGCCGAGCGCCAGATCCAGGATCAGGTCGTCGCCGACGGTCAGCGACGGGCACGGGTAGCGTTCGTACAGCTCCCTGACCTGCTCGACGGCGCTCATGGGGTGTCGATCTCCTCGTACGGGATCTCCTCGACCCTGCGGGCGAAGACCCAGTGGTGACCCTCCAGGTCCTCGGTGGTGTAGTTGCGGTCACCGTAGAAACGCGTGTCCGGCTTGTCGCGGATCACGGCTCCCGCGGCCTTCGCGCGCTCGTAGTGCTCGTCCACGTCGTCCACGAACACGTACAGGCTCTGCCGCAGCTCGCCCTCGCCCTGCGGCTCGTGCCTGCGGCCGTCACCCGTCCCGGCGAGCTGCACGACCCCCTCGCCGAACGACAGCTCGGCGTGGACGACGGACCCGTCGTCGTCGTTCAACACCTTGCGCTTTTCGAATCCGAACGCCTCGATGAGCCATTCGATGGCTTTCTCGACATCGGAGTAGAAGATGACGGGGGTGATTCTCGGCATTCCGTCGGGTGGGGTGAGCAATTTCCTCATCTCCTTCGATCGGTGACCATGGAAACGTAACGGGACGCTACCCCGCATCCCGCCGGCGAGACGTGTCGGCGTTCACGGGATCGGTGTTCTGCTCCGGTGTTCCACCTCCAAACGTTCCATGGGCTTTCCCGGTGCTCCACTCCCGAACGTACGGCGAGTTTCCTCAGGTGTTCGGCAGGCGCAGGCCGCCGTCCAGGCGGACGACGGCGGCGTTGAGGTAACCCAGTTCGCACACGGCGCGGACCGCCCGCGCGAACTCCACGGGGGTTCCCGGCCGGGGCGGGAAGACGATCTGCCGCAGGAGCGGGCGCCGGAACTCCGGCGGGATCGCCGCGAGCAGCGGGGTGTCGAACAGGCCCGGTGACAGCGCGCACACCCGCACGCCCACGGAGGCGAGGTCGCGGGCGGCAGGCAGGGTGAGCGCCGCGACCGCGCCCTTGGAGGCGGCGTAGGCGACCTGGCCCGCCTGGCCGTCCTCGGCGGCGGCCGAGGAGGTGTTGACGACCACGCCACGCTCACCGTCCTCCAGCGGTTCGGTCGCGGCCATCGCGGCGGCGGCCAGCCGCATCACGTTGAAGGTGCCGACCACGTTGACCGCGAGCGCCCGCTCGAAGGTCTCCAGGTCGTGCGGGCGGCCGTCCAGTCCGACCGTACGGGCGGCGGGCGCGATTCCCGCGCAGCTCACCGCGACGCGCAGCGGTCCCGCGACCCCGGCGGCCGTCTCCACGGCGCGCTCGACCGAGCCCGCGTCGGTCACGTCGGTCTCCACGAACGTGCCGCCCACCTCGTCGGCCACCGGGCCCGCCGTGGCGGCCTCCAGGTCGGCCACGACCACGTGCGCTCCGGCCTTGGCGAGCTCGCGCGCGGTGGCGGCGCCGAGCCCTCCGCCGCCCCCGGAGACCAGCGCCGTCACACCCTGCAGCTCCATATCCGTTTCGCCGCCTTTTCGCAATAGAGGGTAAATGCTCTCGCTTATCAAGACATATCCTGACGCAAAATTCTGCATTCACGCTGCACCCCACAGACGTGAGGACACCATTCACATGACGATTTCCAAGAGCGCGGACAATGTGCACGACCTGATCGCCCGCCGCAGGCGCGAGCGAGATCGCATCCCGCGACATGCCGTGCCCGATTCGGGGGTGCCGGTCTCCTCCACCCAGGAGCGCATCTGGTTCGGCGAGATGTTCAATCCGGGTTTCGGGTTCTACCACGTGCCCGCCACGCTGCGGCTGCGCGGGCCCCTTGACGCCGGAGCCCTCGACCGGGCGCTGTGCGAGGTGATCAGGCGGCACGAGATCCTGCGCTCCACCGTCGCGGAGGTCGACGGCATGCCCGTGCAGCGCGTCGGTGACGCGCCCGCGAGCGTGCTGCGCTCCGTCGACCTGGGTGACGAGCCGGACGCCGAGGCCGAGGCCGCGCGGATGGCCGCCGACGACATCCTCGCCCCGTTCGACCTGCGCCACGGGCCGCTCTGGCGGGCGCTGCTGCTCCGGCTGGGCCCCGACGACCACGTGCTCGTACTCACCTTCCACCACATCGTCTTCGACGACCCGTCCTTCGGGATCGTCGGGCGCGAGGTCGAGGCCCTCTACACCGGGGCCGTCGGCGGCGCGATCGGCACCGGAGCCGGTACCGACACCGGCGGCGGGCCGGTGAGCCTGCCGGACCTGGACCTGCAGTACACCGACTTCTCCCTCTGGCAGCGCGAGCGGCTGCGCACCGAGGACGTGCGCTCACGCCTGGTCGACTACTGGCGGCGGACCCTGGACGGCGTACCCCGCCTGCTCGACCTGCCCTCCGACCGGCCCCGGCCGCCGCACCGGCGCCGCGCGGGCCGCTTCCACCGCTCCCGGCTACCGGGCGACGTCGTCGCCTCCGTGCGCGCGGTGGCGCGCGAGGAGGGCACCACCCCGTTCACCGTGCTGCTCGCCGCCTACGGCGTGCTGCTGTCGCGCTACGCGGGCCAGGCCGACATCGTCACCGCCGTACCCGCCGCCGGGCGCATCCGGCCCGAACTCGAAGCGCTCGTCGGATGCTTCATCAACATCATCTGCCTGCGCCTCGACCTGCGCGGGGAGCCCACCTTCCGCGAGCTGCTGCGCCGCGTGCGTCACGCCTCCGTCGAGGGACACGACCACGAGGAGATGCCCTTCGAGGAACTGGTGCGCGAGCTGCACCCGCAGCGGCCCCAGAGCCACACACCGCTGTTCCAGGCGGGGCTCGGGGTGCGCGACAACGACGGCGTCTTCCTGAACCTGCCGGGCGTGCGGGCCTCGGAGTTCGTCCCCGACGTCGAGGTCTCGCACTTCGACCTGATGGTGGACTTCAGCGTCGACGGCGACGGCATGGCCGGCCTGTGGGGCTACAACGACGACCTGTTCGACCCCGCCACGGTCGAGGTCCTCGCCGAGCAGTTCGAGCTCCTGGTCACCGGAGCCTGCGCCCACCCGGACCTGCCGGTCGGTGACCTCTCCCTCCCCCCTGCGCCCCGGCCCGCGGAATCAGGAACCGGCGCCGGGGGACCGGCCGCCGTCCTCGCCGAGCGGGTGCGGCTCACCCCCGACGCGCCCGCCGTCACCACCCACGCGGGCACGCCTTCCACGGGCACGTCTCCCCCGGGAACCCCGCCCGCCGTCACCACCCACGCGGGCGATCCATCGACAGGCACCTCCACGAGTACCTCTCCCGCGGGCGCTCCCCCCGCCGTCACGCTGACCTACGCCGAGCTCGACGCCCGCGCCGAGAACCTCGCGCCCGCCGTGCGCAGGGGAGCCGGACCCCCGGCCGCCGACAGCCCCGACCCGGCCGTCTGGCGATACGCCCAGCTCAAGGCCGACGTCCTCGACGGCCGTACGGAGGGCGCGGGCGCCGCGCCGATCGCCGACCTCGCCTCGCGGATCGGCCTGGGTGTCGCCGACACCGTGCTCACCTTCGCCCCGCCCACGTCCGGCGCGTTCGCCGACGCCTTGCTGCTCGCACTCCTGCACGGCGCGCACCTGGTGACCGCGCCCCCCGAAGCCGCCCGCGACGCCGGACGGCTGAGGGACCTGGTCGCGGACGCCACCGTGGTGTACGCCCCGTCCGCCGCGTGGCGGCTGCTGCTTCACGAGGGCCTGCCCGCCGACCGCCCGTTCACCGCGCTCTGCGACGCGGCCACGACCCCGCCCGCCCTCTCGCGGGAACTGGCCGCCGCGATTCCCACCTGGACCCTGTACGGCGAGCACTGGGCCGCGGCCCACCGGGTCGACCCGCTCGCGGAACCCCGCAGGGGCGTCCTGCTCGGAGAGGCCCTCGCCGGTACGCCGATCGAGGTCGCCGACCGGACCGGGCGCCCCGGCGCAGTCGGCGTGCCCGGCGAGATCCACGTCGGCGGCACCGCCACCGGCGACCGCGGCCGCGTTCTCCCCGACGGCTCGCTGGAACTGCTCGGCCGCTTCGACCGGATGTTCACCGTCGGCGGGTTCCGGGTGGACACCGACGAGCTGGCCCGCTCCCTGGCAGGGCGCCCCGGCGTCGCCGAGGCCGCCGTCGACGTGCGCCACGACCGGCTCGCCGCGTACGTGGCGGGGGAGGGGATCGACCTCACGGAGCTCACCGCCCACCTGCCCGAATACCAGCTCCCCGGCTCCGTCACCGTCCTGGACTTCCTGCCCAGGACCGCCGAGGGCCACATCGCCCACACCGAGCTGCCCAGCCCCGACACTCCCGACGAAGAGGGCGGGCACGTGCCGATCGAGAGCGGCACCGAGGAGACCGTCGCCGGGATCTGGCGCGAGCTGCTCGGAGTGGAGGAGATCGGAGCCTCCGACGGCTTCCTCGACCTCGGCGGCCACTCGCTCACCCTGGCCAGGCTGAGCCTGCGCTACGAGGTGGCGTTCGGCGTCGAGGTGGAGCTGCCCGACCTGCTGCGTCACGCGACCGTCCGCGAACAGGCGGCGCTCCTCGACGAGCGACGCGCGCAAGCCGGCCTCGCGGGAGAGGGGGCGGCGTCGTGACCTCGGTAGCCGACAAGCCGTCACCGGACACGATCGAGGGCCCGCCGAGGACGCGACTGGAGTCGCTCACCGGGCTGCGGTGGTTCGCCGCGTTCGGCGTGTTCTTCAGCCACATCGCGATCCTGCTGCCCCTGCCCTACCTCAACGAGCTGTTCGTCCTCGGCACGGCCGGGGTGACGTTCTTCTTCGTCCTGTCCGGCTACGTCCTCACCTGGACGTTCTTCGACAAGGACACCGCGCCGAAGTTCTACTGGCGCCGCTTCGCCAGGATCTGGCCCTCGCTCCTCATCACCACCGTCGCGGCGGTCGCGCTGCTCGTCGGAGGCCAGCTCTGGCCCACCGAGGGCGGCACGGCGCTGGTGTGGTGGACGGTCGCGACGCTGCTCATGGTGCAGGCGTGGTTCCCCGCGTCGTTCCAGAGCGACGCCGTGCCGCACACCGTCTCCTGGTCGCTGTCGTGTGAGGCGTTCTTCTACGCGGTCTTCCCGTTCGTGGTGCGCCCGATCGTGCGGCGCACGCTGCGCCAGATGGTGATGATCGCCGCCGTGCTCATCGCGATCAGCATCGGCACGCGCGTGTGGCTCTGGCTGGCCAACCCGCAACTCACCGCCGAGAACTGGTTCACCTCCGACCTGTACTACTTCGCCACCCACTCGCCGATCTCCCGGGTCAGCGAGTTCGTGCTGGGCATCGTGATCGCCGCCGCCGTGCGCCGGGGCTGGCGCAGCCCGATCGGGTTGCGTACGGCGACCGCGATCACGGTCGGCTACTTCGCGCTGCTGTGGGCGTGGTCCTGGTCCGGCGTGTGGCAGACCGCGCTCGCCGAGACCGCCAACCGGGGCAGCATCGTGGTGTTCGCGCTGCTCATCGCGGCGGCGGCGACCAACGACCTGGCCGGGCGGCGCAGCCTGCTCAGCTCCCGCCCGCTGGTGGCTCTCGGCCAGTGGTCCTACGCCTTCTACCTCATCCACTTCCTGGTGCTCTTCCCCATCGCCAAGCACGCGTTCGGGCGGCAGTCGCTCTACGACTTCCCCGAGCCCACCTGGGCGCACCTGCCGTACGCGCTGGCAGGGCTGGTCGTCAGCGTGCTGCTGTCGTGGGGGCTGTACCGGCTGTACGAGTATCCGATCGAGAAGAGGCTGCGGGCCATGCTGCGCCGCGAGCCCAAGGCCGCCACCCCGGCGCCGGGCGCGGAACCCTCCATGTGAGGTGGGGGGCACACCGCCGTCCCGCGTCTGCGGGGCTGCCCATGGCGGGCCGTTCGCAGGGCCGTCGGCAGGTCACACCGGGACGCCGACGCGGCGAGGAGCGTCCTCGTGGCCGGGCAGGAGCGGGACGGCGGCGAGCACGATCACGATCATGGCGACGGCGAACCGGAAGACGCCGTGGAAGCCGGTGATCACGTCGTCCGCGGTCTGCAGGATGAGCGTGACGACGGCGACGCCGATCGCGGCGCCGAGCTGGTTGAGCATGTAGAGCACCGAACTGCCCTGCGCCACCAGCGGGGCGGGCAGCGTCCGGTACAGCGATCCCATCGTGGCCGCGCTGAAGAAGCCCATCCCCAGGCCCATGGTGAAAGCGGCCAGCGCGGGCCACACCTCGGGGGTCTGCGCTCCGACCCGGGTGAGGGCCAGTGCGCTGAGAGCGGCCACGAGCGCCCCGGCGCAGGCCGGCCCGCGTGCGCCGATCCGGTCCGACAGCCGTCCGGCCAGTGGCATGCTGACGGCGCCGCCGAGGCCCACCGGCGCCATCAGCAACCCGGCGGCGAGCGCGCCGTGCCCGTGCGCCTGCTGGTGATACAGCGGCAGCGCGAACAGGGCGGCGAAGTTCGCGAGCCCGCCGAGGCCCATGATGGTGACGCTCGCCGTGAAGCCCCGGCCCGCGAACAGCCGCGGGTCGATCAGGGGCGGGTTCCGCCGGACGCGGAGCGCGTGGATCAGGTAGGCGCCGAGCAGGACGACGCCGGCGGCCAGAGGGGTGAGCGCCTGCCAGGCGGTGAAGGCGCCCTGCTCGGCCGTCTGCGAGAGGGCCAGGACGAGAGCGGCGAACCCCGGGCCGAGCAGGGCCAGGCCAAGGACGTCGAGCCGTACCCGCGGCCGCTGCCGTCCGAGCGGTGGATCCGCGGGCAGCACGCGCAGGGCGAGAAGCAGGGCGACGAGGCCGACGGGCACGCTGAGCAGGAACATCCACCGCCACGGCAGACCCTGGAGGATGATCCCGCCCATGACGGGACCGAGGACGGGACCGAGGGAGAGGACCACGCCCATCAGGCCCATCACGCGCCCGGCGCGGTGGGGGCCGGCGGCGCGGGCCAGCAGGATCAGGACGAGCGGATCGAGGACGCCCGCACCGACGCCCTGGACGACACGGAAGACGATCAGGCTGCCGACGTTCCAGGCCAGCCCGGAGGCGAGGGATCCGGCCAGGAACAGGGCCAGGCCCCACAGCCACAGCCGCCTGCCCCCGAACCGGTCCACGGCCCAGGTGGTGAAGGGGATGGTCGCCGTGACGGCGAGCAGGAAGCCGGTGGAGGCCCAGCCGACCGTGCTCAGCGAGGTGTCGAAGGCCCTGGCCAGGGTGTCGGTGGCGACGGCGGCCATCGTGCTGTTGAGGATGCCCAGCAGCCCGCCGAGCAGGATCACGCCGATCAGCCGCAGCAGCGCCGGATCGAGCCTGTCGTCTCGCGGTCGTGTCACGTGGTGTCTCCGGTTCGGTGGTTGGGGCACGGCGAACTAGACCAGCGAGTACAAATTAGAAGACCGAGAAGTCTTAGTCAATTGAGTCCAGATAGCTAGACTCATGAGTATGGTTGGGTGATCGACGCGCTAGGATGCGGCCCATGAACGGAGCGGGAACCTCGGCCGGGCGGGATCTCGCCCCCGCACGCGGACGCATCGACAAGCGGCAGGCGATCCTGGACGCCGCGTTCACCGTGTTCGCCCGCCAGGGATACGCCCAGGCCGGAGTGGATGTGATCGCCGCCGAGGCGGGCGTCGCCAAGGCCACCGTGTACAACCACTTCGGCGACAAGGAGACCCTGCTCCGTCAGGCGATCACCGCTCAGGCCGACAGGGCGCTGGCCAAGAACATGGCCGCGCTGGAGCGGCTCACCGGCGACGACGGCGAGCCGCGCGCGATGCTGGAGGAGGTCGGTCACAGCCTGCTCCGCTGTTACTGCGACGACCGATCCTGGGCGCTGCGGCGACTCCTCGCGGCCGAGCTCAACCAGTTTCCCGACCTGCTCGACATCGTCCAGGGGCGCGCGGCCGAGCGCGTCGCCCAGGCCCTGGCCGACCGGCTGGCCAGGCTCACGCTCGCCGGCCGCCTGCGCGCGACCGACCCGGCCCGGGCCGCCGAACAGTTCAGCGCCCTGCTCACCGGCCCGATGGAGGCGCGGTCCCGGCTCGGCACCCGCGAGGTCGCCGACGCCGAGCTGCGGAGCGTGGCCGCCGCCGCCGTCCACACGTTCCTGCGAGCCTTCGGCCCGGACGCCGTCTAGTGCTGTGACCGCATAGGTTCGCCGGGTTGGTGGTCGTGGCGGTTGGATGTGCGGTGACGTCCGATCCGAATCCAGACGGCCACCACAGTTCACCATCGCCAACTCCAACCACCCAAATCACACCGTGCAGACCCGGGCCCTGCACGCCTACCTGCGCTGGCGCAACGCCAATGCCCGCCACCGCGATGTCCTGGCCGCCGAACGCAAAGAACGCGCCCGCATCCGCAGCGAGAAAGGCATCCGCTGGGGCGGACGCCCTCTCGCCACCGCGGCCTGAAGAACCCGACGCACCTCACCCGGTCACAGAACTATCCGGCGTAGGGGTTGCCGCCGAGCCAAGTGGTGCCGTCGATCAGTTCGCGCACCGCGTCCAAGTGGCCGCTGTGGCAGGCGACTTCGGTGAGCACGTGGATCAGGATGTGCCGCACGTCAGGCAGCTGCCAGGTCGGCCAGATCTCCACGGGCCAGGCGGCGGGCTCCTGTTCGGGCGCGGCGGGGGCGAGCACGGCGTCTGCACGCGCGATGGCCGCCCGGTAGTCGGCGAAGACCTCGTCGACGGTCATCCCCTCGGGTACGTACCAGTGCGCCTCCGCGCCTGCCGCGAGCTGTCCGGCCACATCCTGTTCGCCCGCGATCACCCCGGGGAACCAGAAGCGTTCGACATCCAGGGTGAGGTGGCGCAGCAATGCCAGGCAGCTCCAGCCGCTGGGCAGCACCGGCCGCCGCAGATCCTCCTCCGAGAGCCCTTCCAGGACCCTGAGGACATGCTCGCGCTGACGGTCCAGGGCTCCCTTGAGGGCGTCGAGTTCGGCGTTCACCGGGCGGCGCACAGTTCGGCGAGGCGTTCCAGGGTGCTCGCCATCTGCGTCTGCCACCAGGCGCGCCCGCTGTCCACTTCCGCGCGTTTGTCCTCCGGCATGCGCGAACCGTCGAAGGTCTCGGTCACGACCGTCACCCCGGCTCCGTCCGGGAGCAGATCGAAGATCCACCGGTGGCCCCACGCGGCCCCGGGCGCGGTGGCGTCCGGGTGCCCGCGACCGGGCCTCGGCTCCCAGCCGAGGCGACGGTCCGGCTCGTACTCGACGACGTGGTTGTTCATCTCATAGTCGCCGTATCGCTCGTAATGCATCCGCATCACGAAGACGTCCCCGACGCCCGAGACCACGGCGTCGCAGACGCCACCGCGCAGCATCCCCGAGCCGTCGAGGTCCGGGTGCCGTCCGGGGTCGGCCAGGACCCGGAAGATCTCCTCCGCCGGGGCCCCGATGCGCCGGGACACCACCACCACGGGCTCGCCTGTCGTACTCGTCATCCGCGTGCCTCCGTTAACCGCAGAGCATGAACCTGACTCCGGCCCGGACGCTACACCGGGGGTACGACAACGCCTCGCCGAGGACGTTCCACATGCCGTCGGTTGGCGATCAAGGCCTGACCCAGCCACCCGGCGAACCTATGAGGTCACAGCACTAGCCGAAGGTGCCGGGCGAGGAGTCGATGCCGCCGTCGCAGCGGGTGCTCGCACTCGCGCACTCGTGCGGGCCGGCCGGAGTGGTCGGTATGCCAGCTGCCAGAGCCGCGATGTGGAGGGGCAGTGCGGCTTCCACAGCTTTAATGACCATGTCTCCAAGTCTCATCCCGTACTTCGGCTTTCCTCGGCCTGTCGAAGGATCCCAGTCTGGGAGCCTGCTCCCAGAGACGCGGTTCCTCCACCGGCGCCTACCTGGCGCGCACGACCTCTGACCGTGCACCCAGGACATGATGACTCGGGGACTTTTCAGCGAGGACACGGTGACCCGGAGCATGCTCGACATATCGGGGCTTGCGAGTGTTGTGCCGCTCCGAGCGCTTCGCCAGCCAGCTGTCGTCTTTCTCGTCCCGCCACCACATGTAGAAGAGTACGAACACGACCGCCGCAACGAAGGCCACCAGCACATGCGTATCGGTGACCTGGGCACCCGCAACAAGACGCACGAAAAGATCCCTTTCTCTCAGGGGTTTTCCTGGCCGTTGCCATTCCTAGATGGCATAAGCCCGCACCGCTGACTGCCACGACCCGCGATGACCGACCTTGCTCTCCGACCGTCCGTTCTCCCACGTCCACACCGTGCTGATCCGCGCCCCCTGATCCTCATGCACCGCCATGGCCCGGATCCCCGGTGCCGCCGAGGCTTTCGTTCCCCACTCCTTCAATTGCGGCCAGTTCACCAGCCATTCCTACATATCACTCTGCGGATTTCCGCTATGAACCCGTCGAAGTCGAAACTCACCCGCTACCTTCCCGCCGAAATTACGTGCGCTCATATCTATCGGTTTAGTGCGATCTTTTCATCGGCTAATCAGAACTTTCTCCGACGTCAAACAGTCGTGCGGGAAAAGATCTTCGAGTCGTACGGGGATAGATCCTCCCCGTAGTGTCAATTCACACTCCCCTGCTCGACGGTACTTGTGAATTGACCAACGGAGAACTTCTATTCCTCGTTCCGCTCACAGCAGGCAAGCGCCCGCCGTGCGCCCGTTACGGACAGCCAAAATCCCTTCGGTAATTCTTGTTACCAGTCCACGGGTCACCCGCACCGCCAGGTAGCGCCCTCACCAGCGGTCATCTTAAAGCCACGCCAATAGGTCATCGCTGATGTGATCCAGGTCATATCGTGGCCGAAAAGGTCCACGCGAAGACATGCCGAGTCGTCGAATTAATTTTATTAATTAAGTGGTTCCCTGGCCGTGCGCCATCCGCCTGCCAGGGCCGCTCCGACCGTCCGTGCGCAGCCGTCCCAGGCCCAGGGCGCCGAGATGGAGTGCACACGTCTGGTTCGTCATCAATAACAGGCACTGATCTAGCGGTTGAACCATCGGTGCGACGCCGGGGATGCCAGATAGCCGACCACTACGAGTGAGAGCCCCGCGACGATCAAACTCCCCAACTGGAATTCAATCCAGATCACTTCGAACCCATGGACGAACAGGAGCGAGCCGTACACGGCGAAGCTCGCCCAATAGACCCATCGCCAACGAGAGGTGATCAGGAGAAAAACAGGTGCTGCCGTTTGGGAGCTGACCGCCGTTTCGTGAAAGCGGCCATCAAGGAAATCCTGTGTGGATCCTGTCCGACAACGGTGCCGGTCTATCCGAGTTCGCGTAGTGCCGAGGCCAGGCCCGCGGCCGTGGGACGCTCCCAGAGCAGGCGGGCGGCCATCGGCCTGCGCAGACCGCCGCGCAGGTGGCCGAGCAACGTCACCGCGAGCCGGGAGTCGCCGCCCGACTCGAAGAAGGCGTCGTGCGGGCCGATACCCGGCTCGCCCAGCACCCGCCGGAAAGCCTCAAGCACCTCCAGCTCCAGCCGGTCGCGCGGCTCGTCGGACCGGCTCCCGGCGCGGGCGGCCGAGGCGGCGAGCCTGCGGCGGTCTATCTTGCCCGCGGTGGTCAGCGGCAACTCGTCCAGCACGTGCACGGTCCCCGGCACCATGTAGCCGGGCAGCCGCCCGGTCGTCCACGCCCTGACGTCCTTCGCCGTCATCGTCATCGCGGAGGTGGCGGTCGCGGTGGATCCCGCGCCGGACGCGGCGGTGGAGTCCGAGGTGGAGGCGGCCACGTAGGCCACCAGTTGCTCGTCTTCCAGGGTCACCGCCGCGTCGTCCACGCCGGGACAGGCCCGCAGCGTCTGCTCGATCTCGCCCAGCTCGATCCGGTAACCGCGATGCTTGACCTGGTGGTCCACCCGGCCGATGAAGTCGAGGCGGCCGTCGGAGCGCTGCCGTACCAGGTCACCGGTCCGATAGAGCCGCCCGCCGTACACCGGAGGCGGCCCGCCCGGCACCGAGGGGGAGGGGCCGGTCGACATCGAGGGGGAGGGAACATTCGAACCCGAGAGGGACGACCCGTCTGACGTCGAAGGGAAAGGCCCGTCCGGCGCCGAGGGTGGGGGTCCATCCAGGGCCGAAGGTGAGGATGTGTCCGGTGCCGTGGGTGGTCGTCCGGCGAGAGGGACGAACCGTTCGGCGGTCAGCGCGGGCCGCCGGTGGTAGCCGCGTGCCACGCCCGCGCCGCCGACGTGCAGCTCCCCGGGCACCCCCCACGGTGCGACGCGTCCGGCGGCGTCCAGCACCAGCGCGTACGCTCCAGCCATGGGCAGCCCGATCGGCGGTACGCCCTCACCGGGTGAGCAGTCGGCCAGGGTCGCGATGACGGTCGCCTCGGTCGGCCCGTAGGCGTTGACCATGCGCCGGCCGGTGCCCCAGCGCTCCACCAGGTCGGGAATGCATGCCTCGCCGCCGGTGACCAGCACCCGCAGGCCGGGCAGCGGGTCGTCGCCGGGCAGCGTCGCGATCACCGAGGGGGGCAGCAGCACGGCGTTCACCTCGCGCTCCGACAGGCACCTGCTCAGCGCCCGGCCGACGAGGATGTTCCCCGCCTCCGGCACGCACAGGGTGCCCCCGGAGACCAGCGTGGTGAACACCTCCCACACCCAGGCGTCGAAGGTCGGCGGTGCGAACTGCAGCAGCCGCACCCCAGGACCGATCCCCAGCTCGGGGGCGAGGGCCATGACCAGGTTGCACGCGCCGGAGTGCTCAAGCAGCACCCCCTTGGGCAGGCCGGTCGAGCCCGAGGTGTAGATCATGTACGCGAGGTCGTGGGGTCCGGCAGGGCCGGGCGGGCCGGGGGCGAGACGGTCGAGGGGAAGGGGAGCGGGGTCGCGCCGGTCGAGGTCGAGGCGGCGCCCCCCGCCCTCGGGCAGGCCGCCGAGGATTTCCCCGGTGCTCACCAGGACGGCCGCCGCCGCGTCGGACAGCAGGTACTCCAGCCTGGGGGCCGGTTGGGACGGGTCGAGAGCGAGGAACGCGCCGCCCGCGTACAGCACCCCGGTCACGACCGTGACCAGGCGGGCCGAGCGCGGCAGGCAGATCGCGGCCACGGTGCCGGGGCCCACCCCCTCGGCCGCGAGCCATCCGGCCAGCTCACGGGCGCGTTCGTCGAGCTCGCGGTAGGTGAGCCGCTCGTCGTCCCCGTCCACGGCCGTCGCCTCAGGGGTGCGCCGGGCCTGGGCGGCGATCAGCGCGGCCAGGGTGGAGTCCGAAGAGTCCAGGTCCACCGCCGCGGGCGGGCCCGCGATCGGTCCTGAGCGGTCGTCGAGTGGCAGGTCGAGCACCGGCCGCGCGGGGGAGCGGGCCATCTCACCGAGTAGCCGGGTCAGGCGGGCGGCCATCAGTTCGATCGTGGCGTGGTCGAAGACGTCGGTGGCGTACGTCAGCGTCGCCTGGAACAGGTGGCCGTCCTCGGTGCCTTCTCCGTTCCCGATCCCTGTTCCTTCTCCGGCCCCGTTTCTCCGGCCTTCGCCGTTCTTGGTTCCGGTCCTGTCCGGTGTTTCCGCGGTGAGACGCAGGTCCAGGTCGCAGGCCGTACGCCGGGCGGCGGGCTCCTCGTCGCCGAGCGGTTCGAGGCGCAGGCCCGCCGCCTCGTACGAGGCGGGAGGGGACACGACGCCGTACGCCACGTCGAACAGCGCGCCCCGGCTGGGGTCACGGGGCGGCGCGACGGCGGAGACCAGGTCCTGCAGGGGCAGCCGGTGCCGCCAGGCGTCGTCCACGGCCCGCCCCAGCCGGGCGGAGAGGGTGGCGAGGTCCGGGTCGCCCGACAGGTCCACCGGCAGGGGGGCGAGGTCGTCCAGCGGCCCGGCCGTGCCCGCGAACTCGTTCGGCTCCCCGCCGAGCAGCCCCGAGACACGCCCCGGGGCGTGCGCGCCGATCGTGAACCGCTCCTGGCCCGAGCAACGCGACAGCAGGACGGCGAACGCCGCGAGCACCGCGAGGGAGGGGTAGCCCAGCTCGGACGGTACGACCACCTCGAAGCGGTGCGCCCCGCCCGCGCCGGAGCGGTGCCCGGGGCGTGGCCGGTCGGTGGCCACCTCCAGCGGCGGCACGTCTCGCAGCGCCTCGCGCCAGAACTCCCGCCTGTCGTCGCCGATCACTGCGGAGCCGCTGCCGGTTCGCGGCCGGGCCGCCAGGAGGTCGGCGGGTGCGGCGTCTCGGCCGCGAACCGGCGCCGAGTCTCGGACGCCGGGGAGCGACGCCGACGCGCCGGGAGCCTTCGTGTCGAGGTCGTTCGTGTCGAGGTCCTTCGCGTCCGGACGGGGGAAGTCGTCCCTGCCGGGTACGCGGGGCGTGCCGGGCAGTCGCGGGGAGTCGCCCTCGGCCCCTGCCCGATACAGCTCGGCCAGGTCGGCGGCGAGCACCGCGACCGAGCCCTCGTCCGCGACGCACGGGTGCATGCGCACCACCAGCACGTGCTTCTCGGGGCCGAGCGCGAGCAGGGAGACGCGCGCCAGCGGCCCGGTCACCGGGTCGAACGGCCGGGACTCCACCTCGGCCAGCGCCGCGCCGAGCCTCTCCGGTGCGACCGGCACCACGCGGGGCGCGGGCAGAGCCCCGGCCGACACCACCGGGCGAGGCCCGTCGCCACGGGTGGGCAGGGTCCAGCGCAGCACCTCGTGCCGCGCGGCCAGGTCGCCGAGCGCCGAGCCCAGCGCCTTCTCGTCGAGGGGGCCGGTCAGCCGCAGCCGCAGGGAGATCCCGTCGGGTACGGCGTCGCCGCGAATCCGGTGTTCCAGCCAGGCCCGTTCCTGGGCGGGCGAGAAGAGTCTCACGGGGTGCCTCCGGGCAGGTTCAGGCGGAGCCACTCCAGCTCCTGCTCGATCATGCTCTGGAAGTTCGCGGGGGAGATCATCGAGTACGGCATGTGCGCCTCGCCCCAGTAGCTGACCAGCCGTACCTTCTTGGCCTGCCTGGCCAGCGCGGTGTACATCTCCTCCGAGCCGGTGTGGGTCAGGTAGTCACGCTCGCCGTGCAGCATGAGCACCGGCGTCTTGATCTTGCCCGCGTGCAGGAGCGGGCTGTTGCGCACGTACCTCTGCGGGTCCTCCCACGGCGGCTTGCCCAGCCCGAACTCGAACGCGGGGTCCTCGATGTAGGCGGGCGCGAACCACTCCTGCGCGCGGGGCGTGTAGCGGAAGCGGGAGTCGAACACGCCGTAGCTGCTGATCACGTTGGAGAAGCCGGAGATCGCGATCGCCGCCTTGAAGCGGTCGGTCTGCGTCACCAGGCTGTGCACGTTGTAGGAGCCGAAGGAGTGTCCCAGCACCGCGAGCCGCTTCGGGTCGGCCACGCCCTCGTCGATCGCGGCGTCCACCGCGTTCATGATCGGCTTGGTGGGCCAGGTCATCGGCTCGGCCGCGGCCTTGCCCTGGGGGCGGGGGATGGAGGGGACGAGCACGGCGTAACCCTCGGCCGCGAGGAACTGCAGGGTGAGGTAACTCGGGTTGTTCACCTGGAACTCCGGCACGTCCGCCAAGGTGGAGACGATCCTGGTGCCGTACACGTTGACCACGAGCGGGTGGCGCTGCCCGTCGCGGTGGTCCGGCGGCAGCAGCAGCGCGCCGGTGAGCTTCTCCCCGTTCGCCCCCTTGTAGGTGATGAGCTCCCGTTTTGGAGGGGTCACCTGGGCGAGGTGGCCGTTCAGCGAGAGCCGCTGGGTGTGGCGGCCCGCCTGGGAGGTCCACAGCGCGGTGCCCTGGTCGCCGCCCGCGCCGAAGACCGCGGTGCGGCTCGCGGGGGAGTACCCGGCGACGCCCGCCTCGGGGTGGGGCAGCGGGAGCGGGGCCAGCACGGGTGAGGCGCCGGGCGCCAGCTCGTACAGGCCGCCCTTGGCGTCCCGGGCGAGCACCACGGGGAAGTCGTGGTCGAGGCGGGGGTTGGCCGGCTCGGCCCCTCCCCGGTCGGTGGGCCGCACACCGTTGCGCTTGACGTTGTCGTCCAGCGGCCAGGCCAGCTCCGCCAGTGGAGCGGCACCGCCCGCGTTCAGGTCGCGCGTCTTTCCGGTACGCGGGTCGATCAGCCAGGCGCGCCCGTCGGCCACGCCCAGCACGCCGCCGGGCACCGGTACCAGCTCCAGCGGCGGGACCTTGAACCGCGAGGTGAGGTCGCGCGGCGCGGCGGCCGGGTCGGCGGGATCGAACGCCCACCAGTCCTGGCGGGCCATCGGGTTCACAGCATCGACGACCTTTGATCCGCGCACCAGCGGGGTCCCGGCGCCCCACAGCAGGCCCGTCGCGACGAGCCGGTCGGCGGCGAGCGGCGTGGCCTTCCCGTCGGCGGCGGGTACGAGGTAGGCGGTGAACGGGTCAGGTGTCTCGGGGGTGGTCTTGCCGACGACCAGCAGCCGGGAGCCGTCGGCGGCCCAGCGGGGCTGCACGGTGACCGAGGGGTTCGGCACCTCGGTCACCACGCGCGGCTGCCCGCCGGAGGCGGAGGCGATCGCGAGCTGGGTGCGCCGTTCCAGGACACGCTTGAGCTGCCCGGCGACCGCCGGGGTGGGGCCGAGGTCGTCCACCCGGGCGATGAGGCGTCCGGTCGGATCGGCCACCAGGTTGCCCGCCGTGTAGGTACGGGCGGGCCCCGCCGAGGTGAGCTTTCCGGTGACGGCGTCGATGACGGCGATCTCCTCGTCCAGCTTGTCCTGGCCCTGGGCGGTGGAGCTGTCGAGCACCGAGGCGGTGGCCTCCTTGCCCTGCTCGACCTTCGCCCACTGCTTCGGGGCGACGCGCTGGGCCTCCAGCCATTGGCCGTACTCCAGCGCCCAGCGGCCGGCGTTCACCATCGGGGCGATCACCCGCCGCTCGTCCAGCCACTGGATCAGGTAGCCCGAGGCGTTCGTCATCGTCTGCACCCCGCGCGGGGTCAGTTTGCGGGTCTCGCCCGTCTCGCGGTCCCACACGTGCAGGAACACGTCGTCGCCGCCCCGGGTGGAGGCGAAGGCGAGCATGCGCCCGTCGGGCGACCACACCGGGTTGTAGTGGCCGGTGCCGTCCTTCGCGCCGTGCGTCACGTCGCGCGCCGGACCCTGGCCGTCCACTATCCAGATGTCCGCGCGCTCGTTTCCATCGACAAATGATGCCCCATATCTACTCGACTCGCTCGGGCCGCGTTTCACGACCACCGCCACCGATTTACCGTCGGGGGACGGCACGACCTGACCGAGTTTCTTCGTGGTCATGAAGTCCTGCATCGCGAACGGCCGCGCGGCCTCCTCGGCGACGGGTCGTTCCGCCACCGGGGAAGCCGGTGGTGAAGCACCTCCCACCAGGGCGGCGGCCGTGAGCAATGACAGGGCGAGCTTGACACGTAGAACCATGGGAGGACGATAACCATGTCACCGGAAACAGGAAAAAACGCTCGGACAGGTCTCCGGAAGGCGGCCTATAATCCCGCACTCGCCTTAATCGGGGCGGTACGCGGGTTAATCGAGGCCGCCCCGCAGGTAATCGGGCCCGCCGGTAATCGAGCCATCCCGCCGGCGAGATGACTTCTGCCGGAAAATTCTCCGAGGAATGGGAAGTTCCTAAATGACTGATGTCGATCTGGCCGATGCCGATCTGCATGTCGGCGACAGACCCCATGAGGTCTTCCGCCACCTGCGAGACAACGACCCGCTCTACTGGAACCCCGACGGCAGGGAGCCCGGCTTCTGGTCGGTCACCCGCTACGAGGACTGTGTGAACGTCCAGAAGGACCCCCAGACCTTCAGTTCCAACCAGACCAACACCCTCGGCCCGCACCGCAACACCGGTGACCAGGGATCCGGGAAGATGATCAACACGACGGACCCGCCCCGCCACACCGAGCTGCGCAAGCTGGTCAACAAGTGCTTCACCCCCCGGGCGATCGCCGCCCTGGAGCCGTACCTGCGCTCGGTCGTCAAGGACGTGTTCGCCGACGCGCTGGAACGCCGGGAGTGCGACTTCGCCACCGTCGTGGCGGCGCTGCCCGTCGCGGGCATCTCCGCGCTGCTCGACGTGCCGCGCCAGGACTGGGACCTGATGCTCAGGCTCACCTCCACGGCGTTCGGCTCGCACGACAGCGAGTACCAGATGACCTCCGACGTGCGCGCCAACGCCGCCCAGGCGCACGGCCAGCTCCTGCTGTACTGCCAGGGCCTGGTGGAAAAACGCCGCAGGTCGCCCGGCGACGACATCGTCAGCCTGCTCGCCCGCTCCCAGGACGCGGGGGTGCTGAGCGAGGAGGAGTGCCTGCTCTTCTTCGACGTGTTGATGCTCGGCGGCAACGAGACCACCCGGCACGCCGCGGTCGGGGGACTGCTCGCCTTCATGGAGCACCCCGACCAGTGGGACCGGCTGCGCAAGGAACCCGAGCTGGTGCCCAACGCGGTGGGCGAGCTGCTGCGCTGGACCTCACCCAGCCGCCACGTGCTGCGCCGTGCGGCCCGCGAGACCGAGCTGCACGGCAAGACCATTCACGAGGGCCAGGACGTCGTCATCTGGCACACCTCGGCCAACCGTGACGAGCGGGTGTTCGACTCTCCCGAGGTGTTCGACGTCGGGCGTCCGCGCAGCTCCCGCAGCGGGCACGTCGCGTTCGGCTCCGGCCCGCACTTCTGCCTGGGAGCCGCCCTCGCCGAGCTGGAACTCACCGTCTTCCTGGACGAGCTCGCGAACTCGGTCTCAGGGGCGGAACTGCTCGGGCCGCCCGACTATCTGCGCTCTCCCGTCATCAACGGTGTCAAGCACGTCCAGGTTCGGCTCCATCCCATGGGGTAGAAGCGTCGACCATGAACTCACTCACCTGGGATCAGGTCCACGCGCGGCGGCTGGCCCGCCATCACCTCGTGAAACCCGTCTCCGGCGACCTGCGCAAACCCGTGCGCGACGTGTGCGGGGTGCAGTCGCAGGTCGCCGCCGCGGCCGAGCTGGCCATCGGGGCACGGGTGAAGGACGCCACGCAGGAGCAGGTGCGCGCGGAGCTGTACGACAAGAAGCGCCTGGTCAAGACGTACAGCCTGCGCGGCACCCTGCACGTGCACGCCGCCGACGAGCTGGCCCTGTGGATGGCCGCGATGCGCTGGAAGCCCTACTGGCGCGCCAAGGACAGCTGGCACGCCCACCACGGGCTCACCGCCAAGCAGGGCGAGGCGTTCGTCGACGCGGTTCGCGACGCGCTGGACGGCGAGTGCCTCACCCGCGAGGAGCTCGCCGGGGAGGTCTCCGGCCGCGTCGGAGCGTGGGCGAAGGACAAGCTCGCCTCCAACTGGGGCGAGCTGCTGCGTCCCGTCGCCTACCTCGGCGTGCTCTGTTTCGGGCCGGTACGCGGAGCCAAGGTCACCTATGTCAGGCCCGACCGGTGGGCGGGGCTGAAGACCGAGGTGAAGGACCAGCCGGACCCAGAGGAGTCGGCGATGGAGATCGTGCGCCGCTACCTGCGCGCGTACGGTCCCGCCACCCACCAGGACCTGGCCCGCTGGTTCGCGCTCAGGCCGCCCGAGGCGCGCGAGGCGCTGGAGTCGCTCGGCGAGGAGGTCGCCCAGGTCGAGGTCGAGGGACGCAAGGCGTACGTCCTCGCCGCCGACGAGGGCCGCTGGCCGTCCGACCCCAGCTGCGTGCGGCTGCTGCCGCAGTACGAGGCGTACGTCCTCGGCAGCGGCCCCAAGGAGGTCGTCGTGCCCAAGGACACCGCCGCTCGCGTCTTCGAGCACGGCAGGGGCAGGTACGAGGGCGCGGTCGCCCACCAGATCATGCTCGTCGACGGGGTCGTGGCCGGGATGTGGGAGCGCAGGGAGAAGGGCGGCAAGGTCGAGATCAAGCTGGAGTCGTTCGTCAAGCTCGACTCCGGCCAGAGCGAGGAGCTGGAGAAGGAGGTCGAGCGCGTCGGCCGCTTCTACGGCGCCGAGGCCACCCTGTCCATGGGAAAACTCGTCGGCAAGAAGCGCTGAGCTCCTCCTCGGACACCGCAGGGCGGGCACAGCCGGCAGGTGCCGAGCTCCTTCTGGTACGCCCTCGGCGGGCTCAGCGGCAGGTGCCGAGATCCTCCCGTATCGCGCGCAGCATGGTGCGGCGCTGGGTGTGGATGAAGAAGTGCCCACCTGGCAGCAGTCGCAGCCGGAACGCCGCCCCTGTCTGCGCGCTCCACGCGCTCAACCCGGCCGCCGTCGTGGTCGGGTCCCCGTTCCCGCCGAACACCGAGATCGGGCAGGCGAGCGGTGGCTCGTCCTCGTGGACGTAGGACTCGGCGGCGTTCAGGTCCGCCCGCAGCACCGGCATGATGAGGCTCATCAGCTCCGCGTTGCCGATCACCTCCGGGGGGATGCCGTCCAGCCGGTGCAGCACCCGCATCAGGTCCTCGTCACCGAGTTGCCCGAGCCGCGGCATGCCGTCGCGGACCTGAGGGGCGTTCCAGCCCGACACGAACAGCCGTCCGGGGCCCGGCAACCCGCGCGAGCGCAGCCGCCGCGTCACCGTGAACGACACCAGCGCGCCCATGCTGTGCCCGAACAGCGCGAACGGCAGCGTCTCCAGGCGCGACAGCCCGTCGATCACCGGGTCGACGATCATCGACAGCCTGTGCCGAGGTTTCTCCGAGATGCGGGTCTCCCTGCCCGGCGAGCGCACCGCCCACAGTTCCACGTCACCGGGGAGCAGGTCGGCCCAGCCGCGGAACGTCGTGGCGCCGCCTCCGGCGTTGGGTACGCAGACCAGCCTCGCGCGGGGTCGTTCCGGCCGGTGCAGCGGCACCAGCCAGCTCGCGGGATGGACCGCGGGGGACGGGGGAGACGCGGCACGCGCCGAGGTCGCCGAGGTCACAGTCGGGGTTGTCGAGGTCACTGAGGTCATGGAAGTCGCAGAGCTCGCAGAGGTCGAGGAAACGGTCATCGCGGAACCGCCAGGGATCGTGCGGAGTCCCGGGCCCGCTCGCAGGCGGCGACCAGGTCCGCGAGGGACTCGGGTGGGAACATGTGCGCCGCGTCGCCAGGCCGGTACATCCTTTCCGGCCTCGGACACGACTCGATGAGCAGCCCGTCCGTGCCGTACGCCGCGGCCGCCAGTGAGGCCGGGGCGACCAGCGAGGCCGAGCCGGTGCTGTGACTGGGGTCGAAGACCACCGGCAGGTCGGTGCGGGCGCGCAGCGCGGCGATCGCCCCGAACCCGGGCTGCGGCGGGGTTCCCGAGGCGCCCGCGCAGAGCACCACGGCATCGTTGCCCCGGGTGAGGACGAACTCCGCGGCCCGCAGCCAGTCGTCCAGGCTCGCCCGAGGCCCCCGCATCAGCAGTACCGGCCTGGGCTGGGCGCCCAGTTCGGCGAGGAGCGGGCGGTTGTCCAGCTGTCGCCCGTCCACCTGCAGGCAGTCGGCCACCTCGGCGACCGCCTCCACCTCGCGCGGGTCGCACACCTCGGTGATCACGGGGATGGCCGCAGTCCGCCGGACCTCCGCGAGCGCCTCCAGGCCACGCCTGCCCTTGCCGGGGAAGTGGTAGGGGCTGCTGCGCGTCTTGGAAAGCCCGGCCCGCAGGGCGTGCGCCCCCTGCGCCTTGACCGCCAGGGCCGTCTCGACCGCGTCCTCGGCCGACTCCAGCGCGCACGGCCCCGCCGCCCACCACAGCCGATCTCCCCCCACCACCCCGTCGCCGATCGCCACCTCGCTCGGTGCCACCCCGCTTTCCCGCCGTACCAGCCAGTGGCCCTCAGGGGTCGGGCGACGGGCCAGCACGGCGGGCGAGGCGGGTACGCGGGCGAGGGACTCGTCGCCGCTCACCACGACGAAGACCCGCCCGGCCAGCCTGACCGGCCAGGCGGCGACGTCCTCGTGCGCCCCGGCCAGCGCCGCCACCTCCTCGGCGACCTCGGCGGAGGTGCCGGGCCGAAGCTCGATCAGCACGCCGGGACCCCGGCGTCGATCTCCTTTCGCCAGGCCGCGATGCTCGCGCTCAGCGCGGCGACGCCGGGCCCGTGCCGAAGCACCCCGGTCGTGACCGGCAGGACGGCCCGTCCCGGAGCCTCGGCGGCGACGGCGAGAAGGTCGCGGGTCTCGCGTCCGGCCCTGCCCAGGCCCGGCAGTTCCACGACCGCCGACGGCATGCGGGCCACCAGGTCGGTCGCCTCCTCGCGGCCGGCCCCGACCACGGCCGCGGCGGCCACGCCGTGCTCGTCGTTCCACTCCCGCACCTCGTCGGCGGTGCGTTGCGCGACGGTGCGCGACCCGGTCACGGCGCCCTGGACCCCGCCGGCCGCGTGGTTGGAGGTGCGGACGAGCACCATGACCAGGGTCCCGCTGTCACGGGCCCGGCGCAGCAGGGGATCGAGGGCGGCGAAGCCCATGAACGGGTTCGCCGTCACCGCGTCCCCGCCCAGCACGCTGCCGGGACCGAGGTAGAGGCCGGCGTAGGAGTCCATCGTGTCGTCGGCGTCGCACACCTTCGCGTCCAGCACGGCGAGTGAGCCCCGCTCGTGCACGCCGTCGACGACCTCGCGCAGCAGGTCCATGCCCGGGGTGCCGAAGCGGGTGAAGAACGGGACCTGGATCCGGTAGACGGACACCCGCTCGCCCGCGGCCTCCAGCACCACCCCGCACATCCGCCGGGCCCCGTCCACGTCGTCGTCCATCCTCCATGCCTCCAGCCACTTGGGGGAGGGGGCGATTCCCAGGCAGAGGGCGGATCGGGTCTTGAGCAGGTCGGTCCATATCGGTACGGCAGCCATGGACCCATTGCACACACTCGCGCCGGGAACCGCATCGCGCCCGTCCGCCGGTGAGGCGTCGTCGGCTAGAATCCCCGCCCCGCTCTTTCGCCGGCGTTGCGGACATATATTGATCTACATCGTAAAGGCGTTCCGTTGTGAACGATCACTCGATAACCTGAGATGGTGAGAGTAGGCGTCAACGTACTGAACTTCGGACCGGGCACCGACCCCGGTGTGTTGCGCGGCTGGGCGCGAACGGTGGAGGGCCTGGGCTTTCACCTGCTCATGGTCTCGGACCACGTCGTGATCACCCCGGACGTCGCCGAGCAGTATCCGTCGCCGTTCTACGAGCCCTTCACCACCCTGTCCTGGCTGGCCGGGGTGACCGACGGGATCAGGCTCGGCACCACGGTGCTCATCGTGCCGTACCGCCACCCGCTGCTCGTCGCCCGCATGGCGGCCAACCTCAACCGGCTCAGCGGCGGGCGGCTCGTCCTCGGCGTGGGCGTCGGCTGGGCGCGTCAGGAGTTCGAGGCGCTCGGGGTTCCTTTCGAGCGGCGCGGGGCGCTGACCGACGATCACCTCCGGGTGATACGCGCCGCCTGGGAGAACGACGAGGACTACCAGGCCGGGCGGATACCGATCTGGGTCGGCGGCAACGGCGACGTGGGACTGCGCCGGGCGGTACGCCTCGGAGAGGCGTGGCACCCGCTTCGCCTCCCCCTCGACCGGTTGCGCGAAGGGGTGGACCGGCTGAAGGTCATCGCGGACGAGGAACGGCGGCCGGTGCCGGGCTTCGCACCCCGCATCGTCCTGCGGCTCACGCAGGCCCCGATCACCGCTCCGGGGCGTCTCGCCGGCGAGGGCACGATCGACCAGGTCATCGACGACCTCGAACAGTTGCGCCTGCTCGGCGCCGACAGTGTCGTGCTCGATCCGTTCAACGGCGACCCGCAGGAGACGCGCCACCCGGAGGTGGCCTGGCAGGCGCTCGCGACCGTGGCGGCCCACTGGGACCTGGACACCCATCGACCACGAACAGGACGATCATGACGCACGACGACGAGAAGCATCTCCGCAGGGCGATCGAACTCGCCGCCGGGGCGCGGGCGACCGGAGACGCACCTTTCGGATCGCTGCTGGTGGGCCCGGACGGCACGATCCTCGCCGAGGAGCACAACACGGTTCTCAGCGACCGCGACATCAGCGCCCACCCCGAGCTGAAGCTGGCCAGGTGGGCGGCCCGTGAGCTCACCCCCGACGTCGCGGCGGCCACGACCATGTACACCAGTTGCCAGCCCTGCCCCATGTGCGCGGGCGCCATCGAACGATCCGGGCTCGGCCGTGTCGTGTTCGCGCTCTCCAACGAGCAGCTCGCGAGCCTCAAGCCGGGAGGCGGCTGGCCGCACGTGTCCCAGGAGGGCCCCGCGCTGTTCGCCGAGGCGCGCGTCCCGGTCGAGGGTTACTACAACTGAAGGCGGGGATCCGCGCGCGGCCCGGCTCACCTCTCGGTGGGCCAGGCGCGCAGTGCCGTCTCGGCGACCCGTAGCAGATCCTCCCTGGCGCAGCCTGCGGCCGCCTGGACCGCGAGGCCGTCGGCGAGGGTGGTGACGAAGCGGGCCAGGTCGGCCGGGTCGCAGTCGTCGGGCAGGTCGCCCTCGTCCCTCGCCCGTGACAGGCGCGCTCGCAGCGCCGCCTCCCCGGCCTGCCTGTGCGCCACCACCTCGCTCCTGATCTGCTCGGCCTCCGGCGCGCACGCCTGCACGCAGCGGATGCTGAGGCATCCGAGGGGGGTGTCGGGGCCGGTGGTCAGTTCGATCACGCCGTACACCAGGCGTTCGGCGACCTCTCGTGCCCGTGGCGCCTCCAGGGCGTGGACGGTGAACGCCCCCGGACCGTTGACGTAGCGGTCGAACACCCTGCGAAACAGCTCCTCCTTGTTGCCGAAGGTGCCGTAGAGGCTGGGACGGTTGATGCCCATCGCCGCGGTGAGATCCGATATCGCCGTTCCCTCATAACCCTGGCTCCAGAAGACCTCGAGTGCCCGGTCCAGGGCTTTCTCGGGGTCGAACGCGCGCGGGCGCCCTCCTGGCATGCGCACCTCCCTGGTTTCTTACCGATCGATACGTTACCCCGTTGACGAGCCGATTCGCTCCGGGCTAGTTTTTTACCGATCGATACTTAACTCGTGAAGGGGGACCATGAGCAGATCACCCGCCGGTCCGATCCGTATCGGCGTCGTCGGTGCCACCCTCGGCCGGGGCTGGGGAACGGCCGCGCACCTACCGGCCCTGCTCAACCTGGGGGAGTACGCCGTCACCGCGGTCGCGACCACCAGGCAGGACAGCGCCCGCCGCACCGCCGCCGCGTTCGGAGTCCCGCACGCCTTCGCCGGCGCCGCCGAGCTGGCCGCCCACCCGGACGTGGACGTGGTCGCCGTGACGGTCAAGGCGCCCGACCACGCCGAGGCGATACGGGCCGCGCTCGACCACGGCAAACACGTCGTGTCCGAGTGGCCGCTGGGGGTGAACCTGGCCGAGGCCGTCGAACTGGCCGAGGCGGCGACCAGCGCGGGGGTCGTCCACGCGGTCGTCCTCCAGGGATTCCACTCCCCGGCGGCCGGCTTCGTCAGGAACCTGATCGCCCAGGGCCGGATCGGGCGGATGGAGTCGATCACCATCGTGGCCGACGGCGCCCCGCTCGGCGGGAGCCGTATCCCGCGCGACCTCGCCTGGAGCGCCGACCCCGCCGCGGGGATGAACCTCCTGACGGTGATGGCCGGGCACGTCCTGGCGACGGTCGAGCATCTGGCGGGCCCGCTGACGGAGATATCCGCCTCGCTCGCCCACCCCTATCGTGAGGTCGTCGTGGCCGGGACGGACCGGTCGATACCCAGCGGGGTGCCGGGTCACGTAACCGTTCACGGACGCCTGGAGAGCGGGGCCGCGGCCGTGGTGGGCATATCCGGGGGCAACGCGCCGGGGCCCGACGGCTTCCACCTCAGGATCACCGGGAGCGAGGGCGCGCTGACCATCACCCCCACGGAGCCCGGAATGTACCCGCACTGGGCCGACTGGACGGTCACTCGTTCGGCCGCGGACGGCACCCGCGCCGAGCCGGTGATCGCGGGCCGCCTCACGCGCCGGGACGCTCCCGGCCACACCCACGCGAGTCCACCCGTACGCATGCCGGTCGCCATGCACACCAACGCCCCCATGCCTGCGCCCAAGTCCGCCGTCAAAGCCCCCGTCTACGCCTCCGAGACCTCACTCGCCAACGTCCCCCCTGGCCCGCCCGCGAACGTCGCCGCCCTCTATCTGGAGGTCGCCCGCGCGATCACCGAGGAACGCGAGGCATACCCCTCCTTCCACACCGCCGTGCGCCAGCACCGCGTGCTCGCCGCCATCGAGAACGCCTCGCGGACCGGCGTCCGCCAGACATTCGCCTCATGGTGTTCGCCCGGCCAGGCAGGGAAGATCTCGGCGAGCTGACCTGAGGCCCGCGGGACCGGAGCGGGCACGTGTGTTTTTCTCGGGGCACCGCGCGCTACCTCGATGTTCACGCGTTCCACTCCGCCAGGGCGTCGCCCATCGGGGTGCGCGTGTAGAGCACCGACCGCCCGCTCCTGCCGCGCGAGACCAGCCCCGATCGTCTGAGCACCGCGAGGTGGTCGCCGACGCCGCCGAGCGTCATGTCCAGCCTGGCGACGAGCTGGCTGGTGCTCGCGGGCGTCGCCAGCTCCAGCAGCACCGCGGCCCTGCCCCTGCCGAGCAGCGCGGCCAGGCTGTCGGGTGCGGGTACTCGGCTCTCCCACAGCGCGGCCACACCCCGCGCGGGATAGGTGAGCCCGAAAGCGCGCGGCGGGTCGAGGTAGACGATCCTCCCGCCGAACGCGTTGGGCATCAGGACCAGGCCGACACCGCCCAGCCGGTGCGAGGCGCCGCTGATCCGGCCGAGCAGGATCCGCTCGCCCTGCAGCGACATCTGCACGTCCAGCCCTTCGAACACCTCTGTCCACCCGTACACCGCCAGCCGTCCCGCCCACCGCACGATGTCACGCTCCAGCAGCGCGCGCGTCCTCGGCCAGTCGGGTTCGATCAGCGCGCTCCACACGGCGATCAGGCTCTCGGCGACCCGCTCGGCGACGTCGGGCACGTCCAGTGCCGCGGCAGTCGGACGGCCCCGGTAGCTCAGCTCCAGGTCGGCGCGGGCCTTATGGTACGGAGTGTGCCGCACGGCCAGCGCCTCCTGGGCGAACGTGGTGTCCGCGCGGGGTGGCGGCACGCAGAAGAAGTCGGGCACGTAGTCGGTGACCACCAGCAGGTCGACCAGGGCACGCAGGACGGGGTCGGCGGCGACGAGCGCCTCGTAGCGGTCCCGCACCCTGGCCGTCCACCGCGACATCCCCGGCGGGGACCGGACACCGGCGAGCAGGGGCAGGGCGGTGACCACCTGTGCCATCGGCGACATCACGAAGCGGGTACGCGCCAGATCCTCGGGGGTGCACTCCAGATAGGCCAAGGTTTCGCCTCCTGACGAAACAGTAGCCCGCCGCCCGGATCGGCCCGCATGCTCCGGTGCGTGAACACCTATCGGGAGCTCTTCGCCGTCGGCCAGTTCAGGACGCTGTTCGCCGCGCAGGCCGCGAGCGTCATGGGCAAGATCATGGAAAGCCTGGCGTTGTCCACGCTCGTCTACGCCCACACCGGGTCACCGTTCCTGGCCGCGCTCGCCTACCTCGCGGGTTTCCTGCCGCAGGCCGTCGGCGCGCTGACACTCGGAGGGCTGGCCGACGGACTGCCACCCCGAGCGCTGCTGGTCTCGTGGGATCTGACGAGGGCGGTCGCGGTCGCGATGCTCGCCCTCGGAGTGCTGCCGGTGTGGGGGATGTTGGCGCTGGTCATGGCGTGCGGGCTGTTCGACGCCGTCGCGGGTGGTGCGCGCCAGGGGCTGCTGGCCGACCTGCTGCCGGGTAACGGCTACGTGCTGGGCCGCTCGGCCCTGAACATCGCGGTCGGCGCCATGCAGATCACCGGATTCGCCCTCGCCGGGACGCTGCTCGCCGTGGCCGGGCCGTACGCGGCACTGTGGGCGGGCGCGGCGCTCGGCGTGCTGGTGGCGCTCACGCAGCGGCTGGGGCTGCGGGCCAGGCCGCCGAGGGTGTCGGGGCGGGCTGTCTGGCGACAGTCATGGGCGGTGAACGCCGAGTTGCTGGGTGACCGACGGATTCGCGGGCTGCTGCTGGTGCAGTGGGTGCCGAACGGGCTGATCGTCGGGGCGGAGGCGCTCTACGTGCCATACGCGGACGGCTCGTCGGGAGCGGCGGGAGCCCTGTTCGTCGCGGCGGCCGGTGGCATGCTCGTGGGTGACCTCCTGGTCGGCCGATGGACCACTCCCGAGCAGCGGATCCGGCTCGCGGTGCCGCTGTTCACGCTGCTGGGGGTGCCGTACCTCTTCTTCGCGCTGTCACCGGGCATGTGGGTGGCGACGGCGCTGGTGGCGGTCGCCTCCCTCGGGTTCGCCGGGCACCTGGGCACGCAGGAGCGTTACGTGGCGGCGGTGCCCACGCGGGTCAGGGGACAGGCACTCGGACTGGCGGGCAGCGGCATGATGGCCGGACAGGCGCTGGCGGCCTCGGGGACGGGAACGCTGGCCGAGTTCGTACCGGTCTCCGCGGCGATGGCGTTGGCGGGGGTCGCGTCACTGGTGGCGACCGCGTGCCTGTATCCCACCCTGACCCGTCGTACGGAGGAGCGGACGCCCCGGTGGTGAAGCATCCGGCTTTCCCCGGGAGGCCGGTCGGCCGTGGAGCCATCCGGAGGTGAGCGGCCAGGGCCTCCGCTGAGCCTGGGCCGGGTGGGAGGGCTGGGCTACCAGTGGGCCGGTCGGGTGAGTGACGGCGGCAGCGCGGTCCGGGCATCCCCCTTGGCCGCGTCCAGCTGGGACTGGATGAGGAAGATGCTCCCGGTGAGGTCGGCGCCCGAGAGGTCCGCGCCCCTGAGGTCGGCTCCGATGAGGTCGGCCGTCCTGAGGTCGGCGCCCCTCAGATCGGCTCCGATGAGATAGGCCCCCCGCAGGTTGGCGCCCCGCAGGTCGGCACCCTTCAGCTTGGCTCCGATGAGGTCGGCGCCCCTGCGGTCCTTCTTCTTCCCGCGCCCGGCCTCGGCGCGTACGAGCTCGCTCGTGCGCAGCAGCAGGGCGTTGACCTCCCGCCGGTGTGCCGCCACGTCCAGCCGTGCGAGAACGTCGGGGGTGTCGCGGGTGAGGCGTTCTGTCCTCTCCAGGGCGAGGCCGATCTCACTGTGGATGGAAAGGGCCGGTCGCAGGGTCAGCGCCTCGGTCAGATACCAGAGCAGCTCGTGGAGGTCGCGCATGACCGGGAACACCTCGGCCATCCGCTTCGCGGTCTGTGGCGCCCGCCGCCAGTCCTGGCCGCCGAAGGTGACCTGGGAGACCTTCTGCCCGGCGCCGAAGCAGTCGTAGACGGTGCAGCCACGAAAACCTTTGTCCCTGAGGCGTGTGTGGATGCCGCAGCGGAAGTCCGTCAGGAGGTTGGGGCAGGCCTGTCCGGCCTTCTTGTCGATCGCGAAGTCCGACGAGGCCGAGAAGGCGGGCACGACGCAGCACAGCGCGAAGCAGCTCTCACAGTCGGCTCGCAGATCGGCACGATCTCCCCCTGTGGAGGGGGCCGCGTGCTCACGGCTCTCGGACAATGCGCGGGATCTCCTCATGCGGGGCGTTCGCGCTGTTCGCGGTCCTTGGAAAAGGGCCGCGAACAGCGATTTCACCGATTAACCCTATCCGACCCCGTCCATCTCCCGATCACGGGCGGGACCGCGCGGTGGTTGGAGGGAGGGCATGGTCCCGACGACGACGGTGGCGTCCAGCTCCCCGGATTCGACCACCCTCGGAACCAGTCCGTTGCGGGCGAAGGCCTCGGCGGTCTGTGGCGCCTGGCGTTGGCTCGTCTCGATCAGCAGGTGGCCGCCCGGTGCGAGCCACAGCGCCGCGGACGCGGTCACCCGCCGCTGGATCTCCAACCCGTCCGCGCCGCCGTCGAGTGCCACCCGTGGTTCGTGTACGCGGGCCTCCGGGGGCAGCAGACCGATCGCCTCCGTGGGCACGTAGGGGGCGTTGGCGGTCAGGATGTCGACGCGGCCCCGCAGCGTGGCGGGCAGCGGCTCGTAGAGATCACCCTCGTACACCCGGCCGTCGGGGGCGACGTTGCGCCGGGCACAGCGCACCGCGGCGGGGTCGATGTCGACGGCGTGCAGCTCGACCCGGTCCAGGGCCGCGACCAGTGCGGCCCCCACCGCTCCGGAGCCGCAGCACAGATCGACGACGATCCGTGGCCGAGAGGCCTGGTCGCCGGGAGCGGTGAGGTCTTCGGAGCCGGAGGAGACAGGGGGGCCGGAGGCGGGGCGGGGGAGGGGGGCGGACCGATCTGCCGATCCGGCGGTTCGGTGGGCGAGGGCGACGGCCTGGTGGACGAGCAACTCGGTGCGGCGCCGGGGGACGAAGACCCCGGTGTCCACGGCTATCCGCAGCCCGCAGAACTCCGCCCAGCCGAGGACGTGTTCGAGGGGCAGACCGGAGATCCGCCGGTCCAGCATGGCGGCGAGTCCGGACGACGTCCGCGCCGTGGAGAGGAGCAACCGTGCCTCGTCCTCGGCGAAGACGCAACCGGCGGCCCGGAGCCTGGTGACGATGACAGATTGGGGGAGAAACGGCGGTAAAGCCGACATTGGAGCCTTTCGGGATGCCGATGGGGCTCCCTCGGTCACCTACGCCGGAAGGACCGCGCGACCGTGAGACGGGAGCACCCGACCTGACACAGCGGTAATGGGTCTCACCTCCTCGATCACGTCCATTGCTGGAGGGCAACACTACCCCCGAGCCGCCCTCCGTACGAACACATTACGGCGAGGCGGCTCACCTCGGTCCTGCTGAACTCCCCGTGCCCCTGCCGAAGCGGAACGCCGACGCCGCTCCTCGGCGCGGCCGATCCGACGCCAGGACCTCGCGCGCCACTCGTCGCGACCTCCCCGTCAGGAGGGAGAGCTCCCGCGAGGAACCCGCCTCAGCAGGTACGTGTCCATGATCCAGCCCTTGCGTTCCCTCGCCTCGGCGCGGACGTCGCGGATCCGGTCGGCGACCTCCTCGACCGGCCCCGCCACCAGGATCTCGTCGGGGGTACCGAGGTAGGCGCCCCAGTAGATCTCGAAGTCGGCGGGGTCGGGCAGGGAGGCGAAGGCGTTGCGGGCGTCGAGCATCACGACGATGTCGTCGATGTCGTCGGATTCGCCGGGCCCCTCCTCGGACAGGCGGCGGCCAGTGGTGATGTGCAGGGGCCGTGCGACCCGGGTCAGGCTGGTGCGGTGCCGGGCGGCCAGCGCGGACACGCTGCTGATGCCGGCGATGACGTCGTACTCGAACTGCACCGTGCCCCGGTCGAGGACCTCCTCGACGATGGCCAGCGTGCTGTCGTAGAGGGAGGGGTCGCCCCAGACGAGGAACGCGCCGGTCTCGTCGTCGCCGAGTTCGTCGCGGACGAGCCGCTCGTAGATGTCGGCGCGGCGCGACCGCCAGTCCTCCACCGCGCCCGCGTAGGCGGGGGTGGTCCGGTCGCGGTCGGGGTCGCGGGCCTCGACCAGCCGGTACGGGGCGCGGGCGTGCGCGTCGACGAGGTCCTGCCGGAGTTGGACGAGGTCGTGCTTGGCCTCTCCCTTGTCGAGGATGAAGAACACGTCGGCCGTCGCGATGGCCTTGACCGCCTGAAGGGTGAGGTGGTCGGGGTTTCCCGCGCCGATGCCGATGATGAGGATTCGCTTCACGCGGGCAAGTCTGCCCCCTGTGCGAAGAGGACGTCGCGCCGGGCGGCATCCGGGCAGGACGGCTCGACATCCGTCCCGGCAGACTGCGGCCGGGCGGTGCGACGCGGGATCTCGTCGCGGGTCCCCGTTCGGGGGGAGAAGTCGGATCAAGACATCGTTCTGGTCTAGTCTCGCGATCGTGACGATCAGGAACTCGCACTGCTCCTTCTGTGGCGGAGCCTTCGCCCCCGACCAGGCGTGGCCGCGCACCTGCTCCGGCTGCGTGAACACCTCCTACCTCAACCCGCTGCCGGTCGCGGTGATGGTGTTGCCGGTGGACGAGGGCCTGCTGGTGGTCCGTCGTGGCGTCGAACCGCACCGAGGCGCTCTCGCGCTGCCCGGTGGCTTCGTGGACATGGGTGAGTCCTGGCAGCAGGCGGCCGTCCGGGAGCTCCACGAGGAGACGGGGGTCGTCGTCGATCCGGACGGCGTGCGCCTCCTCGACGTGCTCAGCGCCCCCGACGGGACCGTGCTGGTCTTCGCCCTGGGGCCTCGGACGAGCGCGGCCGACCTTCCGCCGGTCGCGCCGACGGACGAGACGACGGAGTGGCTGCTGATCGACGGACCGCGAGAGCTCGCGTTCCCGCTGCACACCCGGATCGTGGCGGAGTACTTCGCCGCGAAATGATTGCGCGGTCGTCGGCACCGGTGGATTCGGTCCTCGACCTCGGAGGGAGGGACGGCGCGACCGCCGGGGTCCGGTCCCGGATCTCCGACGGCCTGTTTAGCGCGGGCGCGGCGGGTAGGGGGCGGTTGTCCCACCTTCACCGACGAGGAGAAACACCATGACGGACGTGTGGAGCTACCGCCCCGACACCTACAGCGGCGAGCAGGCGCTGGATCTCGTGGGGTTCGACGTGGAGGCCACCGACGGCAAGATCGGTTCGGTGGACGAGGAGAGCAACACGGTAGGCAACAGCTACATCGTCGTCGACACCGGGTTCTGGATTTTCGGCAAGAAGGTGTTGCTGCCGGCCGGTACCGTTCACCAGATCGATCCGCAGGAGCGCAAGATCTACGTCTCGCGCACCAAGCAGGAGATCAAGGACGCGCCGGAGTTCGACGAGGCGACCTACCGGGAGCCCGACTACCGCGACAAGCTGGGCGGCTACTACGGCCCCGGCACGCTGTAGTCATTGACCGTCAACGAGCCCTTCCCCACCAGGGGAGGGGCTCGTTCTCCGTCTTCACCTCATTTCGCGTTATTCCGCTTTCCGCGCCGCCATCCGTGTCGGTGCCTTCGGCGGGGTGCGGCTCGCACCGGGTGAGCCGGGATCTCCGATCAGTTCTGGCCGAGCCAGAGGTCGGGCCCGAACACCTCGTAGTGGATGTCGGAGGCGGGCACCCCGCGCTGGAGCAGTTCGGTGCGCACACCGCGCATGAACGGCAGCGGCCCGCAGAGATAGGCGACCAGGGGGTCGGGGAGGTCGATCCGGGTCAGGTCGACGTGGCCGAGGTTGGGTGCCGGTCGGCATGAGCAGTCGCCCACCTCCTCGTACCACCGGTGCAGGGTGGCGCCGGGCAGGGTGGCGACCAGCCGCTTGAGCTCGTCCCGGTGGGCGTGGTCGGCGGGGCTGCGGTCGGCGTGGACGACGGTGATCCGGCGGGTGGAACCGGTCGCCGCGAGGTGCTCGACCATCGACAGGATGGGGGTGGCGCCGATTCCCGCCGAGGCCAGGAGCAGCGGGGGGCCGTCGGCGGGCAGGGTCAGGTCGCCGAACGGCGCGGAGATCGTCAGCTCGTCCCCGGCCCGGACGTTGGCGTGCAGCCAGCTGGAAACCTCTCCGTCCGGGGTGTCGCCGCCGCGCACCCGTTTGACGGTGATCCGCCAGTCGTCCCGCTCGGGGGCGCAGGAGAGGCTGTACTGCCGGATCTGCCGTGCGCCGCCGGGCAGGGCGACCGCGACGCTGACGTACTGGCCGGGCTTGAAGGACAGGGGGACCTGCGGTCGCAGGGTGAAGGAGACCGCGTCCGGGGTCTCGCGCCGCCGTCCGAGCACCGTGGCCCGCAGCCAGCCCTCGCCGGTGGAGTGGCGGTAGAGATCCGCCTCCAGGGCGATGAGCGCGTTCGCCATCAGCCAGTAGACCTCGTCCCAGGCCGCCACCACCTCGGGGGTGGCGCCATCGCCGAGCACCTCGGCGATGGCTGCGAAGAGGTATTTGTGCACCATGTCGTACTGCTCGGGGGTGATGCCGAGGGAGGCGTGCTTGTTGGCGATCCTGGTGAGGATCGCGTCCGGCCGGTCGTCGGGACACCGCACCAGGAGGGTGGCGAAGGCGGTGATCGACCCGGCGAGCGCGCTGCGCTGTTCGCCGTTGGCCTGGTTGCCGCGATTGAAAAGTTCGCGCAGCAGGTCGGGGTGGTCGGCGAACATCATCTCGTAGAAGCGCGCCGAGATGTCCTGGATGGAGCCACCGACCACCGGCAGGGTGGCACGGACGATCGCGGCCGAATCTGGGGAAAGCACAGGTCCTCCAACCAATAAATGATCTTCATGCTCAGGTGGAGACACACGTCGAGCCTGTTCAGACGTGGCTTCCTTCCGTCGGCCCTATTTATACAAGTATTTTTTGTATAAACTCAAGTCGTGGCCCACCGGGCCGGACGGGAACGGGCGTTCGCGGAGGGGCGTCCGGCCCGCCGCGTCTACGATGGCGGCCGGAGACTTCGCGTCCGGCCGGACGAGCGTGTCGCGGCACCGCCGCGGGGGAGAGGGAGGTGAGCCGGTCATGGCCGAGCCGAGGAGACCGCACGGGACCGATGACGCCATGGGTGGCGTGACGTCCGTACGGGCCGCCGGACAGCTCGCGCCGCCGACCGGTCGCCGACGGCTCATCCTGACGATGCTTCGCGAGTCCGGGGCGCCGCTCGGCGTGGTCGAGATCGCCGAGCGGCTCGACGTCCATCCCAACACGGTGCGCTTCCATCTCGACGCCTTGGTCGACAGCGGTCAGATCGAGCGGGTTCATGCCGCACCTGCCGGTCCCGGCCGGCCGCCGTTGGTGTTCCGTGCACGGCCGGGGATGGATCACGCCGGCCCGCGCAACTATCGCCTGCTGGCCGAGATCCTGGCCGGCAACCTGGCCGCCGGCCCGGAACCCGCGGCCAGGGCGACTGAGGCCGGGCGGACGTGGGGAGGCATCCTGGCCGGGCGGTCGGCTTCGCCGGCCGTCCCCACGCGGGAGCAGGCGGTGGGCGAGCTGGTACACCTCCTCGACGACCTCGGGTTCGCCCCCGAGGAACAAGCGGAGGAGCGGTCAGAGGAACGAGCCGCGGTCGACGGCGGGCGGATCGGGCTGCGGCACTGCCCGTTCCTCGAACTCGTCAAGACCCAAGCCAAGGTGATCTGCCCGCTGCACCTCGGGCTCATGCAGGGGGCGATGACGGCAATCGGCTCCCCGGTGACCGTGGACCGGCTCGAACCGTTCGCCGAGCCCGACCTGTGCCTCGCGCACCTCGCGACGGCCCGTGACGCTCCGTGACCGGATCTCAACTGTGATCGCCCCGGCCTGCTGACCGTCCGCCACCGCGTGACCTCCCACCGGGCCCCGCGGCGGACCTCCGGTCGCGGGGGCGAACGCCGCGTTCCGGGACCTCCCCGAGACCTCGCCAGAGCCTTGGGGCGGTTCCGGACCGCGGTGGAGATTCGATCAGGGGTAATTGACCAGGTTGGCCACGTTGGTAATGGAGTTGGACGGGCCGCCCGTCGTGTTGACGATGTTGCGGATCGTGCCGACGCCACCGAGTGAGACCGTCACCATGTTGTGGAGGCGGACTCCCGGCTTGTTCGGCACCTCGAACGCGCGGGCCGCCACGACCCCCGGGTTGACATTGAAGTAGCAGTAGCTGCCCAGACCCCAGGCCTCGTGCGTGGTGACCGAGTCGGCCACCTTGTACGCGGCGTAGCCCTGCGTGCTCCCGTTCATCCAGGCGGCCTGGTTGGGTGGGTCATAGGGCATCTCGTTCTGGTAGAAGTACGTCCGGCCGCCGTTGCCGTTCCAGACGGTCTGGTGTTGCTGGTAGTGCTCGACGAACAGGCCGTACATCGTGACGTCGTCGCCGTTGACGGTGAGTCCGTTGGCGGCGGTGTTGGTGCTCCACCCGATGCCGCTGCCGTGGTCACCACGCCAGATCCACAGGTGGTCTCCGATCACGTTGTCGCTGTTGACGACGAGGCTCTGGGTGGCCTTGCCGACGGCCGCGCCACCGACTCGGAAGTACACGTCGTGTAGCGACGTCGGGTTGGCGGCGTGGCTCGCCGACGATCCCGTGGGACCGACCTGCATCAGCATGGCCGAGTTGGTGGTACCCGCGTCGATCAGCAGCCCGGCGACCTTGACGCCGTCCACGTCGGCGACGGTCATCGCGGTCACACCGTTGTCGGGAATCAGCGTGGCCAGGCCCAGGCCGAGCACGACGGTGTTGGCCCGGGTCACCCTGATCGTGTCGTTGAGGTGGTAGACGGCGGGGGTGAACAGCAGGTTCAGGCCTTGTGCGAGCGCCGCGTTGATGTCCGCCGCGGTGTGGCCGGGCTTGACGACGAAGAACTGGCCGATCGGGATCGAGGTGCCCGCAGGGTTGCCGCCGGTCCACGTCGTGCCGGAGGAGTTCGTCCGCAGCGCCGGCACGAACACCTGGTAGGCGCCGGCCTGGTCGACGTACAGGAACGGCTTCTCGCGCACGACTGGCGTGGTCGTGACCCTGGTGTAGGGCGGGTTCGGGAAGTTGCCCGCGGGCGGGTTGTTCACGCCCACGAACACCATGTTCCAGTTGGAACCGGTCCAGCCGCCCCACTCGGCGTTGCGCGACAGCCACTGCTGCTGCGTCCCCGACCTGACCTGGCCGTCGATCTTCGAGTCGGCGATGAAGCCGCCGCTCGACCAGCCGCCGTCGTCGAGTTGCAGGTTGCCGCGCAGGTGCATCCGCCGGTACGAGGCGGCCTGCGAGACCGCCCAGCGGTCGGTGCCGGAGGGCGGGGTGACCGACAGGTTCTCGGCTCCGCGCCAGAAGTTGTGGGTCGCGTTGCCCTGGAACCAGTCGGCCTCGGCGTGCACGGCGCCGTTGATGGTGACGTTGTCGGGTGACAGGCCGAGACCGGCGATCTGCGTGTAGAAGCCGATGTTGGCGTCCACCGAGTATGAGCCGGGCTTGAACAGCAGGGCGAAGCGGTTGCCACCGAACTGGTTGGTCTGCTGCTGGCTGAAGACCGCGTTGAGCCTGGCCTGGATGGTCGCGGTGGGCGTCGACGGGTCGAAGATGCTCACGTTCGGGCCGAGGTCGGGGTTGTTCCCGCTCGGTGGAGGGGTGCCCAGGCTGAAGGACTGGGCGACCGCGCCCGGGAGTGGCGGTGGGGGGTGCTGCGGAGTCACGGTGGCTCTTCTCTCTGGGAGGTCTTCGCGGGCCGCGGCACGCGCTCCTGAAGCCACGGACCACGGGGTGCTTCCGGTGGGGTGAACGGCCCCGAAACCCCCTCCCATCGGCTGGAAGGAACGCCCTGGTAACTTCACCCCTTAAAATTACCTCGGATCAAACATGTGATCAGAAAGCTTGTCAATAGGAAAGTTTCCAAATAGTAGTTGCATGGACGCTGCGGTGAGGATCTGAGCGCGGCTCTTCGACCCCGGAACCTCCGCCGGTCCGACCTCTCGGCGATCGCGTGGGGAAGGAGATACGCTCCATCCTTTAAGGGCGGTATTTAGCTGTAAATCACGGGTGACCAGGGTGACCATCACGTCGGGGTGGCGACGCCCCCCGGCGCCGGATCCGCTGGAGCGTGAAGATGACCTTCGAGGACCTCGACCCCCGCACGCCGGTGCTCGTGGGCGTCGGGCAGTCGTCCGAGCGGATCGGCGAGCGCGACTACCGGCGCCTGTCACCCGTCGAGCTCGCGGCGGCCGCCGTCCACGAGGCCCTCGCCGACACCGGCGCGGACCCCGCGGACGTCGCCGCCGCCGTCGACACCGTGGCGGGGGTGCGCCAGTTCGAGATCTCCGCGCCCGGCGCCCTCGCACCGCTGGGCAGGTCCACCAACTACCCTCGCTCCGTCGCGAACCGAGTGGGTGCGAACCCCGGCAGGGCGATCCTGGAGGTGGCCGGCGGGCAGGCGCCCCAGCACCTGGTCAACGAGCTCGCCGCGACGATCGCGGCGGGCTCCTCGCGGGTGGCCCTCATCTTCGGATCCGAGGCGATCTCGACGGCCCTGCACCTGGCAGGGGCCGAGGACAGACCCGATTTCAGCGAGACCGTCGAAGGTGATCTAGAGGATCGCGGCTATGGGCTCAAGGGGCTCGTCTCCCGGTTCCTGGCCGCGCACGGGCTGGCGGGCGCGCCGAGCCAGTACGCGCTGTTCGACAACGCGCGCCGGGCCCGACTCGGGCAGACGAGGCGGGAGTACGCGGCCGGGATGGGGGCGCTGTTCGCCCCGTTCACCAGGGTCGCCGCCGCCAACCCGCACGCCGCCGTGCCCGTCGAACGCGATGCTGGGGAACTGGTCACCCCGACCGAGGGCAACCGGCTCATCGCCGATCCCTACACCCGCTACCTCGTCGCGCGCGAGAAGGTCAACCAGGGGGCGGCCGTCCTGCTGATGTCCGTGGCCGACGCCGGGCGTCTCGGCGTCCCCGCGCAGAGGTGGGTCTTCCTGCACGGCCATGCCGACCTGCGCGAGCGCGACCTGCTGGACCGGGCCGACCTCGCTGCGGGACCGGCCTCCGTGATGGCCGCCCGGCACGCCCTGGACCTGGCGGGCATCGGGGTGGACGACCTGCACGCCATCGATCTGTACAGCTGTTTTCCCATCGCCGTCTCCAACATCTGCGACGGCCTCGGCCTGGCCGCCGACGACCCGCGCGGGCTGACGGTCACCGGAGGACTTCCCTTCTTCGGCGGAGCGGGCAACAACTACTCGACGCACGCGATAGCCGAGATCGTTCAGAGGCTCCGCGCCAGGCCCGGCTCGTACGGCATGGTGGGGGCGAACGGCGGCATGCTGAGCAAGTACTCGGTCGGCGTCTACTCGACCGCCCCCGCCGGGTGGCGCCAGGATCGCAGCGCCGAGCTTCAGGCCGAGATCGACGCCTGGCCCGCCGTTCCGCAGGCCGTCCGGGCCGACGGGCGGAGCACGATCGAGACCTACACCGTGAGGCACCGGCGTGACGGCACCCGCGTCGGCATCGTGATCGGGAGGCTCGAGGCCGATGGCCGCCGCTTCCTGGCGAAGACCGCCGACGGCGACGAGGAGACGCTCGCCCTGCTCGGCGACGGCGAGCCCGTCGGGAGGCGTGTCCACGTCCGCTCCTTCGACGCCGGTAACCGGGTGAGCACGGATGCCACCGTGCTGGACCGGCTCATGACCGGTGGGGACTCCGCCGGGGGCGTCACGGCTCCGCGCGCCGGCCTCGGTGGCGCGACCGCAGAACGGACGTGAGGAGCGCGGCACCGTAGGACAGAGGGCTCTCCGAGCGACGAGATCCTGTCTCACCCGAATGGCGGTCCGCGGCTCCCTTTCCGTGATTTTCCGCGACACGGGCCTCGGGGAGTGGCCGTACGGATGATCGTGAAGCGGTCGCGCTAGGCTGGGAACGAGGAGTCCGCCGATATCCGTCGGGCCTCGCGGCGGTGGGGCCCGCCGCTCCCAACCGCGGCACCCGCCGCCAACGGTCCCTACCGTGACAGGTGGTGCCCGCGCGGTCGTGCCGGGCATTCCCCGCGTGTAGGGAGAGGCATGCGTCCGGACCAGGTGAGGTTCACGGTGGCGACCGAGCCCGTCGACCCCGACATCGACCCCGACCTCGATCCACCCGGTGCGCGCGGGGGCGGCGAGTCGCGTCGCTCCCATCGCGCCGTCCTGGCGGTGATCGCCACCGGTGGCGCGATCGGCGCGGGTGCCCGCTACGGAGCCGCCCTGCTGTGGCCGACCGCGGCCGATTCCTTCCCATGGACGACGCTGACGGTGAACGCGGCCGGTTGCCTGCTGGTCGGTGTTCTCATGGTCGTGCTCACCGAGGCGTGGACGGCGCCCACCTGGGCGCGGCCGTTCCTGGCCACCGGGGTGCTGGGCGGCTTCACCACCTTCTCCACCTACTGCCTGGACATCGAGCGCCTGGTCTCCGCCGGCCGGATCGGCCCGGCACTCGGCTACCTGGCGGTGACGGTCACCGCGGCCCTGGTCGCGGTGACGGCCGGCGCATGGACCACCCGCAGGCTCCTGGCGGGGGCAGCGAGGGTGGAGAGGGGAACACGATGATTCCAGCCGGACGGGCACTGAGGTTGACGATCTTCGTCGACGACACGGACACCTGGCGCCACCGGCCCCTGTACACCGAGATCGTGCACCGAGCCCACGCCGCCGGGCTGGCAGGGGCGTCCGTCTTCCGCGGCATCGAAGGCTTCGGCGCCACCTCGATGGTGCACACCACCCGACTGCTGTCGATGGCCGACCACCTGCCGGTGATCGTCACGATCATCGACACCGAGGAACGGATCCGTGCCTTCCTGCCGAGGCTGGACGACCTCCTCACCGAAGGGCTGGCCACCCTGGACGAGGTCGAGGTCGTCCGCCCCGGGACCGGGGCGGCGACGTGAGCGGGCCGCAGAACTGGCTCGCGGTGCTGCTCGGCGGTGCCGTCGGGGCGCCGCTGCGCTATCTGACGGACCGGGCCGTGCAGGCCCGCCACGACACGCTCTTCCCCTGGGGCACCTTCACCGTCAACGTGGTCGGCTCGCTGATCCTGGGAGCCCTGACCGGGACGGCGCTGTCCGGCGCGGTGGGCCCCGGCGTGCAACTGCTGCTCGGCACCGGTTTCTGCGGGGCGCTGACCACGTACTCGACGTTCTCCTACGAGACGCTGCGGCTCGCCGAGACCGGCGCGGTCCTCTTCGTCGTGGTCAACGTCGTCGCCTCGGTCGTTGCCGGTCTCGGCGCGGTGTTCCTCGGCCTCGCCCTCGCCCAGGCGATCGTCGCGTGACCTCGTTCCACGAGACACGGGAGACACCCGGCCCCGGGAAGGGGCCGCCGTTCAGCCCTTCAGGCGCCGGACCTTGAGGACGTTGTCGGTGCGGGTGGTGGGCTGTCCTTCGGGGTCGTTCTGGATCCGCTCGTGTTCCTCGCAGAGCAGCACCTCCCACTCCCCTTCTGTGAGCTCCAGGCTTTCCAGCACCTCCTGCGGCGTGGGGAGGTGCACGTCGGGATGGGGGTTGTGCTCCCAGGCGGGGAATCCCGCGTGCCCGACGATGAGGAGCGTCCCGCCGGGCGCGACCGCCGAGGCGGCGGTCCGCAGGATCTTCTCTCGTGGCATGTCGCCGGGGGAGTGCAGGAAGTGGGCGGAGACGAGATCGAAGACGCCCTCGGGGAAGGAGACTCCCAGGTCGTGCCGCTGCCAGTCGACAAGGTCGGTGACGTCCGCCGACGCGGCGTGCCGGGCGGCGCGTTCCAGCGCGACACCGGAGATGTCCGTGGCGGTGACGCGCCACCCCTGCCGCGCGAGCCAGATCGCGTCGGCGCCCTCGCCGCATCCCAGGTCCAGGGCACTGCCCGGCTCCACACCGGTGATCTCGCGGACCAGGACGACGTTGGGGTTCCCGCTCCAGATCCGGTCGCTCTCACCGTAGCGGAGGTCCCAGAACTCCTCCTCGGGGACGACACCCTCCCGCGCGTGCTCGTGCCGGTCGGAGTCGCGGCGGGCGGTGACGGCCCGGCGGGTCTCCTCGGCGACCAGGTCGGCGTTGATCGCGGCGCCCGCACGCCCGCCCGCCGCGGCGGCACCGATCACCTGATCGGTCAGTGCGGTGACGTTCCCTGCCACCCACACCCCGGGCAGCGCCGTCGCCCCGGACGGGTCGGCGGCGACGTAGCTGCCGACCACGTGCCCGCCCATCTCCTGGTCGGTCGTCTCCAGGCCCAGGCCGGTGAGGAGGCCGGAGCGGGCGGTGAAGCGCGGGGTCACCACGAGAGCCTGAAGGGGGATCACCCGGCCGTCGGCCAGACGCAGGCCGCTGAGCCGGTCGTCCGCCACCTCCAGCGCCGTCACCGGCCCGTCGACCACGGCGATGTCGCGGGCGGCGAGCTGCTCGTACTCCTCGGCGCCGAACTCGGGCGCGGTGTGCGAGAAGAAGGTCACGTCCCTGCTCCACTGCCGCCACAGCAGGGCCTGGTGAACCGCGAGCGGCCCGGTGGCGAGGACGCCGATCGCCTGATCACGCACCTCCCAGCCGTGGCAGTACGGGCAGTGCAGGACCTCGCGCCCCCAGCGTTCCCTCAGGCCCGGCACCTCGGGCAGCTCGTCGACCAGACCGGTGGTCACGAGCAGCCGGTCCGCCACGACCGAGATCCCGCCGTCGACGGCGACGCGGAAACCTCCGGTGTCCAGGCGCTCGGCCGCCACGACGTCACCCCGCATGATCTCGCCGCCGTAGCGGGTCACCTCCGCGCGCCCCGCGGCCACCAGCTCCGAGGGGGGCGTGCCGTCGCGCGTCAGGTAGGAGTGCACGTGTGACGCCGGAGCGTTGCGCGGCCGGCCCGCGTCGATCACCAGCACCGAGCGCCGCGCACGGGCCAGGGTCAGCGCCCCGCTCAGCCCGGCCGCGCCACCGCCGACGACCACGACGTCGTAGCGCCGCTCCTCACCCGCAGGGGTGGCGGTCACGGTCTGTTCCGCTTGTACGGTCATGTGTGAAACCTCCGTTCGCCGTGAATACTGCGCCCACTCCTCCGAGTCCGGCAAACTTAGTTGCCGAATCGGCAAACAGGGGAGTGGCGGGCCTGAGGAGCGGACGCGGGGCGCGTGACCCGCGTACCGGCCGACGGCGAACGTCACCGGTACGCGGGCGGCGGGGTTCTACGCGTCGAGGATCGGGAGCAACTGCTCCTCCTCGTAGCTCAGGTGCCTTTCCAGCTCGTCCGTGAGCCGCTCGACCTCGGGGAGTACCAGCAGCCGATCCGCACCCTCGGTGGAGATGACCTCCCGCAACTCCTCGATGAGAGCCGCGATCTTCTCGTGTTCCCGGCTCAGCCGCTCCAGGGTCGGGGCGAGTTCGGGATAGCGCCCGGTGAGGAAGGGGAACAGCGCGATGTCCTCACCGGTGTGATGGTTGTGCAGCCCCTGACAGAGGGTGAGGCAGTTCACCCGCAGCTGGGCGCCCAGTCCGGGACCCGAATCGGTGACCTCCTTGCGGATCAGGGCGAGCTCTCGCCGGAACGCCTCGTGGACCATTCTGAGGGCCGCGCCCGCCGACGACGCGTTCGGCGGCCCGCCGCCGACCTGCTGGAGGGCGACCACCGGGATGACACGCGCCGTCTTGGCCTGGTACTCGGCCCACCCGGGGTCGGCCTCGGCCGCGCGGGCGAAGACGCGGTCGCGTTCGGCGCCCTCCAGGACGGCGGCCCGCGCCTCGTAGGTGAAAATGCCGTCCTCGACCGTGACGAGAGGGTTGGCAACCAGGTTGTGGAACCAGGCGGGGTGGTTCGGCGAACCCCCTGCCGAGGCGATGACCAGAACCCGGTCACCACCGTCGGGAAGATAGCCGAGCGGGGTCGTGTGCCGGGCGCCGGACCGTGCCCCGACGGTGGTGAGCAGGAGCAGCCGGGCCCCTTCGAAGGGGCCGCCGACCCGCCCGCCGTTGGCGCGGAACTCCTCGATGATCTGCTGGTTGAATTCGTTGGGCATTCTCTGTTTTCTTCTCCGGGATCGATGGTCCCGCGATTGTTCGCGGGCATGACGAAGGAACGTCCGATGGGCAGGACGAAATCACCACGAGGCGACCGCGACCGTGGTGCGGGAAATCAGGAAGGCGCGCCGGGCGACCGGCCCGGCCGGCGATTCACCGCCGGGGCCGGTTCACGAAGGGCGCGAAACCCGCGGTGACCGGCGACGACCGGCACCGCGAGAGCATGTGGCGTCATGCGGAACGTGGAAAGCCGACGGGAACCGCGCGCGTGGCCACATGAGACGTGGAGAGCACGGAGGAGAGATCCGGGTCGCGTCCACGGGGAAGCATCGCGCTGAAAGCGCGAAAGGAAAAAGAGGGGAGGGCCTCTGGCCCGCCCGGGGCTCACGCCTCGGCCGGGTGCCCTACTCGCTGTTGGCCCAAGGCCGACCCGGCAGTCACAAAGTTAACCGTAGTGCCACAAACGCATCGGAGCAACGCCACGTTTTCCGGTCGCCGCGTGCGAGAACTCCGTGCGAGGACTCCGTGCGGGTACGGAAGGTCACCGGGAACGCGGCGCGCACCTTCCGCGACCGGGTGCACCTTCCGCGACTGGGTGGCCGAGCACGTGCAGGCCTTCCGCGTGACGCAGCCGGGCCCGCCGATGTGACGACCGGCCTCACGGGTGCACCTTTTGCCGGGGCCTCTTCTGACGACACCGGCGCTCGCCTCCCCTGGCGCAAGGTGATCGGCATCCCTCTATTCGCTCAGTGTATGTATTGAATGTATAGTTCCGATCATGTCGACAGGACACGTGATGCTCGGGCTGCTCGCGGAGCGGCCCAAGCACGGGTACGAACTCAAACGCGAGCACGACCAGCGCCTCCCGGGCGCCAGGCCGCTCGCGTACGGGCAGGTCTACGCGACATTGCAGCGCCTGCAGAGGGACGGCTTCGCCGAGGTGGCGGAGACCGTGCAGGAGAGCGGCCCCGAGCGCACGGTGTACGCGCTCACCGAGGAAGGTCTGGCCGAGCTGACCCGGTGGCTGGAACAGGTGGAGACACCCGCGCCGCACGTTTCCAGCACGCTCGTCTCGCGCGTGGTGGTGGCGATCGTGGCCGGAGGTGCCGCCGACGGCTACCTGGTCAGGCAGCGCGCGGCCCACCTGGCGCGGATGCGCGAGCTCACCGCGGAGCGGGCCTCGGGGTCCCCCGCGCAGGCGCTCGCCGCCGACTACGCCCTCCAGCACCTCGACGCCGACCTGCGCTGGATCGAGACGGCCATGGAACGACTCGCGGATCTCAAGGAGGAGATCGATGCTTGAGGCACGTGCGTTACGCAAGACCTTCGGCAGAACCGTCGCACTGGACGGCGTGTCCCTGGAGATCGGTGACGGGGAGATCGTCGCGATCACCGGCCCGAGTGGCTCCGGCAAGTCGACCCTGCTGCACTGCCTGGCCGGGATCATCCGTCCCGAGTCGGGGGAGGTCCACTTCGACGGGCGGCGCGTCGACACCCTCGACGACGCCGACCGGACGAAGCTGCGCAGGGAGAGCTTCGGTGTCGTCTTCCAGTCCGGCGGGCTCGTCCCCGAACTGACCGCCGAGGAGAACGTGGCGCTGCCGCAGCTGTTCAACCGGCACGGACGCCAGGAGTCGCTGCTGGCCGCCCGGTCCCGGCTGGAGCGGCTGGAGGTGGCCGACTGCGCGGCCCGGCGCCCCGGCGAGCTGTCCGGCGGACAGCTGCAGCGGGTCGCCGTGGCCCGCGCCCTGGTCACCGGTCCGCGGGTGGTCTTCGCCGACGAGCCGACCGGCGCGCTCGACTCGCTGGCCGGTGAGCGGGTGATGGACGAGCTCGTCGGCACGGCGCGCGCGGACGGCACCACCCTGGTGATCGTCACCCATGACAACCGGGTGGCCGCCTACGCCGACCGGGAGATCGTGCTGCGCGACGGCAGGATGGCCGGGGTGACCGTGTGATCACCGTGATGCGGATGCTCGCCAGGGGTGGGTCGCGGCGCGAGCGGGTACGGGGGCGTCTCATGGCCGTGGGGGCGGCGCTCGCGACCTTCCTGCTGTGCGTGGCGGCGAACCTGCTGGCGTTCGGACTCGGCGTCTCGCGCCACCCCGAGGGTTTTCTCGTCGAGAGGCGGATCGAGTATCTCGGCTTCTTCTCCGGCAGGGACGCACGGCTCGTCACCGCGCTGGCGCTGGCCCTGCTGGTCGTGCCCACCATGGCCTTCGTCCATCAGGTGAGCCGTCTGGCCGCCGCGACGAGGGAGCGCAGGCTCGCCGCGCTCCGGCTGGCCGGGGCCACGCCGCGCGAGGTGCGCCTGCTCGGGGCGTACGAGAGCGGGTGGCGGACCCTGCTGGGCGGGGTGTCCGGCGTCGCGCTGTACCTGGTGGCGCACCTGGTGCCGGCGTGGTCACTGGAAGGCGCGGTACCCCGTGTCCCGCCGGCGCAGATCCTGGCGATCCTCGCGGTGGTGCTGCTCGTCGGGACGATATCCGGGCTGAGGGCGGGACGGCACGTGGTGACCTCACCGCTGGGCGTGGTCCGGCGGACACCCCCGGCCGGTCCCAGGGCGTCCGACCTGGCGCTGGCCGCGGCGGGTGCCGTGATGTTCGTCGCCGGACTCAAGAACAAAATCCCCGTCGTGCCGTACGGGGCGGCGCTGTCCATGGCCGCCGGCATGGTGCTCCTGCTGTTCGGTCTGGTCCTCGCCGCCTCGTGGTTGATCAGGGCCGCCGCCCGGCGGATCGGCGACCGCACCGGGGCGGCGGAGACCCTGCTGGCCGCCCGGATGGTCGGGGCCGACCCCCGGGGGTGGGCCCGCGCGCTGGCGGTGGTGGGGCTGACCGTGTTCTTCGGCTCCGCGGTCGGTGCTCAGCAGGGGCAGATCCTTCTCCGGGGCGGCATCGATCACTCCTGGGGTGTGGCCTATCTGCTCGTCGACCTCGCCCTGCTGATCGCGCTGGTCACCTCGGCCGCCGCCCTCGTGGTGCACCAGGCGGAGGACCTGCTGGATCACCGGCGCTCGTTCGCGGCCCTGGCCGCCTCGGGCGTGCCCGGCGTCGCGCTGGGCCGGGTCCTCACCCGGCAGGCGCTCATCGCGGCGCTGCCGGTGTGCGTCGTGGCCGCCGTCGCGGGGGTGGGAGTGGTCGTCCTGCCGCTGGCGGACATCTACCTGCCGGCGGCGCTCTCCGTCGCCGCCGCCCGGGCGATGCTCATGGTGGGGATCGGCGTGCTGGCCGCGGTGCTGGTGGCGCGGGCCGCCCGGCCGATCCTGCGCCGGACGCTGCGGCCGGAGGGGCTGCGGGAGGAATGAGAAGGGCCGCCGTCCCGGACTCGTCGCCAAGGCCGGGCCGCTCTCTTTCTTTCTCGCGGCACGGTCTTGGCGCCGGACGGCGGTCCGTCCCGCGAGACGTCCGCTGCTCAGCGGGCCGCGGACTCCGAGCTCTCGGCGCGGAGAGATCGCGTGGTCCAGCCGGGGCGGGTCAGGGTGGTGTCGGCCGACCTGGCCGCCCAGAGCGCGATGGCGATGTACAGGATCTGCTGCGGGACCCTGAGCCACAGGGGCGTCGCCTCGTCGCCGTTGAAGGGGACGTCGGCGACGGCCGCATAGACGTTGGCGGGAAGCAGCAGCACGTAGAGAGCGGCCAGGCCGATCCCGGCGGCCCGGCGTGTCGCGGCGACCACGAGTCCCGCGGCGCCGAGGAGTTCCAGCACGCCGGTCGCGTAGACCACGGCGCCGGGGAACGGCACGACGGGCGGCACCATGCGCACCAGGTCGGCGTGGTTGGGCATGAAGGTCACCTCGGCCGGGACGAAGTGCGCGGTGGCGGTGACGACGAGCATGGCGGCCATCCCGTGTGCCGCGCTCACCGGCCAGGTGGCGAAGCGGCGGGCGCCGAGCGCGCCCAGCGCTCGGAAGCCCAGGGTGGCGGCCACGAGAACGATTTCAACCACGAATGCGGACATCGACGCACCTCTTACTCGGATAGTTGAACTATCCAGTATTAGATACTATCGCTATCCAGTAATGCAACCTGGTCGCACGCCGGGGGGAGTCGCCCGGGCCTTGCGAACGGGTGCCGGGGGCGGGCTCCAGCAGGGGCCGGCTCCGGTCGTCTCCTCAGGCCGAGAACGGATCCACGTACGGTCGCAGCAGGACGGTGAGCTCCGCGTCACCCCGGCCGTTGAGCTCGTCCGACGCTGTCTTCCGCGCCGTTCCGGTACCTCGCCGGCCTGTTCTTCTCGCGGAGCAGAAGATCGGCCTTGTATTCCACCGCTGGAGAGGGCGCCATTTTTTGTATCTCCCGAATGCGGCCGGCCGCCGACTCGACGTCCAGGCACAGGCCGGCGTGCGTGAAGACATCGGCGTTCCCCCCGATGAGATTCTCACCCTCCGAACCGGACTCGTCACAGGCGATTTCCAGGGGTTGGCCGGCCGACATGGATTCGGCCCGCATAATGTCCCCGCGATAATCGGTCGCCGCCCGGTTCCATTATGAATGGATGATCCTTTAGAATACGTCGACCTGATGTGAGCGCAATGGGTTTTTACTGCTCATACTCATGGCGACACGACGTGCGGTGACCTTCGGTCGGGAGGGGAACGGCGCGGCCGGGCCGCCGGCCGCTAGCATTGGGTTGATCTTCGTCCCTTCCGGTGTCGGACATCACCGGAAGGCGGCGCCACGTCGTTCGCGACGAAGAACATCCGACCATCGATCCCGGAAGGCCCTGACCCCGACCATGGCCACCGTCACCGTCGTGATCCCGACGTTCAACGAGGCGGACAACCTTCCGTCGATCGCGGAGGCCCTGCTCGCGTTGCCGCTCGACGGCCTGCGAATCCTGGTGGTCGACGACGACTCCCCGGACGGTACGGGCCAGGTGGCCGACCGACTGGCCGCCGCGCACCCCGGCCGGGTCGACGTGGTGCACCGGCAGGTCAGGGAGGGGCTCGGGCGCGCCTACGTCGACGGCATGGAGACCGCGCTCTCGGCGGGGGCGGAGTTCGTGGTGCAGATGGACTCCGACTTCTCGCACCCCGTCGACGCCGTTCCGCGTCTGCTGGAGACCGTGCGGGCGACGGGGGCGGCGTGCGTGATCGGCAGCCGGTACGTGCCGGGCGGGACGCTGGCCGCCGAGTGGAGCCTGTGGCGGCGGGCCCTGTCGAGGTGGGCGAACTTCTACGTCCGCACCATCCTGCGCCTCGGGCTGCGGGACGTGACCGCCGGGTTCAAGATCTGGCGGGCGGAAAGCCTCACCGCCCTGGACCTCGGCACGATCTCCTCGGGGGGTTACAGCTTCCAGGTGGAGATGCACTATCGGGCGATCAGGGCCGGAATGACGATCGTCGAGATCCCCATCCATTTCTCCGACCGCCGGGCGGGTGACTCGAAGATGAGCCTCCGGGTGCAGTGGGAATCGGCCCTGATGCCGTGGCGGCTTGTCTTCAGGCGCTAAGGGATCCGCACGACACGAGAGTTCCCCGGACAAGGGGATCGATTCTCCTCCGCAGGGCAGCGCTCCGGGAGACGGGATGCCCCGTTCGCCGTCGGCTCACCTCCGGTGAGCCTTTGTCGATAATCGACGAATTCGATCCACCGCTGTCCATCGGCATGTCATATGGCGAGCGTCGTCGCCGACCTGTGATGCCGGAAGGCGCGGTGCGTCACCTCCCGACGCGTTCGAGCGGCACAACGCCGAGGAAAAGAACGACGCCCTCCGAGCGTGGCGTTCCGGTGGACCTTCCCCGTCAGCGCAGGCTCGCGAACCACCTTCCGGCCTCCTTCCACGAGTCCACCCGGGAGAAACCATTACGCCCGGCGAGGGTTCCCAGGTCGGAGACGGACACGGTGGCCCAGCCGAACCACGGGCCGGCTAGCTCGCGGCCGCGCAGCCGCAGATGCTCGACGCGGCCCGACACGCTCGGTGGCTGAACCTCGGCGATGACCTCGCCCCCGGGCCGTACCAGCTCGCGGACCCTGCGCAGCAGGGCGTCCGGGGCGCCGCCGATCCCGATGTTGCCGTCGGCGAGCAGCACGGTGGCCCAGCGGCCGTGACCGGGCAGGTGGTCGAAGACGTCGCGGCAGATCGCCCGGCCTCCCGCGCGCCGGGTGAGCCGGACGGCGTAGGGGGCGATGTCGACGCCCAGGGCGGGAACGCCTCGCCGCGCGAGTGCGACGGTGAGGCGGCCGGGACCGGACCCGACGTCCAGGGTGGGGGCCGCGCACCGCGACAGCATGGCCTCGTCCCCGTCGATCGGGGCGAGCCAGCGGGCCGCGTCGAGGGGCGCGGTCCTGCCGTCGGCGTACTCCATCTCGACGGTGGCGCCCGCCAGGGACTTCTCGTAGAGCTGCCCGATCACCGGATCACCTGTGCCCTCCGGGCGGCGGGCGGCGCGTCGTACGGTCGCCCGGTCACCGGATCGCCCTCGTCCCGAGCGCGGCGAGGACGGTCGCGAAGCAGGACGAGGGCGCCTGGGCCGCGACCGCCGCGGCGTCGTCGGCGGTGTCCACGTCCCGCAGGAGGGGCAGCATGCCCACCGACAGGCCCGCCGCACGCAGCCGCAGCAGCTGGGCGGCGCCGGTCGTGGGCCGCGACATCGGCACCCCGAGCAGGAGCGCGGGGTCGGGCCGACGCAGGCCGAGCAGCCAGAAGCCGCCGTCGGCGGCGGGGCCGAACACGGCGTCGCGGGTGGCGAGCCCGGCCATCGCGTCGGTCAGGAGCGCCGGGGTGACCTGCGGGGTGTCCATGCCGATCAGAACCACGGGCAGGGGGCGGGAGTGGTACGCGTCCTCGAAGGCGGCGGCGAGCCGCTCGTCCAGCCCGGCACCCCGCTGCGGCAGGACGGTGAAACCCGGCGGCAGCCAGGGGCCGATGTCGCCGCGCAGCGCCAGCACCCGGTGGCGTGCCGGAGCGTCGGCCACCGCGCCCAGGGTGTCGGCCAGTGCGGCGGTGGCCAGGGTCGCGGCCTCCTCGGGGCTGAACGGCGGGGTGAGCCTGGTCTTGACCTCGCCCGCCACCGGCTCCTTGGCGATGACGACGATCTGGCCGTCGCCCGCCTGGACGGCCTGACCTCCGCCTGCCCGGCCGCCCTGCCCGGCGCCGACCACGTCACGCCGCTCGCCGTCCCGGGGGCGCGCGGTTCGCCGTGTCGTGTTCGGGCCGCCGTCCTTGAAGGGCGCGCTTTGTCGCGTCGTGTTCCGGGCGTCGCGGGTGTGCGGGTCCCGCCGCGGCGCGTTCCGGTCGCCGGTCATCGCGCGCCGCCCGGTTCGCTCATGACCTTGCGCATGTCACCGATCGCGCGCAGCGTGCCGCGTACGGTGCCGGTGACCTTGGACCGTCCGGCGCGAGGCAGGTAGTCCACCCCGGTCTCGGCGATCCGCCAGCCCTGGTCGGCCGCGCGCAGCACCATCTCCAACGGGTAGCCGAAACGCCGGTCGGCCAGGTTCAGGGCGAGGAGGTCCGCGCGGCGGCAGGCGCGCATCGGTCCGATGTCGCGGAGCCTGGTGCCGGTACGCCCGGCCAGCCGCCGGCCGAGAAAGGCGTTGCCCAGCCGCGCGTGCAGCGGCCAGGCCGCTCCCAGCACGGGAACCCGCCTGCCGAGCATCAGGTCGGCGCGACCTGAGACGACCGGCTCGGTCACCCGAGGGAGCTGGCCCGGGTCCAGCGACGCGTCGGCGTCCATGAAGCACACCACCTCGCCGGTCGAGGCGAGCAGTCCCGCGTGACAGGCGGCACCGAACCCGCGTCTGGGCTCACTCACCACCAGCGCTCCCAGCTCGGCCGCGACCCGCGCCGATCCGTCCGTGGAACCGTTGTCCACCACGATCGGCCGGTAACCGTCGGGCATGCGCTCCAGCACCCACGGCAGAGCCGTCTCCTCGTCCAGGCACGGGAGCACAACATCGATCTTCATGTTTGAGAACGCTAAGGTCGACAAGGCCTGTCAACTCTTACGGAGTAGTGACGTGTCAGGGAAAGAAAGCGGCCCGTACCTAGTGTGGGAGGGTGATCAAACTCTCCCGTCGGCAGGTCGAGGGTCCGCGTGCGGCCGTTGCTCCCTCCGCTCCCGATGACCCCGGCGGCCGCCGGAGCGGGCGGGCGCTCGCCGTCTGGGTCTCGCTCGTCGTCGCGGCGTTCGCCGCCGGAGCCGTTCTGCACGCGCTGGGCATGCTGCCCATCGATCACCTGCCGCCACTGCACGGGCACTTCCGCACGCCGTCGGTCTCGCTTCTGCCGCCCCTGCTCCTCGGCGCCCTCGCGGTCGCCGTGCTGCCCGCCCTGACCGCGCGGCTGCGCTTCGACGCGGCCCTGCTCGTCGCGTACGGCACGGCTCTGGCCTGGACGGTGCTGCTCGCGGTCTCAGGCGAGGGACTGGCCAGGCCGTTCACCGGTCCCCACGAGTATCCGGCCGTGCTGCCCGCCGTGGGGGACGACCCGCTGGGCTGGCTGGGCTCCTTCACCGAGCGGCTTCCCGGTTACCCCACCCACGTGCGGGGACATCCGCCGTTGCCCGTGCTGGTGCTCTGGGTCCTGGCGAGGGTGGGACTGCCCGGTCCGTTCTGGGCGGCGGTACTGGTCGTGCTGGTCGGCTGCTCGACGGTCGTGGCGGTCGCGGTCACCGTCCGGAGCGTCGCGGGGGAGGTGGCGGCCAGGCGCGCGCTGCCGTACCTCGCCCTGAGCCCCGCCGCGGTCTGGATCGCCACGAGCATGGACGCCTTCTTCGCGGGGGTGGGCGCCTGGGGGGTGGCACTGCTGGTGTCCGGGGGCGCGGGCAGGGCGCGTGTCCTTTCCGGGGTGGCGGCCGGAGTACTGCTGGGGGCGTTGCCGTACCTCAGCTACGGTCTCGTGCCCTACCTGCTGATCCCGGTGGTCGCCGCTGTCGTCGCCCGGATCTCCCGCGCGAGCGCGGTCGCCTGCCTGGCGGGGGTGGCGGCGGTTACGGCCGCCTTCGCCGCGGGAGGCTTCCTCTGGCCGGCCGGAGTGCTCGCCACCCACGCGGAGTGGACCGCCGACCCCGGCGCGGCGCGACCCTACCTCTACTTCCTCATCGCCAACCTGGCCGTGCTCGCCCTGCTGACCGGCCCGGCGACCGCCGCGGGCCTGGCGCGGATGGCGCCAGGCGGTGCGCGTGCCCCGCTGGGGACGGTGCCCCGCGGCGTGCCCGCTCTGCTGCGGGCGGTGTCCGGTGACGCGCGTGTCCTGGTCGCGGCGGCGATCGTGGCCGTGCTCGCCCTCGACGTCAGCGGGGTGACCAGGGGAGAGGTCGAGCGCATCTGGGTGCCCTACGCCACCTGGATCGTCCTGGCGGCGGCCTGGTCCCCGAGCCGCCGCTGGCTCGCCGCCCAGGCCCTGACGGGGCTCCTGCTGCAGGGACTCGTCATCTCCCCCTGGTGACCGGTCCGACTTCGGGGCTCGACATCGGTCCAGCCGAAGAAAGCGCTCACTCACCGGCGGCTACCAGGCGTCGAGTCCGCCCGATCAGCCGACCCGGTGACTCCCGTCAGCCGAGCGGGGCGCCGGCGAACTCCTTCATCCCGTCCGCGAACGGAATCGTGGCGAGAAAGCCCAGCTCGGCCCGCGCGCGTTCCGGGCTGGCGACGATGTGCCGCACGTCGCCCAGCCGGTACTCGCCGGTGGTCACGGGCGCCGGGCCGCCGCGCTCGTCCGCGAGCGCCGCGGCCATCTCTCCGACCGTGTGGGGTTCCCCGCTCGCGATGTTGTAGGCGGTGAGCGTTCCCCGGGCCGACGTGTCGAGCGCGCCGAGCGCCGCGAGGTTGGCCGCCGCCACGTCACGCACGTGCACGAAGTCCCGGTGCTGGCGGCCGTCCTCGAACACGCGAGGGGCCCGGCCCGCCTCCAGCGCCGACCGGAAGATCGCCGCCACCCCCGCGTACGGGGTGTCGCGCGGCATCCGGGGCCCGTACACGTTGTGGTAGCGCAACGCGAAGGCGGCACCGCGCGTCTCGCGCGCCCAGTTCGCCACCAGATGCTCCTGGGCGAGCTTGGTCGTGGCGTAGGCGTTGCGCGGGTCGGCCGGGGCGTCCTCACCGATGACGGCGGACGTCACGGAAAGTCCGCAGTGCGGACACCGGGGCTCGAACTCTCCCCGGGCGAGGTCGTCGCGGGTTCTGGGGCCAGGCCGTACCCGGCCGTGGGCCGCGCAGTCGTAGGCGCCCTCGCCGTACACCACCATCGACGAGGCCAGCACCAGCCGCTCGACGCCGTGCCGCGCCATCGCGGCCAGCAGCGTGGCGGTGCCCAGCACGTTCACCGAGGCGTAGTCCGGCAGGTCGGACACATCCACTCCGAGCCCCACCTTCGCCGCCTGGTGCACCACGGCGTCGACACCGCCCAGCACGCGGTCCAGTGCCGCGCCGTCGCGCACATCCCCGCCACCGGCCCGTGAGTCGAGACCGACGACCTCGTGCCCGGCCTCCTTTAGGGTTTCGACCACGTGACTTCCGATGAACCCGGCAGAACCGGTGACAAGTGTCCTCATGCGGCGACGCTATCCCCGCCCCGGCTCGTGGAAGGGGGACGGCACGACGACGTTCGCATCTCGTAAGGACGGGCCCAGCGCGCCGTGGAGGTGGCGGACGAGGCCGATCTCGGAGACGTTCTTGGTCAGCTCGACGGTGACCCAGCCCGCTATGTCGACCAGCCGCTGATCCTGCCCCCACGGCAGCCCGGCGGTCCTGTCGGACGAGTCGAGGTCGGCGTCGGTGAGCGGCAGCAGCGCCGCCCGCCAGTCGTCCTTCAGCCCGCGCAGCCAGTCGGCCGCGGCCGTGGCGGTGCCCGGCCAGGTGATCTCCTCGCGCTCGGGCGCCCCGGATCCGAAACAGTGCCCGAGGGTGGTCGTCCACCAGAAGCCGATGTGCCAGGTCAGCCACCCGATCGAGACGACCGGCGCGGGATCGGGCTCGGGCACCTCCCAGTCGGCCACCCAGCGGCCCCGGCCGTCGGGCCGGACGGTCCAGCAGCCGGGCGCGGGTTCCCAGAGGCAGGCCGGGTCGTCGAGGTCCTTCAGGTGATACTCGAACAGCGCCCATGCGATGTCGAGTTGCCGGACGAGCAGATCAACGCGAGGTACGGTCATCCGGGAACCCTGGCATCGCTCCCCGCCGCCCCGCCACAGGTTTTCACCGGCCCGAGGAAGGGCCCGCCCGTCCCTCCCGGGGACGGTGAGGCCGAACCCTGTGGCGGTCACCAACTGGTCGTCGCGCCCTCTGACCGGGCCCTGCCCGCCGGGCGATTGCCGGTAGGCTGCGCGGAGGCGGGCGCCGAGCAGGTCATTACACGGGGTCCGGGGCGCGGTCCTGGCCCGCTTCGGCGACGACGCGGCACCGCTCACCCCGCGCGTGCCGCCGCGGCGGTCCGGATTTCGGTGGCGAGCCTCAGTTCGACGGCACCCTCCCGTAGGCGCCGAGCACTCGGAGGGCACGCAGGGTCTCCACCCCCCGGTACTCCAGGGTGGCGGCCGCGCCGGGAGGCTCCCAGGTGATGGCCCACCCTCCGTCGGGCCGCTGGTCGGCGGCGAGCCGGTCGAGGTGGCCTTCGATCACGTCGTCGGAGAACAACCGGCGCCAGCGGCTGTCGGGGTGGGGAGCCAGATGCAGGGGGGTGACCCCGTACTCCGGGTCAGCGGGGTCGCTCCGGTACCACTTCAGCTTGGGGAGCCACTCGCCCACCCGTTCGGCGAGGCGTTCGGCCCGGTCGCGGTCCGGGACGTGTTCGAGGAACACGAGCGTCTCGGACATGGCGTGCGCGTCGTCGGGAAATCCCTTCTCCAGCGCCGACCAGCACCAGTCGGTGGCCCGGGTGAGCCAGGGGTGCTCCACGCCCATCCCGTGCAGCAGCCCGGCCAGCCCGGCGGTGGGGTTCAGCCCCGGCGCGTAGGTCCAGTCCGACCAGTGCGCGGCCCTGGGGTAGGACTCCATGACCGGCAGGGAGAGGGGGACTGCTCCATCGGGTGCGGCGACCGTCGCGAGCCAGTCGCACGCGTGCGACACCATCGGGTCGGTCCCGGGTGCGCCGGCCGTCGACAACGTCTGGAACGCGACCTCCACGTCGATGGGCAGGCTCTCGGGGCAGCGCTTGTCGGGTTCGAGGCCGTGACCGAAGCCGCCGTCCTCGTTGCGATAGCCGCGCAGGGCGTCCACCACTCCGGTGACGGGCGCCGCCTGGAAAAGCGTGGCGAACAGGCGGCGCTCGAGCAGGCGTCCCTCGCGGAGGATGAAGGCCGAAGCGGCGTCAAGGATGCTGTCACTCATGCCATCCGATGATGGCGGGTACTCGCCGGGGCTGTCTTGTACGAATCGGACGCGGCTCCGCCGGGTCGAGGCCGGTGACATGTTCACCGTCGTTTCCCGGCCCGTCATCGTGCGCGGCGGTCCCGGTCCGGCTGCCAGAGGGGTTCGCCGGACTCCCGGACCTCCCCGTCTGCGCCGAAGATCAGGAAGCGGTCGAAGTCGTCGGCGAACCATCGGTCGTGGGTGACGGCGAGCACGGTGCCGGAGAAGGAGGCGAGGCCGTCCTGGAGTGCCTGTGCGCTGGCCAGGTCGAGGTTGTCGGTCGGCTCGTCGAGCAGCAGCAGGGTGGCTCCCGACAGTTCGAGCAGCAGGATCTGCAGGCGCGCCTGCTGCCCGCCCGAAAGGGTCTCGAAGAGCTGCCGGCCTGCGGGGGCGAGCTCGTAGCGGGCGAGGGAGGCCATGGCGTCGTTGAGCGTGAGCGATCCGGCGGCCGTGACGATGTCGGCGGGAGTCCTTCCGGCCAGGTCGGGCCGGGCGTGCGTCTGGACGAAGTAGCCGGGTACGACCCTGGCCCCGAGTTCCACGGTGCCCCGGTGGCGTACCGGGTCCGGCGGCATGGACGCGGGGGAGGGGGTGCCGCCCCCCGATTCGGCCAGCAGTCGCAGGAAGTGGGACTTGCCGGAGCCGTTCGGGCCGAGGATCGCGACCCGCTCTCCGTAGTGGATCTCGACGTCGAACGGCTCCGTCAGGCCGGTGAGCTCCAGGCGGGTGCAGGTGAGCGCGCGCTTGCCGGTACGGCCTCCGCTCAGGCGCATCCGGACGTTCTGCTCCTTGGGCGCGCTCTCGGGCGGGCCCGCCTCCTCGAACCTGCCCAGCCGGGTCTGGGCGGCCCGGTAGGCGGAGGCGACGGCGTCGTTGTTGGTCGCCTTCTGGCGCAGGGTGTGGACCAGTTTCCTGAGGCGGGCGTGCTCCTCGTCCCAGCGGCGGCGGCGCTCGTGCAGGCGCTCGTTGCGGTCGAGACGGGCCTGGGCGTAGGTGGCGAAGTCTCCGCCGTGGGTCCACACCCCGCGTGACTCCACGGTGATGACGCGGGTCGCCGTGTTGGCGATCAGCCTGCGGTCGTGGAAGACGAGCAGGACGGTCTTCCTGGTGGCCCCCAGCTGTTCCTCCAGCCACTGCTTGCCGGAGACGTCCAGGTAGTTGTCCGGTTCGTCGAGCAGCAGGACCTGGTCGGGGCCGCGCAGGAGAGCCTCCAGCGCGAGCCTTTTCTGCTCCCCGCCCGACAGCGTGCCGACGTCGCGGTCTGCCACGTGCTCGTAGCCGGCACCCATCGCCGAGGTGGTGCAGGCACTCCAGGTGACCTCGATGTCGTAGCCACCGGCGTCGGCGTAGTCGCCGAGGGCGCGGGCGTAGGCGAGCTGGGTCTCCTCCAGGTCGCGCTCGCCCATCGCGCGCTCGGCCCGCTCCAACTCGGCGGTCGCGGCGCGCACGCGCTGCGGGGCCACCGACAGCAGCAGCTCGCGTACCGTCTGACCTCCGCGGATGCCCCCGATGAACTGGCGCATCACACCGAGCCCGCCGGACGCGATGATCCGCCCGGAAGAGGGACGGAGGTCGCCGGCGATCAGTCGTATCAGGGTGGTCTTTCCCGCTCCGTTGGGGCCGACCAGCGCCGCGGTGACGCCGTCGCCCACGCGAAAGGACACCTCGTTGAGCAGCAGCCGTCCGTCCGGCAGTACGTAGGTGAGCTCGTCGGCCTCGACATGTCCCACGGTGGAGTCTCCTTGAAGGTGGCGGTCCTCAGCGTGTCACGCGGGAGAAACCGCAGTTAGAACATTGGTCATACACTATGAACATTGATCGGGCCGCTTCTCAACCCATTAGGATCCCCAGGGTGGGAGAGTCGGAGATCGGAGGGGCGTGAGCGCTACGCCGGGCAGAAGAACGCGGCGCCGGAGCGGTGAGGCGGCGCCTGGGGTGTGGCTGCGCCCCCCGCGCGCGGGCAGGGCCGAGCCGGTCGTCACCCTCGGGCGGATCGTGGGGGCGGCCGTGGAGCTCCTGGACGAGGAGGGGGCCGATCGGCTGACCATGCGCCGCCTCGCCGAGCGGCTGGGGACCGCCGCCACCACGCTCTACCTGCATGTGGAGACCAAGGACGACGTGCTGGATCTCGCACTCGACGCCGTGTTCGGCGAGGTGCCCGTCCCGCCGGCGTCGCGAGGCGCGTGGCGCGACGACGTCACCGCTCTGATCACCGAGTGGCGCGCCACCATGCTGCGCCACCCGTGGTCGGTGGCGGTGCTCGACCGTCCCCTGCTGGGTCCCAACGTCCTGGCCCGCACCGAATACCTGCACGCCGCGCTCGCGGGGGCGGGTTTCACCGGTCCCGGCCTCACCGCCGCCGCCTATGCCCTGGCCAACTACGTCATCGGTTCCGCGACGATGCAGGTCGCCGGGGCCGCGTACGGCGAGGTCGGGTGGAGGCGGGCCGCCGAGCTGCGGTTGCGGGCCGACGGCGAGCTGTATCCGACTCTCGCCGCGCACGGGGCCCCGATCGGCAACGACTGGGACCAGGTGTTCGGCACCGGGCTGGACTACCTGCTGGACGGCATCGAGTCGCGGATCCGGTGAGTCGGCGGGCTCGACGCGAGAAACTCTCCGTCGCGAGGGCCGGCGGTTGTTGATCTACAATGTAAAGGCGCCCGCGCGGGGCCATGAACAGACGAAAATCAAGATCACCTTCCTTCCCTAGCGATCTCGGTCCACCTGACGATCGACCCGCGGCGCGCGGCCGATACGCTCGCGCCCGGAAAGGACCATAAGGGAGCGGGAAGGGAGGCCGATGCTTTTCGCCGTCGCGACCGTGTTCGGGCTCACCTGGTGGCTCGGGTGTTACGTGATCGCCCGGGACCCTCGCGAGCGCGGGCCGAGGCGGGCCGGACTGGGGCTGCTGGCCTACGCCGTCGCGCTGGCGATCGCCCAGGTGCTCACCGCCGTACCGGATAACGCGGTGAAGGTGCTGGGCGCGGTCGAGATCACGCTGGTCTGCCTGCCGGCGCTGCTCTGGACGGGCGCCGTACTGACCCTCGTTCCCGGTGGTGAGCGGCTGGACCGGGTCTGGTCCAGAGGGCTCGTCCCGCTCACGCTCGTGGTGTTCGCGTGGCTGCTGGTGGCCGGCCTGGGGGAGGGGGTGAGCCTCGCGGCGCGGGTGGTGGCCGGGGTACTGCTGCTGGGACCGCTGGCCGGGGTGCTGGTGCTGCTCGTGCGGGCCAGGCCGCCGCGGGCCGGGTGGCTGGTGGTGGTCGCCACGCTGTTCTTCTGGCTGGGGGCGGCGCTGCTCGTGTTCCCGCTGTTCGGCCCGCCCGGTCTGCTCTCCATCGTCGCCATCGACGTGGACATGGTCCTGCTGGGCGTGGCCATCGCGATGTCCAGCGCGTTCCAGGCGGGGGAGGCACTCTGGCGCGACATGCTGCGGTCCCTGCTGGGGGCGACGGCCGTGGCCGTCGCCTCCGGCGGCCAGGTCGCCCTGGCCGTCGCGCTCGGCGAGTCCACGCCCGCCCTCTCGGCGCTGTTGTTCGGCGTGATCGCGGTGGCCGTCGCCGCGCAGACGCTGGCCGGCCCTGTGCATCGGGCGCTGGACCGGATCGCCTTTCCCGGCGACTCGGGGATCCGCCGCGAGCGGGCCGAGCTGCGCGAGACGTCCGAGGCGCTACCGCGCCGCGAGCAGGGTCCGCCGCCGCCGGACGAGGCCGAGTTCGTCCGGCTGACGCGGCGCGCCCTGGCCAACTACGGCGACCTGGGCAAGCTCGCCAGCAGCCCGCTCGCGAACCTGCCGGTGATCGACGCGCGGATCACCGGTGACATCCCCCTGGAGCGGGCGGCCGAGTTGAAGCACCTGCTGCTGGAGAGCATCCAGCGGCTCAAGCCCCGCGACGGCGAGTTCGGCACCAGTGAGGAGTGGCGCTTCTACAACGTGCTGTACTTCCCGTACGTTCGAGGGTTGCGTCCCTACCGGCGCGGGGCCGACCGAGGTGGGCTCGCCGCCGCCGAGCGGCAGGCGTTCGACTGGTTTGTCCGCGAGGTTCCCGAACGTACGCTCTACAACTGGCAGAACGTGGCGGCCAAACTCGTCGCCGATGATCTTCGTCGTGAGAATCGGCAGTGAATGGCAGTGCCATGTCTGCAGATGGCAGCGGGTGGGGCGGTGTGCTGGGCGTGTCGAAACCCGACACCCTCAGCGAAGGAGACATCGATGACCACGACCGCCCCCACCGCTCGCCGCACCTCCCTGCTGACCCGCGCGCTAAGGACGGACGCCGTCCTCACCGGAGGGTTCGCGCTCCTGCTGGCCGTCGCGGCGACCCCGCTCGCCGGTCTGCTCGCCCTCCCTGAGCCGTTGATCCGCTGGGCCGGGATCGGGCTGCTGCCGTTCACGGCGTTCGTCGCCTATCTAGCCACCCGTCCGGTTCCGCCCAGGGCGGGCGTCTGGACGCTGATCGTCGTCAACGCGCTGTGGGCCGTGGACAGTGTCCTGTTGCTGTTCACGGGCTGGGTGGACCCGAACCCGCTGGGTGTCGCCTTCGTCGTCGCCCAGGCTCTGCTGGTCGGCGCCTTCGCCGAACTCCAGTACGTCGGGTTGCGCCGCGCCTGACCCCGGGCCGCCGAGAGGTCCTGTCGCGCCCGGCATGGGCGGCGGGACCTTCGGTGATCCTGGAGGTGTCGACCTCCGGCAGGGGTTCGGGCCCTGAGGGCGGTGGTGTTGTGGCCGAAGGCGGGTGAGTCCCGTCGCCCATATAACAGCATTGACTTATATAAGTGAATGCTGAAATAATGTGTCCTGTGCACGCCTTCGATGTTCTCGGTGATCCGGTCCGGCGCCGGATCCTGGAGCTGCTCGCCGACGGCGAGCGGAGCTCCGGTGCGATCACCGCGGTCATCCGGGAGGAGTTCAAGCTCTCCCACTCGGCGGTTTCGCAGCATCTGCGGGTGCTGAGGGAGAACGGGTTCGCGACGGTCCGGGCCGAAGGCGTCCGCCGCCTGTACGCCATGGACTCCGCCCCCCTTCGGGAGATCGACCTGTGGCTGGAACGCTTCCGCCGGTTCTGGAGCCGGCATCTGGACGTGCTGGCCACCGAACTCACCCGCGGCGAACGCCACCCGACCGACGATCCGGGCGCGGTGGCCGACGGTCGCCCCCCTGCCAAGGAGAAGAAAAATCCATGATCGACATCATCGCCCAGATCAATGCCATCAACCGTGAGGTCGGCAACCGGCCGACCGCCGTCGGCGAGGCCGTCGGCGTCCTGCTGCGCCGCCGCTACGAGGCGCCGATCCATGACGTGTGGGAGGCGCTGACCGACCCCGACCGCATGAAGCGCTGGTTCCTGCCGATCAGCGGCGAGCTGCGGGTCGGCGGCGACTTCCAGCTGGAGGGCAACGCGGGGGGCCGGATCCTGCGCTGCGAGCCTCCCAGCCTGCTGAAGGTGACGTTCGGAGGCGAGAGCAGCCTGGTCGAGTTGCGCCTGTCCCCCGACGGGGAGGAGGCGACCACCCTCGAACTTGAGCACACCGTCCCCCTGGAGATGGCCGGCAGCGGCGCGGGCGCGCTCTATGTCGGGCCAGGATGGGACGGCGCCCTCATGGCGCTGGGCCTGTTCGTCGCCGGGGAGGTGAGTGACGACCCGGTCGCGGCGGCGAACTCGCCGGAGGGTCAGGAGTTCTGCCGGCAGTCGGTCCACGCGTGGGTCGCGGCGGTCGAGGCCTCGGGCACCGCCGACTCCGCCGAGATCGCCGCCGCCACCGAGGTCTCGCTGGCGCAGTTCGCCCCGGACGCCGGATCCCTCTCGGAGGAGAAGGGGAACGCCTGATCGAACGGCGGCCGGCCGCACGCGCACCGCGACGGGTGCCCGCGGTGGATCAGGCGATGCCGGCCGCGGGCACCGGAGCACGGGCCGGGCACTCTCCGGCGGGAAAACCGTTTGCCGTCGGCGCCGCGCCTATGAAGGATGGGGGTCTCATGAGCCGTCCCGTCATCTCCGAGATCCCGACCGGCCCCGTCACCGTTCCCGACGTCGTCACGGCGCTCGCCGCCGGTGACACCGTCACCCCGGTGTGGCGCAACGAGCTCGGCGGGCTGACGTTCCGCCTCGAAGACGGACGCGGTGGCATCAGATACGCCAAGTGGGTCGCCGCCGGCACCCCGGAGATCGATCTTCAGGGGGAGGCGGAGCGCCTGATCTGGGCGCGGAGATGGGTGACCGTCCCGCGGGTCCTCGAGCACGGCACGGACGCCGACGGCGCGTGGCTGCTCACGGCGGCGGTCCCGGGCTTTTCTGCGGTGGATCCCCGTTGGAGCGTCGCCCCGGCGACCGCGGCGGCCGCGATCGGCCGAGGGCTGCGCCTGCTTCACGACACCCTGCCCGCGGACCGGTGCCCGTACGAATGGGGTGTCGAGCGGCGGCTCGCGCGTGCCGACGAACGCGTCGCCGACGGTGAGGGACCCGCCGACTGGTTCCCCGAGCACCGGCACCTGGGGCTCGCGGAGGCGCGGGCCCGCATCGGGAATCCGCCCGCCGTCGATCGCCTCGTCGTCTGCCACGGGGACGCGTGTGTCCCCAACACCCTGCTGCACGAGGACGGCACGTTCGCCGCGCACGTCGACCTGGGCTCGCTCGGCGTGGCCGACCGGTGGGCGGACCTCGCGGTCGCGGCGTGGAGCATGGACTGGAACTACGGCCCCGGCTACGACGGTGTCGTGTACGAGGCGTACGGAATCGTCCCCGATTCCGAGCGCATCGCCTACTACCGCCTGCTGTGGGACCTGGCCTGACCGGCCGCGGCCGCCTGTCCGGCAAGCGCCTGTTCCCCGGCGGTGTCGCCACCTCCTCCTGGAAGCCGGCCGGCACGGCGCCCTTCAGCTCCGGTGCCATCGTCCTGGGCTACCGTCCGGCCGCCGAATAGCGCCGGCCCGTCGCCGAAGTAGCCACGCAGGGCACCCCCGCGTGGCGGCTTCGGCGTCAGGCCGTGTCGCCGGATGACCCGGAAGGCGCGGCGCCCTCGATCGGCCGGGCGCCGCCACCGTATGCCGGCCATGTGTTCCGCGTGTGATCCGATCGCCCTGGGGTGATCACCCGTCGTACCGGATCGGCCCACGGAACCGCCGGCCCGCGACGAACGGGTCTAGGGCCTGTACGGGGTTGAGATCAGTGGGATTCGCCTGCGCGGTGGTTTGCCGCCCTGGTAGGCCATGGTCATGGCGCGTGGAGACCTCACCG